>CAYGRI010000231.1:0-8743 GCA_964352155.1 uncultured Maritimibacter sp. | reverse complement strand
TCGTTTTGTCGACGGCTTCAAGCCCAAAGCCTGACCCCTGACCCCCTGACCCCCTGACCATAGAAAGGAATGAAATCAATGAGCGATGAAACGAAGAAGCAACCTGCCGCCAAGCTGCGCGAAGGCACCTTGAGCGCTGAAATCTGGGAGAACGCCCGCGATGACAGCGTTCAGCACAACGTCACCTTTGCCCGGTCCTGGCAAGACAAGGACGGAAACTGGCGCAAATCCCAGAGTTTCTCAGAGCGGCATTTGTTGGCCCTCCAGCATCTGGCGGGACGCGCTCATGATGCCATCCGCGAACGCAAGATCGAAGTCCGCAAGTCGGAGCGCACCTCCGACCGCCCTAAGGCTGGCCGGACAAGGGAGCGGGATCGTGAGCGGTGATATGGGCGACGCCTTCAAGCGGGCCTCAAGCCCGAAAGCTCACGTGCGGCGCGAGGGTCTGCCCGATCCATCGAAGGTTGCAGACAAGGGCATCAAGACAAAGGAGGCACTCGACTGGTTGGCCTTAGAAGCCCCGGATCACCCAGAACCCGCTTTTGAGATCGATGACGAGACGCTCAAACGCGAGGTGAGCGAAAGAACGATGCGAGATCAAAGAAATCGCGTGAACAGCATGCGCGAAAAAATGCGCGCAACAGCACGAAAAGGCCGTGCTGATTTTGAAACGGCCCGCTCCTGGCGGGACCAAAGCAGAGAAAGGTAGAACTATGACCAAGGGAACGAAAAAAGAACAAATTTGCGCATATTCTATGCAGCGTGTTAAAATGAAAGGTGAGAGTGGAGTTTCGGGCAATGCGCCCAAGAATTCATCCACTTCGCTTTGTGCCAACACGGCCAACGAAAACTTCAGGGACGACTCAAATACAAGGGCAATCAGCCTGCATGATGCAGGCGATAATATGTGCGCGCCTCAGGCAACAACAAGAAAGGAGGGTGCGGATATGACTGACGATGAAAAAGCGCCCGTCGAACACAGCCCGAGCGCACTGGATGCCTACGGTGTCTCGCTGAATTTCGAAGATCGGATCGCGAGCTTTGACCTGGAGTTGATCGAACGCATTCGAATTGAACTGGACGTGCCTGAGGATGAGTGGATGGAGTATCTGAAGATGCTTTACATTCTCATGGTTTCGTTCGTCGATGCAGGATGGGGCTTGTCCCCGCTCCAGCAAGCCTGTGGAAAAGACGACGAAATCGCCGATCAGGGCAGCAAAGCAGAGCTGGGCGTGGTAAGCTGCCAAGCAACCACCCTATGTGAAAACTTCAACAACAAAGCGGCTGAGTAAGCCTCGCCGCAAGAAGAAGGAGTAGTCATGCAACTATGGAAGGAAAACCAGAGCAAAGCGGCCTCAAAGGCCGTGATTTACGCGCGCGTTTCGTCCGCTAAGCAGCTCAAGAAGGGCGACGGGCTCGGAAGCCAGGAAACCCGCTGCCGTGAATTTGCAAGGTATAAGGGCTATGATGTCGTAGAGGTCTTTTCCGACGATATGTCGGGAAGTCTCACGACCCGGCCCGGCATGCATGAGATGCTGCGGTTCCTTCGCAAGCATCGGAAGGACCCGCATGTCGTCATCATCGATGATATCTCGCGCCTGGCGCGCGGACTTGATGCTCACCTCAAACTGAGGCGCGATATCGACTCTGCGGGAGGCATTCTCCAAAGCCCGTCCATCGAGTTTGGTGAAGATTCGGACTCCCTGCTCGTGGAGAACATGCTGGCGTCGATGTCCCAACACCAGCGCCAAAAGAACGCCGAACAAACAGTCAACAGAATGCGCTCACGCGTTTTAAACGGATATTGCGTGCTCAGCAGGCCTCCGAAGGGCTATCGCTATGAGATGCACCCTGCGCACAAGAAAATCTTGGTGCGCGATGAGCCCGTTGCTTCGATCATTCAGGAAGCGCTAGAGGGCTACGCATTCGGCAGATTTCAAACGCAAGTAGAAGTTAAACGCTTTCTGGAAGCGCAACCGCGTTATCCCAAAGACCTTCCCGATGGCACTATCCGCAACCAACGAATCCATGATCTGCTCACCCAGCCGATTTATGCTGGCATGATCTCTGCCCCAAATTGGAACATCCCGTTGCGCAAGGGTCAGCATGTGGGCCTGATCAGCTATGAGACGTTCCAGCGCATTCAGGACCGCCTGCAAGGCAACGCCAAGGCTCCCGCCCGCAAGGATTTCAGCGAAGACTTTGTTCTGCGCGGCTTTGTGCTGTGCGATGATTGTAGCAAGCCGCTGACAGCCAACTGGTCGAAGAGCAAGTCGGGTGTAAGACATCCGTACTACATCTGTCGAAACAAGGGCTGTCAGAGCGCCGGAAAATCGATCCGTAGGGACGATCTCGAAGGTGACTTCGAGGCCCTTTTAAAGCGTCTCCAGCCGTCCAAGGGCCTGTACAAGCTCGCCAAGGCTATGTTCGATGATGTCTGGAAGCTGCGCAGTTCACAGGCCGACCAAGACGCAGCATCGCTTAAAAAAGATATCCACAAGATCGAGAAGCAGGTCGAAAGCCTGCTAGACCGCATCGTCGAAACCGACAACATGAGTGTTGTCGGACGCTACGAGCAGCGGATTTCGGGTCTGGAGGGACAAAAACTGCTCTTGGAAGAAAAGCTCACTTCTGCGGGCAAACCACGCTACACCATGGAGGAGTCGTTCGAACACGCCCTCCAGTTTCTATCAAGTCCTTGGAATATTTGGGAAAAGGCGGACTTGGTGTGGCGTAGGACGGTGCTCAGATTGGCCTTTTTGGAGCCGGTTGCGTATAGCCGGAATCAAGGTCTTCGAACACCAAAAACTGCCTTTCCCTTCAAGGTGTTAGAGGAAATTCAGTCCGGTGGAAGAGTTATGGCGCGCTGGGGAGGATTCGAACCCCCGACCCCTTGATTCGTAGTCAAGTACTCTATCCAACTGAGCTACCAGCGCGCGAGTGGGAGCGATGTAGCGGTAGGTTCGGCCAGATGCAAGCGCGATTTCCCTATTCGGCCGCCGCGTCGAGCTCCATCACGACTTTTGGCAGATGGATCGCGAAACATGTGCCTTCCTCGCTCGTCTGTTCCAAGACCAACTGGCCGCCATGCCCGCGCACCAGCTCAGACGCGATTGTCAGGCCAAGCCCGAAGCCGCCCTTGCGGGTGCCCCCCTGGAACGGCTGGAACAGATATTCCTGCGCTTTCGGCGGCAGCCCCGGCCCGGTGTCGCGCAGGCGAATGATCCATTCCTGCGCAGTTTCATCCGCCTGAACAGAGATCTCGCCGGGCGCGCCGGTCGCCACAATCGCCTGTCGTGCGTTGCGGGTCAAATTGGCTAGCACGCGGTACAATTGCTCTGAATCGGCGCGGATTACCATGGCGCCGGGCACGTCTTCGGCAAAGCTGATGTCATGCTCGTCGCTGGCCAGACGCTCTGCCTCGATCACGTCGGCGACCACATCGGCCAGGCGCATCCGGTCCAGCATGGGGGGCGGTTCCTCCGCCTTGCCGAAGGCCAGCGTCGATTCGCACAGATGCACGGCGCGGGCGATGGAATTCACGAGCTTGGGCGCGGCGCGCTGGACGGCGGGATCCTCGGACAGGTCCAGACGATCCCCGAATAACTGCGCGGTTGTCAGGATATTGCGCAGATCGTGGCTGATCTTGGCCACGGCGCCGCCCAACTGAGCCAGGCGTTCCTTTTGCCGCAGAGCACCGGACATCTGCCGCTGCATGTCGGCCAGCGCATGTTCTGCATCGCGCAATTCGCGGACGGTGGCCGAGGGCTGGATGATCCGCCGCGCGTCCTCGGGCGCCTTGGCATAGCTCATCATCCCCTTCACCACCCGCTCCATCGGGCGCACGATAAAGCTGCGCACCGCGAGGAATAGCAGCGCCGCCGTGATGATAGAGATCACCGCCGACAGCAGCAGGATCCGCAGCCCGAATTCCAGCATCGCGGCCCGCAACGGCGCGGTTTCCATTGTGACCTCGATCAGCAGCCCCGCCTCTCGGACGGGGTTGCCGATCACCCGGATCACCTCGTTGCGGGGATCCAGCAGGCAGCGGATGGCATCGCCGATCAGCTCGATCGGTCCGGGGTCGCGGAGGTCGTAGGTGTCCATGATCGGGGCCGGGATCGGCGAGGACAGCATCAGCTGCCGCACCTCGTCGCGCCTGAGAACGACGTTGAACACACCGGCATTGGCCAGCAATTCCCGTTCCAGGTCGGTATCGATCATGTCATTCGCCAAAAGCGCCAGCGAGGCGATCTGCGCCTTTTCCAGCCGCAGCAACAGGTAATCCTGCCGGAACCGCGCCACGGACGGAACGAAGATCAGCACTTCGGCCAACATGACGAAGACGGTCGTCAGGATCAGAAAGCGGCCGGAAAGCGAATTGACTGACATCGTCGTCCCTTTTGGCCCGGTTCAGGGCAACCAGCGCTGCACGAGGCCGACCACCCGTTTCACGGTGGGGCTTTCGAACAATCTGGGGCTAAAATAGGCGCCCGCGACCCGCTTGTTAACCTCTCCCAGCGTCGGATATGGCGCCACCATGCCGGCGATGGCGCTCATCTTCATTCGATTGGCCAGGGCCAGCGCCCAAAGGCCGATCAATTCCCCGGCCTGCGCCCCCACGATGGAGGCGCCAACAGGCCGGCCGCCCGCGACCATCACCTTGACGAAGCCGGTGGTCTTGCCGTCGGTGATCGCCCGGTCGTTATGGGCGTAATCGGCGCGCACAACCTCCAGCCTCGCGCCGAACTTGCGGCGCGCCTCTGCCTCGGTCAGGCCGACCTGTGCGAGTTCCGGATCGGTGTAGGAGACCCAGGGGATGTGATCCGTCCGGGTCTTGGACGGCAGCCCGAACAGTATGGAGCGGATGATCACCCCCGCATGATAGCCCGCCACATGGGTGAATTGCAGCCCGCCCGCCGCGTCGCCCACGGCATAGACGCGCTTGTTGGAAACGCTGCGCAGCGAGGCATCGACCTTGATCGCCCGGTCATGGGCCACGCCGCCCGCTTTCAGATCCAGCCCGTCGAGATTGACCTTTCGCCCGACCGCGACCAGCAGGTGACTGCCGCTATGGTCGCCCTTGGGCGTCTTGACGGTGATCGCGCCTGCGGTCCCGGTGATCTCTTGCGCGGCGGCGTCTTCGACGATCTCGACCCCCTCGGCGCGCAGGTTTTCCAGAACGAGCGCCGCCAGCTCGGGGTCGTCCTTGCCCAGCGCGTTTTGCCCCTCGATCACCGTGACCCTCGCGCCAAGGCGGATATGGGCCTGCGCCATCTCCAGCCCGATGGGGCCGCCGCCGATGATGATCAGGTGGTCCGGCTTCTCGCGCAGGTCAAAGATGGTTTCGTTGGTCAGATAGGGCACCGTGTCGATCCCGGGGATCGGCGGCACAAAGGGGCCGGAGCCGGTGGCGATCACGAACCGCCGCGCCTTGATCACCGTGTCCCCGGCCTGCACCTCGGTCTTGGAGATGAAGCGGCCGCAGTCTCGGATCACCGTGACGCCCAGCCCCTCGAACCGCTCCTGGCTGTCGACGGGGGCGATGGTGTCGATGGCGCGGCGCACATGATCCTTGGCGGCCGCGTAATCCACCTGGGGCGCGCTAGGCATGATCCCGAAGGCCGCGCCGTCGGTCATGGCATGGGCGTGTTTGCCCGCCGCGATCAGCGCCTTGGACGGGACGCAGCCATAGTTCAGGCAGTCGCCGCCCATCTTGTGGCCTTCCAGCAGGACGACCTTTGCGCCCATCTGCACCGCCCCGGCGGCCACCGACAGGCCACCCGACCCGGCGCCGATCACGCAGATATCCGTCTTGATCCGCGTCATCGTCACAGCTCCTTGCGTCCGCGCAGCGTCTTCAGCAGGATCGGCAGCGCGGCAAGCGCGCAAAGGCCGAGGATCGGCAGCAGGATCTCCGGCGAAAAGAGGATGCCCAGATCCGGCGTCTCACCGCGGGCAAAGACCTCGCCCAGACCCGCGCCGACCGAGGTATAGACGATGGCGCCCGGAATGATGCCCAGAAACGTCGACACCACAAAGCGCCAAGTCGGCACCTGTACAAAGGCGGGCACGAGGTTGGCGACAAAGAACGGCACCGCAGGCACAAGGCGCATCAGGAACAGCATCGACCACTGGTTTTCGTCAATCCCGTCCTTGAGCCGTTTGACCAGGCCCTCGCTGCCCTCCAGCCGTTCGCCCAGCCGCGCGCCAAGGCCACAGCGGGCGGCCAGAAAGATCAACGTGGCCCCCAGCGTCGCGCCGACGACGTTGAACAAGGCACCGGGGAAAGTGGCGAACAGAAAGCCGCCGGTCAGCGTGGCGATGGTGGCGCCGGGCAGGGAGAACGCGACGATCACCGCGTAGACCGCGATGAACCCCGCGACGGTCAGGCCGAAATTGGCATCGCGAAAGGCGATCAGCACCTCGCGGTTGTCGCGCAGGGCGTCAAAGGACAGGTAATCGCGCAATGTGAACGCGCCGATCACGGCGACCATTGCGATGCCGATCAGCGGCAGGTGGCGGGTCCAGCTTGTCCGGGGGGGATCGCTCATATGGTCGGTCATTTTCCTTTGGGCCTCTCGCATTCGGGTTGAGGCATAGATGACCGGCCTTTCGCAAGCAGAACAGGGGCTTCACGGGGCGTTGATCGAAGGTGACGGCGGGAGGCGCGAATATTGCGGAAATCCGCGAGGCTGTAACATTCAAGACGGCGCCGGGCCGGGCGGATTGAAACATCGGCCCGCGCGATCCGGGGCAGATGCCTGAATGGTCTTGGTTGACAAGCCATCGGTCAACGCCTATTCGCGGGGCTCGAACATGAACCGGCCCCCGAATCCCGGGCGGGCTGGCCTGACGGAGAGTTTTGCGATGAAGCGCACCTTTCAACCATCGAACCTGGTCCGCAAGCGTCGGCATGGCTTTCGCGCGCGCATGGCGACCAAAGCCGGGCGCAAGATCCTGAATGCCCGCCGCGCGCAGGGCCGGAAGCATCTCTGCGCCTGATCGGCGTACAGACGGACCGCGTATGACACCGCAGGTGGCCTCTGTTCAAGGGGGGCCGCCAGCGTTGCCGTTTTGTATGAGCACTTTGCAAAAGCGGGCGGATTTCCTGAAGGCCGCGCGGGCGCGGCGGCAGGCGATGCCGGGGTTTGTGCTGCAGGCCCGTCGTCGCGGGGGGGCGGAGCCGGCCGAGGCCGAGATCCGCATCGGTTATACCTGTTCCAAGAAGGTCGGCAATGCCGTTGCCCGCAATCGCGCCAAGCGCCGCCTGCGCGCCATCGCGCGAGAGGTGCTGCCACAGGCGGGCCGCGCGGGGTGGGATTACGTGCTGATCGGACGGGCCGGCACCACGGCAGACCGGCTGTTCGCGACCATGGTGCAAGACTTGCAGACCGCGCTCGGCAAGGTCCATTCGTGACACCGTTGGCCTGGGTCTGTGCGCTGCCGGTGCGGGCCTACAGGCTGTTGTTCTCGCCCTGGGTCGGGCATGGCTGCCGCTTTCAGCCGACCTGCTCTGCCTATGCGCTGGAAGCGTTGGAGAAGCACGGAGGGATCAAAGGGTCCTGCCTCGCCGTGCGCCGGATCTTTCGCTGCCATCCCTGGGGCGGGTCGGGAATCGATAACGTCCCGGACTAAGGCGCCTGCCTCGTCGGGTTCAACCCGAGGCGCCCTGACTCAACAGGCTACCGGAAGGGCGGGGCGTAGATCAGGCCGCCGTCGATCCATTGCGCATTCAGCCCGCGCGCCAGGCCGATCGGCGTATTCTCTCCGATATGTTTCTCGAACAGCTCGCCGTAATTGCCACCGGCGGCGATCGCGCGCTTGGCCCAGTCGGGGGGCAGGCCCAGCATCGCGCCCAGATCGCCCTCGGTGCCCAGCATCCGGTTGACCTGCGAATTCTCGGACGGGCCCGCCGCCATCTCGTTCACATTGGCAGAGGTCACGCCAAGCTCTTCGGCGGCGATCAGGGCGTTCAGCGTCCAGCGCACCACGTCGCCCCATTCGTCATCGCCATGCCGGACCAGCGGGCCCAGCGGCTCCTTGGAGATCGTTTCGGGCAGGATCGTGTGGTCGCCCGGCGCCTCGAATGTCGCCCGCGAGGCCGCAAGGCCGGAGGCGTCGGTAGTATAGACGTTGCAATCGCCCGCATTGTACTTGCTCAGCGCTTCGGCATTCGTCTGGATCGGCACCAATTCGTAGTCGATGCTGTGAACCTTGAAGAAATCCGCGAGGTTGAGGGCGCTGGTCGTATCGGTCTGGATGCAGATCCGAACGTCCTCCAGCTCTCTGGCCGAGGTCACGCCAAGCGCGCGGGGCACGATAAAACCCTGCGCGTCGTAATAGCTGATCCCGGCAAAGTTGAAATCCATCCCGGCATCGCTGCTGAGCGTCCAGGTGGTGTTGCGAGCCAACATGTCGACATCGCCCTTGGACAGCGCCAGGAACCGGGTCTTGCCGGTTGTCGGAACGTATTCCACCGCCGCCGGATCGCCCAGAACGGCCGCGGCGACGGCGCGGCAGATGCCGACGTCAAAGCCGTCCCAATTTCCGTTCGCATCCTCGACTGCAAAGCCGGCAAGCCCCGTATTGACCCCGCATTTCAGGAATCCGCGTGCCATGACGTCGTCCAAGGTGCCCGCGGCGACGGCACCGGCAAAGAAACCGGCGACGACGGACGCGCCAAGGAATACGGATTTCTTCATATTTACCTCTTCCAGAGTTGCCGCCCACTCCCCCGGAC
>CAYGRI010000230.1:0-8746 GCA_964352155.1 uncultured Maritimibacter sp. | reverse complement strand
GTCCGTCCCCTTCCAGTGCAACCGCGGACTTACGGTCGCCCCTGACCCGGGTCAAGCCCCACGGCCCCGAACACCCCCCTTGCGCGGATCGAAAGCAAGACCTCTCGCAGCGGGGGGCCGGGGGCGCAGCCCCCGGTCGGTCGGCGCCGAAGGCGCCGAAACACCTCCACGCCCCGGGGCCCGCTCAGAACGGCACGTCGTCCGCCCGCTCCGCCGAGACGATGAACTTGGCCACCACCTTCTTCGATCCCGCCTTCTCGAATTCGATGTCCAGCTTGTCGCCTTCGATGCCCATCACATAGCCATACCCGAACTTGGCATGAAACACCCGGTCGCCCTGGGTAAAGGCAGAGACCGCATCCAGATCGATCACCTGGGTCCGGCTTTCGCGTGGCTGGCTCATCGGCCGGTTCGACTGGCGCGCCTGCAACCGCCGCCAGCCCGGCGAGTTGTAGACATTGGCGTCCATCGCCCGCTGCTCGATGCCGCTGTCCTGAGCGCCCGCCGCGCCTGCACCCATCCCGGCCGCCCCATAGCCGCCGCCGTACAGGCCCGGGGGCGTCAGCACATCCACATGCGCCTCTGGCAATTCGTCGATGAACCGCGATGGCAGCGCCGATTGCCACTGGCCATAGACCCGCCGGTTCGCCGCGAAAGAGATCGTGCACAATTCCCTCGCCCGCGTAATCCCGACGTAGGCCAGCCGCCGCTCTTCCTCCAGGCCCTTGACCCCGCTTTCGTCCATCGAGCGTTGCGAGGGGAACAGCCCATCCTCCCAACCCGGCAGAAAGACGGACGGAAACTCCAGCCCCTTGGCACCATGCAGCGTCATGATAGAGACTTTCGCGCCGCCATCATCCGTCTCATTGTCCATGATCAGCGCCACATGCTCCAGAAACCCTTGCAGGTTGTCGAAGGATTCCAGAGCCTTGACCAGTTCTTTCAGGTTCTCCAGCCGCCCCGGCGCCTCCGGCGTCTTGTCCGCCTGCCACATCGCCGTATAGCCCGACTCGTCCAGAATCTGCTCGGCCAGTTCAATATGCGATTGCTTGGGATTGGCCGCCATCGCGCGCCATCGGTCAAAGCCCTCGACCAGCGTCCCGATCTGTCCCTTGGCCTTGCCGGCCAATTGCCCCGCCGACACGCACAGCCGCGCTCCCTCCAGCAGCGACACGCCATTCGCCCGCGCCGTGCGCTGGATCAATTGCTGCGCCTTGTCGCCCGCCCCCCGCTTGGGCGTGTTCACGATCCGCTCGAACGCCAGATCGTCGTCGGGCGAACAGGCGACGCGGAAATAGGCCATGGCATCGCGGATCTCCATCCGCTCGTAAAACCGCGGCCCGCCGATCACGCGATAGGGCAGACCGATGGTCAGAAACCGATCCTCGAACGCCCGCATCTGATGCGAGGCCCGCACCAGAATCGCACTGTCGTCCAGCCCCATCGGCCGCATCCCGCGCGTGCCCGCCTGCATCGCCTCCAGCTCTTCGCCGATCCAGCGCGCCTCTTCCTCGCCGTCCCAATGGCCGATCAGCCGCAGCATTTCGCCGTCATTCTTATCGGTCCACAGGGTCTTGCCCAGTCGCCCCTCATTGGCATTGATCACGCCCGACGCGGCGGCGAGAATATGTGGGGTAGAGCGATAATTCTGTTCCAGACGCACAACCGTGGCGCCGGGGAAATCCTTTTCGAACCGCAGGATATTGCCCACCTCGGCCCCGCGCCAGCCATAGATCGACTGATCGTCATCGCCCACGCAGCACACATTCTTGTGCGCCTGCGCCAACAGCCGCAACCACAGATACTGGGCAACATTGGTATCTTGATATTCGTCCACCAGAATGTAGCGGAACCAGCGCTGATACTGCGCCAGCACATCCTCATGCGTCTGAAAGATCGTCAGCACATGCAGCAGCAGATCGCCGAAATCGACCGCGTTCAGCTCGCGCAGGCGGGCCTGATACTGGGCATAAAGCTCGATCCCGCGCCGGTTGAAGGCGTTGGCCTCTTCGGTCGGCACCTTGTCCGGCGTCCAGGCCCGGTTCTTCCAATTGTCGATTATGCCCGACAGCATCCGGGGCGGCCAGCGTTTCTCGTCTATGTTCGCCGCGACGATCAGCTGTTTCAGCAGCCGGATCTGGTCGTCGGTGTCGAGGATGGTGAAGTTCGACTTCAGCTCCACCAGTTCCGCATGGCGGCGCAGCAGCTTGACGCAGATCGCATGGAAGGTGCCCAACCACGGCATCCCCTCCACCGTCTGCCCCAGCAGGGCCGCGACCCGCTCTTTCATCTCGCGGGCGGCCTTGTTGGTGAAGGTCACCGCGAGAATCTCGTTGGGCCGGGCGCGCCCGGTGTTCAACAGATGCGCGATCCGGGTGGTCAGCGCCTTGGTCTTGCCGGTGCCCGCCCCGGCCAGCATCAGCACGGGCCCGTCCAGCGCCTCGACCGCCTCGCGCTGGGCCGGGTTCAGGCCGTCAAGATAGGGCATCGGGCGTGCTGCCATCGCACGCGCGGCCAAAGAGCTTGAGGCCGCAGCCTCGAAGGCGTCGTCTTCGGGATAACTGCTCATGCCGGCAATGCTAGCGCGAAAGCGGCGCGAGGAAAAGCCTTGTTCTCTTTACGTTCCGTTAGGCCCCTTTTGGCTAACACTAGAGTGAACGGGCGGACGCTGCGATTGTCCGACCAGCGGCTGGCGGGGGATCTGCCGGGCGTCGAATGACAATGGGTTTAGGGGTCGATCATGCTGCAAGCCTTGCTGTTTTCCTTGTTGGCCGGGGCGATGATCCCGATTGGCGGCGCCCTCGCCCGGGTCACCCATGTCAAACGCGCCTGGCTGGAAACGGAGCTGCGCCATAGCGTCATCGCCTTTGGCGGCGGCGCTCTGCTGGCGGCCGTGGCGCTGGTGCTGATCCCCGGCGGCACCGAACATCTGTCGCCCGGGCTGGCCGTCGTATCCTTCGCGGGCGGCGGGCTGCTGTTCGCGGGGATCGACTGGATGCTGTCCCGCGCCTCGGGCAATCGGGGGCAAATGCTTGCCATGCTTGCGGATTTCATCCCCGAGGCGATCGCTTTGGGCGCGCTTTTCGCAGCGGGCGCCCCAGCGGCACCGCTGCTGGCCATGCTGATCGCGCTGCAGAACCTGCCCGAAGGCTTCAACTCTTACTACGAGATCGGCCCGAAAACCCCGCAAGAGGGGCGCCGGACCCTGACGTTCTTCATCGCGCTGGCCTTCCTTGGCCCGGCAGCGGCCTTTCTGGGCCATGCCGTCTTGTCGGACTTTCCTGTGCTGCTTGGCGTTTTGTCGGTTTCGGCGGCCGGTGGCATATTGTACTTAATCTTTCAGGACATCGCCCCGCAGGCGCCGGTTACAAACGCCTGGGCCCCGCCGATGGGCGCGGTGGCCGGGTTCGGGCTGGGGCTGCTTGGAGATTTGCTGATACATTGACCGACCTCGATCAATCCTACCCGGCGATATCTGATCTGGCGCGGCGCGCAAAACGCAGGATGCCGCGATTCGCCTGGGACTATCTGGATAGCGCCACGGGGACAGAGGCCGGCGCCCACCGCAACCGCACAGCGCTGGATGCGATCCTGCTGCGCCCGGCGGTGCTGTTCGGCGAGTTGGAATATAATCTGCGCACGCGCTTTCTGGGCCGCGACTATGCGCTGCCCTTCGGCATCGCGCCGGTCGGCATGTCCGGCCTGATGTGGCCCAGGGCCGAAGTGACGCTGGCCCGAGTCGGCAAGCGGCGTAATATCCCGTTCTGCGTCTCGTCGGTCTGCACCCAATTGCCCGAAACCGTGGGGCCAGAGACGGACGACGGCTGGTTCCAGCTATACCCGCCCCGCGACCCCGAAATTCGCGCAGACATGCTCAAGCGCGTCAAGGACTCGGGCTTTCGCACGCTGGTTCTCACGGTCGATGTGCCGGCCGCCTCGCGCCGGGAACGGCAGCGGCGCGGCGGGCTGACGCATCCTCCCAAGCTGTCGCCCCGAATCGTCGCCCAATGCATCGCGCATCCGGCCTGGTCCATCGCCACGCTGATGGCGGGCGCCCCGCGGCTGGCCTTTATCGAAAGCTACACCGGCAAATCCGGCGCGCTGTCGTCGACCCAGCATGTGGGCTATCTGATCCGCACCTCGCCCGACTGGGATTATGTGCGCGCCCTGCGCGACGCCTGGGACGGCCCCTTTATTGTCAAGGGCGTGCTGGACCCGGACGACGCCGTGCGGCTGCAGAAGGAAGGCGTGGACGCGGCCTGGGTCTCGAACCACGGCGGGCGCCAGTTCGAGGCGGCCCCGGCCGCGATCAACGTTCTGCCGCAAATCCGCGCCGCCGTGGGCGACAGCTATCCGCTGATTTTCGATTCCGGCATCCGTGGCGGCCTCGACGTTCTGCGCGCCCTGGCCCTTGGGGCCGATCTCGTGATGCTGGGCCGGGCGTTTCACTATGGCGTCGCCGCCCTCGGCCGGGACGGGGCCGACCACGTCGTCCATATCCTTGAGGATGACATGAAGGCCAATCTGGGCCAGCTCGGCCTGGCGGATCTGACCGGCCTGCCGGACAAGCTGGTACGCCCGGAGTGACGCGCGCCGCGACGACACGGACGCTTGCAACGCCACGCAGGGTGATTATTTCTAGGCACATCACTGGACCGGAGCACGTATGGCCCTGCCCGCGACGACACAGTTAAGGATATGGGGCATCGCGACGGCGGTGTTCCTGATCGTGATGTGGTTTCTGGGCGGGGTGATCCTGCCCTTCGTTCTGGGTGGCGCCATTGCCTATCTGTTGGACCCGACGGCGGACTGGCTGCAAAGGCGTGGGCTCAGCCGGACCATGGCGACAGCGCTGATCTCTGTCGGGGCGCTGTTGATGTTCGCCGTCCTGGCACTCGCCGTGATCCCGACGCTGATTCGGCAGGCGGTGGCCCTGGTGGAACTGGCGCCGTCCCTGTTCCAGAACCTGCAAAGCTTCCTGTCAGAGAGCTTTCCACAGCTGATGGACCAAAGCTCGGCCCTGCGCCAGTCCCTGCAAAGCCTCGCTGATATGCTGCAATCCAAGGGCGCGGCGCTGTTGAATACGGTGGTGTCCTCGGCGCTGAGCCTTCTGAACATCGTGGTGCTGATCGTCATCGTGCCCGTCGTCGCCTTCTACCTGCTGCTCGACTGGGACAGGATGGTCAACGAGATCGACGATCTGCTTCCGCGCGACCATGCGCCGACCATCCGACTGCTGGCCAAGCGCATCGACCGGACGCTGGCCTCATTCGTTCGGGGTCAGGGCACGGTGATGCTGATCCTGGGCGCCTATTACGCCATCACCCTGATGCTGGCCGGTCTGCAATTCGGCCTGGTGGTCGGCGCCACCGCAGGGCTGCTGACCTTCATTCCCTATGTCGGCGCCCTGGTCGGCGGCGCCCTAGCGCTTGGCCTGGCGTTCTTCCAGTTCTGGGGCGAGTGGTGGATGATTGCCCTTGTGGCGGCGATCTTCTTTTCCGGCCAGTTCCTCGAAGGCAACGTGCTGACCCCCAAACTGGTGGGCAAATCGGTGGGCCTGCACCCGGTCTGGCTGCTGTTCGCCCTGTCCGTCTTTGGCGCCTTGTTCGGCTTTGTCGGGATGTTGGTCGCGGTTCCCGTGGCCGCGGCGCTTGGGGTGCTGGCCCGCTTCGGGATCGAGCAATACAAGGACGGGCTGCTGTATCGCGGCCTGGACGGGATCCGCCCCCCGGAGAACGAAGGCGCGGACCCGCAGCCGGACAAAGACTAGACCGATGTCCGAGCAGTTCAGTTTCGACCTGCTGCGCCGCCCCGCGCTTGGCCGCGACGATTTCTTTGTGTCGCCGTCCAACGCCACCGCGCTGGCCCAGGTGGAGGCATGGACGGACTGGCCCTCGGGCAAGCTGGTTCTTGTGGGGCCGCCCGCCTCTGGCAAGACCCATCTGGCCCATGTCTGGGCGGAACAAACCGGTGCGACCTTCGCCTGCGCCGAGGGGCTGGAGGGCGCCGATATCCCGCAGCTCGTGCGGGGCCCCCTCGTTCTGGAAGACGCAGAGGCGGTGGCCGGCAACTCAGCGGCCGAGGAAGCGCTGTTTCACCTGTACAACCTGACGCAAGCCGAAGCGGCGCCGCTGTTGCTGACGGCGACGCGCCCACCGTCGCAATGGTCGGTCGATCTGCCCGACCTCGCCAGCCGCCTGGGCTCCATGGCGACGGCGGCCCTGTCCCCGCCGGACGACGCGCTGTTGTCGGCGGTCTTGATGAAGCAGCTGGCCGAGCGCGAGCTGGAATGCGACCCCGACCTGATCTCCTACGCGGTGGCCCGGATGGAGCGGCGGTTCGGCGCCGCCCGCCGTCTGGCCGTGGCGCTGAATCAGGAAGCCTTCACGCGCCGCAAAGCCTTGACCAAACCGATGATGCGCGCTGTCATGGACAAGCTTCGGCGGCAGGGGTCCTAACTGTCACCAGTCTGTCACTCTTTTTTTGCAAAGACCGTTTCATGACAAACGCAAACTTCCTCAAGACCGACTTTCCCCCGGCCATTCCCCTGCCCCCCGAAGAGATCGCGGGACCGCGCCGTTTTTTCAACCGTGAACTCAGCTGGCTGGGCTTCAACTGGCGGGTGCTGGAAGAGGCCGAGAACCCGCGCGTGCCCTTGCTGGAGCGGCTGCGCTTTGTGTCGATCTCGGCCACGAACCTGGATGAGTTCTACACCGTCCGCGTCGCGGGATTGCGCGAACTGGCGATGTCGGGCAACGAAACGCCCGCCGCCGATGGTCTGACCCCGTCGGAACAGCTCGAACAGATCAACCGTGAGGCCCGCAAGCTGATGGAGCATCAGCAGGCCACCTGGGTCGCCCTGCGGGCAGAGATGGAAGGCGCGGGCATCGTTCTGGAGTCCCGCCACACGATCCTCAAGTCCGACCGCGCCCATCTGGATGAGACTTTTCTGGACCAGGTGTTCCCGGTTCTGTCGCCGCTGGCCATCGACCCGGCGCATCCCTTTCCCTTCATTCCGAACGCCGGATTCGCGCTGGCCCTGCAGATGCAGCGCACCTCTGACAACCGCGAGCTCAAGGCGCTGTTGCCGATCCCGGGCCAGATCGACCGCTTTGTCCCCCTGCCCGACGACAACGGCACCCAGCGGTTCCTGCCGCTGGAGGAATTGCTGCTGCTCAAGATCGGAACGTTGTTTCCCGGCTACAAGGTGCGCGGCCATTGCGCGTTCCGGGTGCTGCGCGACAGCGATCTGGAGGTCGAGGACGAGGCCGAGGACCTGGTCCGCGAATTCGAGGTGGCGCTGAAACGCCGCCGGCGGGGCGAGGTGATCCGGCTGAAGCTATCCACCGACGCGCCCAAGGCGCTGCGCAAGATCATCATCGACGAGCTGGACGTCAAGGAATCCGAGGTGATCGAGCTTGAGGGGGTGATCGGCATCTCTGACCTCAAGGAGCTGGTGCTGGACAGCCGCCGCGACCTGCTGTGGCCCAGCTACACGCCGCGGGTGCCCGAACGGGTGCAGGATCACGATGGCAATATGTTCGCCGCGATCCGGCAAAAGGACATGCTTCTGCATCACCCCTATGAAACCTTCGACATGGTGATCCGGTTTCTGGCGCAGGCGGCCGCCGATCCGAATGTGCTGGCGATCAAGCAGACGCTGTACCGCACCTCGAACGAATCTCCTATCGTCGACGCCCTGTGCGAGGCGGCCGAGGCGGGCAAGTCCGTCACCGCGCTGGTCGAGCTGAAGGCCCGCTTTGACGAGGCCGCCAACATCCGCCAGGCCCGGCGGCTGGAACGCGCGGGCGCCCATGTGATCTATGGGTTCCTGAACTGGAAGACGCACGCCAAGATCTCGACCGTCGTGCGGCGCGAGGCGGGCAAGCTGGTCACCTATACCCACTATGGCACCGGCAATTACCATCCGATCACGGCGCGGATCTACACCGATCTCAGCTACTTCACCTCGGACGCCGCCCTGGGCCGGGATGCGACGAAGGTGTTCAACTATGTGGGCGGCTACGCGGAACCGGAGGGGCTGGAAAACCTGGCGATCTCGCCCATGTCCATGAAGACCCGCCTGATCGAGCTGATGGAACGCGAAGGTGACAATGCCGAGGCGGGCAAACCGGCAGAGATCTGGGCCAAGATGAATTCGATCGTCGAGCCGGATGTGATCGACGCGCTGTACCGTGCGTCGCAGCGGGGGGTGAAGATCAGCCTGATCGTGCGTGGCATCTGTGGGCTGCGGCCCGGGATCGAGGGGCTGTCCGAGAATATCCGCGTCAAATCCATCGTCGGCCGGTTTCTCGAACATTCGCGGATCGTGTGCTATGCCAATGGCCAGCCGCTGCCGTCGCGCAAGGCGCGGGTGTTCATCTCGTCCGCCGACTGGATGGGGCGCAACCTGAACCGCCGGGTGGAAACGCTGGTGGAATGCACCAATGCCACGGTGAAGGCGCAGATCGTTGGTCAGATCATGGCCGCCAATCTGGCGGACGAGGCGCAAAGCTGGATCATGGCCCCCGACGGCAGTTTCGCCCGCGAGATGGCGCAGGAAGGCGAAGCGCTGTTCAATTGTCACCGTTTCTTCATGGAAAACCCCTCTCTCTCGGGCCGAGGGTCGGCCGGTGCCTCTGACGTGCCGGAACTGACCCACACTGAAGAATAGGGGCCGTCTGCAGTCCGAAAACGACCCGTCCCCCGGCAGGCCATCTTGCCGGGACCCCGCGCCCCTTTGCCG
>CAYGRI010000229.1:8371-8804 GCA_964352155.1 uncultured Maritimibacter sp. | reverse complement strand
TCAGCGCAATGGCGGAAATCGCCCGCCCCGCCGGCGTCATGGGCAAGCACGCGGCCTTCTGCGCCTCGGTCCCGAACAGCGAAATCGCGCCTGTCCCCAGCCCCTGCATGGCAAAGGCGAAATCCGCCAGGCCGTCATGCCGCGCCAGGATCTCGCGGATCAGGCACAGGGTCCGCACATCCAGCCGCCCGTCCGCCGCCCCGGAATGCGCGGCAATGCCCGCCTCGCCCAACCCGGCCACCAAAGCACGGCAGGCAGCATCGGTATCGCCATGATCGACACGGAATCCGCTGATCCAGGCCTCGACCGCCGCGGCCAAAACCCGATGCCGATCTTCGAAAAACGGCCAGTCCAGAAAGCTCTTGTCCGACATATCTCTTCTTCTTCTGGCCCCAAATACACCGGGGAGCGCGAGGGGCTGGCCCCTCGCACC
>CAYGRI010000229.1:1884-8361 GCA_964352155.1 uncultured Maritimibacter sp. | reverse complement strand
TTGCTGCCCCCCCCCGCCCCCACAGCCCCGGGCGGGGGGCGGGGGGGCCCCCCCCCCCACCCAACGTCAATCTCCTTCGAAAACAGGGCGCTCTTTCGCAACGAAGGCCTCATAGGCTCGCTTGAAGTCGTTGCCCTGCATGCAGATCGCCTGTGCCTGCGCCTCGGCCTCGATGGCCTGCTCCAGGCTCATCGACCATTCCTGCGCCAGCATCGTCTTCGTCATCATATTGGCGAATGTCGGCCCCGCCGCGATCCGCTCTGCCATCGCCATCGCTTCGGCCTCCAGTGCCTCCGCCGCGACCAAGCGGTTAAAAAAACCCCAGGCGACGCCTTCCTCGGCCGACATCGCCCGGCCCAGATACAACAGCTCCGCCGCGCGCCCCTGGCCGATGATCCGGGGCAGCATCGCGCAGGCCCCCATGTCGCAGCCCGCCAGACCGACCCGGTTGAACAAAAAGGCCACCTTCGCCGCGGGCGTCGCCAGCCGCAGATCCGAAGCCATGGCCATGATCGCCCCGGCCCCCGCGCAGATCCCGTCAACCGCCGCAATCACCGGCTTGCCGCATCCGACCATCGCCTTCACCAGATCCCCGGTCATCCGCGTAAAGGTCAAAAGCTCCTTCATCGACATCCGCGTCAGCGGCCCGATGATGTCGTGAACATCCCCGCCAGAGCTGAAATTGCCGCCATTGGGCAGGATCACCACCGCCTGCACCGCCTCGTCATAGGTCAGCTCGCGGAACCAGTCGCGCAGCTCGGCGTAGCTCTCGAAGGTCAGCGGGTTCTTCCGGTCTGGCCGGTTCAGCGAGATCCGGGCGACTTTCCCGATCGTCTCGCAGTTGAAGTGAGTCACATCGGTGCGCATGCACTAATCCCTTGCAGTCTTTGGGTCGATATCCGGGGCCAAATCCGCGGGCGCGGTCAGATGGTTCAGGGCGTTCGTCAAGCGACCCACGCCATCGGCATCGAGGTTGCCGAGGATCTCGTCGATCCAGGCTTCATGGGTGGCGGCATGGGTGGCAAAGGTGGAGTCCCCCAGCGCGGTCAGCCGCACACGCTGGGCCCGGCGGTCGCCCGGAACGGCCACGCGCAGCGCCAGACCATCCTCCACCAGCCGCTCGACGATGCCGGTGACATTGCCGTTGGACACCCGCAGCAGCCCCGAAATCTCGCTCATCTTCAGCCCCTCGGGATGGCGGGCCAGGGCCGACAGCACATCGAACCGGGGCAGGGTAGAGCCGAATTCATCGCGCAGCCGCCGCCGCACTTCGGCCTCGATCGCCCCGGTGGCCTTCAGCAGCCGCAGCCACAGCCGCAGACGGGCTTTGCTGAGCGTTTCCGGCGCGGTGTCGAGCGTCATGTCTCGCCCCCGGACACACTCAGGGCATGGCCGTTAACCATCGCGGCCTCGGGCGATGCAAGGTACAGAACCGCCGCGGCCACTTCATCGGGCGCGATCATCCGGCCCACCGGGTTGCCCGCCACCACTTTCGCCACCGCCGCGTCCCGGTCGAGGCCGAAACGGTCCATCAGCCCGGTCACCGCTTTCTCGGCCAGCGGCGTATCCACAAAGCCAGGGCAGACGGCGTTGCAGGTGATCCCTTTCTTCGCCACCTCCTGCGCCACCGACCTCACCAGCCCCAGCACACCATGTTTGGCGGCGGCATAGGCGGCGATGTTGGCCCCCCCCTGCAGTGAGGCGGTCGAGCCGATGGCGATCAGCCGCCCGCCCTTGCCCATACCCGGCAAGGCGGCCCGAAAAGTCAGGAAGGTTCCGGTCAAGGTGATGGCCAGAGTCCGGTTCCAATTGTCCAGTGTGGTGTCGACCAGCTTGGCGGCCTGTCCGGTTCCGGCATTGGCGACCACCACGTCAAACGGCGTTTCGAACAGCGCCGCGACCTCGTCTTCCCGGGCCACATCCGCCGTCGCAATCGCGATGTCGTGGCCCTGCGCCGTCTCTTCCAGTGCGTCACGGCGGCGTCCGCAGATGGTCACGGCCTCGCCCGCCTCGGCAAAGCGCTGCGCGATGGCCCGCCCGATGCCGGATCCGCCGCCGGTCACAAGCACGCGCCTCATGAGCGACACCCGGTCATATGCAAAGCGCTGCTCATACCCGGATCGTCTCCGCCTCGCGGTCGGCCAGCCGCCATAGCTGATCGCGGCCCGCCTCGTAGGGCAGGGGCCAGTCGGTTGCGGCGCGGTCGCCGATCCGGGCGGCCTCGTGGAAGGTCCAGTAGGGGTCGGCCAGATGCGGACGGCCCACCGCGACCAGATCGGCCCGGCCGGCCATCAGGATCGAATTGGCATGGTCCGCCTCGTAGATATTGCCGACCGCCATCGTCTTCACCCCGGTTTCGTTGCGGATCCGGTCGCTGAACGGGGTCTGGAACATGCGTCCATAGACCGGCCTTGCCTGAACGCTGGTCTGGCCCGCCGACACGTCGATCATATCGACGCCCGCGTCCCGGAAGGCCCGCGCGATGTCCACCGCGTCGTCCGGAGTCACGCCATCCGCCCCGACCCAGTCGTTGGCAGAGATCCGGACCGACATCGGAATCCCCTCTGGCACCGCGTCGCGCATCGCGGCAAAGACCTCCAGCGGCCAGCGCATCCGGTTGTCGAAACGGCCGCCATAGGCATCGGTCCGGGCGTTGGACACGGGCGAGATGAAGGACGACAGCAGGTAGCCATGGGCCGCGTGCAGCTCGATCATGTCGAAGCCAGCGCGCACGGCCATCTGGGCCGAGGCGACGAATTCCGCCTTGATCGCCTCCATCTCCGCCGGTGTGATCTCTCGCGGGGTGGCATTGTTCTGTGACCAGGGGATCGGCGAGGCGGACACCAGATCCCAATTTCCGTCTTTCAGGGGGGCGTCCATCCCTTCCCACCCCAGATTGGTCGAGCCCTTGCGCCCGGAATGGCCGATCTGCATGCACAGTTTACTGTCGGTCTCGGCATGGACGAAATCGGTCAGGCGCCGCCAGGCCGCCTCGTGCTCCGGCGCATACAGGCCGGGGCAGCCGGGGGTGATCCGGCCCTCGGGGCTGACACAGGTCATTTCGGTATAGACCAGCCCGGCGCCGCCCTTGGCCCGCTCCGCGTAGTGGATCAGATGCCAGTCGGTGGGGCAGCCATCCACCGCCTTGTACTGGGCCATCGGCGAGACAACGACGCGGTTCTTCAACGTCATCTCCCGCAGCGTCAGCGGGGTGAACATGGGCGCGCGCAGCGGCGCATTCGGGGATACACCCGCCTGATCCATGAACCAGCGTTCCGCGCTTTCCAGCCAGTCCTTGTCGCGCAGGCGCAGGTTCTCATGGCTGATCCGCTGGCTGCGCGTCAGCATGGAGTAATTCAGCTGCACCGGGTCCAGATCCAGATAGCGTTCTACGTTTTCGAACCATTCCAGCGAGTTCCGGGCCGAGGATTGCAGGCGCAGCACCTCGACCCGCCGTTCGTCCTGGTATTTGGCAAAGGCCGAGGGCAGGTCGGGTTCCGAATGCAGATACCCCGCCAGCGCAATCGCCGATTCCAGGGCCAGCTTCGTTCCCGAGCCGATCGAGAAATGCGCCGTCGCCGCCGCGTCGCCCATCAGAACGACGTTCTCATGGCTCCATTTCTCGCACAAGACGCGGGGGAAGCGGATCCAGGCGGAGCCGCGGATGTGGTTGGCATTGGTCATCAGCGCATGACCGCCCAGATGATCCTTGAAGATCCGCTCGCAGGTGGCAATCGACTCTTGCTGGCTCATGTCGGCAAAGCCAAAGGCGTCGAACGTGTCCTGGGCGCATTCGACGATGAAGGTCGCGGTCTTGTCGTCGAATTGATAGGCATGGGCCCAGACCCAGCCATGCTCCGTCTCTTCGAAGATAAAGGTGAAGGCGTCGGCAAAGGTCTGATGCGTGCCCAGCCAGACGAACTGGCACAGGCGCTGTTCCACATCTGGCTTGAACGTATCGCCATACTGCGTCCGGGTGCGAGAGTTCAGCCCGTCGCTGGCCACGACGATGTCGAACTCCTTGCGCAGATCCTCGGCGCTTTGCACCTCTGTCTCGAACCGCAGCTCGACGCCCAGTTCGCGCGCCCGGTCCTGCATGAGCAGCAGCAATTGCATCCGCCCGATGCCGCAAAAGCCGTGACCCGAGGAGACGATCCTCTTGCCCTTGAACACCAGTGCGATGTCATCCCAATAGGCGAAATGCGACCGGATGGTCTTGGCGCTGACGGGATCGTTGGCGGCAAGGTTTTCCAGCGTCTCGTCCGACAGGACAACGCCCCAGCCAAAGGTGTCATCGGCGCGGTTGCGCTCGATCACCACCACCTCATGCGAGGGGTCGAGCAGCTTCATGGATATGGCAAAGTACAAACCAGCGGGCCCGCCGCCCAAACACGCAACCTTCATGGATCCGGATCCCTCTGCCGCGACGATTCTTGCGGTCAGTCTCGTCGGTCGGCCAAAACATTTCAAGCCTAAAGCTTCAAGTATGAAATATATTCGCGCGGGCTGCTCAGCGCAGCATCTGCGGCAGCCAGGTCGCCAGCCCCGGAATTGCAAGGATCAGCCCAAGGACGAAAAGCTTCATCACCACATAGGGCAGGGCGGCGGCATAGATGGTGCGAATGCTGATCTCTGCCGGGGCGACCCCGCGCATGACGAACAGCAGCAGGCCGAACGGCGGGGTGAGCAGGCCAATCTCCATTGTCAGCAGATAGACGACGCCCAGGATCAACGGGTCGATCCCGGCCGCCGCCGACAGCGGGACAAAGATCGGCACCGTGACCATCAGCATCGACACCTGGTCGATAAAGCAGCCCAGCAAGAGCAGCAGCGCGATCATCCCCAGCAGCACGCCCAATGGTCCCAGCTGGTAGCCCTCGATCACGCGGATCACGCCGTTGGTCGCGCCAGAGAAGGACAGGACCTGCGCAAAGGTCTGCGAGGTCATGATGATGAACAGGATCATCACCGATAGCTTCACCGTCTCCATCAGCGCGCGGGCAAGGCGGGCGCGATCCAACGCGCGGTAGCCCGCGCCCACGGCCACGGCCGCGACGCAACCCAGCGCCGCGCTTTCCGTCGGGGTGGCGACGCCGGTCAGCAGGCTGCCGATCACCACCACAAAGATCGCCCCCAGCGGCACGACATAGACAAGGAACGGCCACCAGCGGTCGCCGAGGGTCATGTCCCGGGTGTCATCCGGAGGGGCCAGATGCGGGGCGGTGATGGCGCGGATCACGATCCAGGCGACGAACAGCACCGCCAGCAGCAGCGCGGGCAGCACCCCGGCCACCAGCAGGCCCGAGATCGAGATGCCGGCAAGGCTGCCTACCAGCACCGCAAGCGCCGAGGGCGGGATCAGCATGGCGATGGCGCCGGATGCCATGATCGGCCCCATGGCGAGGGTCGGGGCATAGCCTTTCTTGAGCATCCCCGGCAGCAGGGTCGACCCCAGCATCGCGGTGTTTGCGATCGTCGATCCGGACAGCGCGGCAAAGATCGTGCCGCCGAACACCGTCACCACGGACAGCCGACCGGGGATCCGGGTGACCACGCGATCCACCGCGTCGATGGCGCGATGGGCGACGCCGGTCTGGAACAGGATCTCGCCCATCAGGATGAACAGCGGAATCGGCGCAAGCTGGAAATTCGTCATCGCTTGGGTGGCGTTTCTGGCAAGCTGGATCAGCCCGCGCTCGCCGCCCAGCACCTCGATGGCGCCAAACAGGGTGACGGTCAGAAAAGCAAAGGCAACCGGCAGGCCCAGCAGCAACAGCGTGCCCAGACCGCCCAGCATCAACCCCAGAAAAAGCGGCCATTCCATATCCGGCTACAACCCCGACCGATCCGCCCGGCGCCCATGAGGATGCAGGATCTGGCGCAGGAACTCGCCCGCGATCAGGCCGAACGTCAACGGCATCACCGACAGCACCCACCATTCCGGGATCACGAACGCGGTGCGGATCATCGACCCGCGCCCGAAAGAGATACGCGCCGCCTCCACCGAATACCATACCATCACCAGAGCGACGCCACAGCCGAGCGTGGCTGTCACGCGGCTCAACACCCGGGCGATCTGTTCCGGCACGGCGCCCGTCACCAGATCGACCACGACGTGGGCCCCCTGCGACAGCACCCAGGGCGCCCCCAGACAGGTGACCAGCAGCAAGCCATATTCGACCAGATCCAGCAGCCCGTAGATCGGCGCATCAAACAGGTTTCGCAGCACCACATTGGCTGAAATCCCAAGCACGATGCCTGCCAGCAGGGTCGCGGCAACGGCGGCGAAGGTCTTCAGCAAAAGGTCCCACATAGGCAGACTCCAGACATTGCACAATGGCATGGCTCTCCGGCGCGGGATCTCTCGTCGCAAGACCCTTCAGGGGGGTCCGGGGGGATGAAAACCCCCCCGCCCCGCCGAAAGCGCCCCCCGCCCAAAACCCAACCCCCCCAACCCCACCCCCAACCACACCCCCA
>CAYGRI010000229.1:0-1874 GCA_964352155.1 uncultured Maritimibacter sp. | reverse complement strand
CCCCCGGACGGTCGGATCGCGCAGCGATCCGAAACCCTTCCCCCGCAAGCCAGACCGATCAGTTCGTCAGACAGGCCTTCAGCTCGGCCGCAAGATCCGCATCCACAGCCGAGACGCTCGCCCATCCCGCCTCCTGTGCGGTGTCAAGCCATGTGGCGGCCATGGCGTCGTCGAAAGCAATGGTCTCGATCCCCGCTTCGGCCTGCCGGGCTTCCTCGGAGGCGTTGATCGTCAGGTTGTCGGCGTTCTTCGCCTCGGTCCAGGCGGCGGCCTCTTCCAGCACCGCTTTCGCCGCGTCGCTCAGCCCGTTCCAGGTGTCGAGGTTCACCAGGAAATTCACGTCCACCTGATAAAAGCCGGGGTCAACGCGGTACTTCGTCTGCTCATCCCAGCCCAGATCCAGCACGCCCTGCACCGGCCAGCCATAGCCGTCGATCGCTCCGCGCTCCAGCGAGGTATAGACCTCGCCCGGGGCGGTGCGCACCAGGGTCGCGCCCAGGGCCTCGAACATCGCGCGGTAGACAGGTGTGGTGCGGATCGTCAGACCCGACAGATCCGGCGAGGTGATTGGCTTGGTCAGGTAAAGATGGAACTGGATGTTGTCGCCGGTGCGGGCCAGGAACTTGACGTTCATCTGCTCCTGGTGCAGCGCGTCGATCTTGTCGAAGCAGCCGTTCGCGCGCTGGTCCTGCACGGTGTTCGTCGCCAGATGCAGCGCGTCGCCGATAGGCAGCAGATTGGTGTAGAACGCGGTAGTGTTGTTCGCGATGTCGACGATCCCGGCGCTGACGGCATTGCCAAGCTCGAAGGTCGGAACCGCCTCGGGCCCGCCGACATAATTGATCTGGACCACGCCCGCGCCGGTCTCGTTCACGCGCTCCACAAAGGCTTCGAAGGCGCGGCTGAAGGTGGTACCGCCGGCAAAGGCAGACACACCGCGCAGCGTGACCTCCTGCGCGGCAGCGGGCAGGGCGACGAGGCTGGCGAGGGCGGCGGCGATGAGTCTGGTCTTCATGGTAGAGTTCTCCCTTTGAAACGATTAGTCGGTGAAGCTTCGGATGGTCTTCAGCGCCCCGTCGAGGGCCTGGCCCTTCTCGTCCTGCAAGGCGGCTTCGCGCAGGCGCGCCACCCAATCTGCGGCGTCTTCGCGCCCTTCCACCAGTTTGGCGCCGTCCAGCACGCGGTCGAACTTGGACAGGCCGCGCGCATGGGTGTCGGAATAGCCCTTGATCAGACGGCGGCAGCGGATGATCTCGACCGCGAGGTCATAGTCTCGGTCCACATACGACAGGGCGCGGGTCAGCCAGGCGTTCAGATGCGCCTGCTCTTGCCGGTGCCGCAGGGTGCCCCGCCGCCGCCCGCGCATTCCGCCCAGCACGTATAGCATCAGATAGGCGCGCAGACTGTCGGTGCGCAGCCGCCGCCCCTTGTTGAACCAGCGATCCAGCCGCGCCATCCAGTTCAGGCTGGTCTCCAGCCGCGCGCCAAGGCGGGCGGGCATCAGCCCCACGATCTCTTCGGCGCGGGGATGCATGAACTCGGTCAGCTGCATCAGCTTGCTGTCATCGGCGCCCATCTCGGCGCTGATCCGGGCAAAGCGGGCGCGGCGGGTCTTGAGGTCTGCGACGCGGATCACATCGTCATAGGCCATGGCGTTGGCGATGTATTTCGCCGCCTCCCGGCTCAGGACATGGCCGTCGGTCTGGGTGTCGCGTGCCAGCACAGCGTCCAGACGGTCGAGATATTCGCGCCCATAGGCAATGTCCTGAAAGCCGACAACCTTGCGCAGCCCGGCGCGCGCCATATCTGCCACGGGGGCAGGCAGCGCGGTCACACGCGCCTCCAGTTCGGCCCATGCTTTCAAGGCTTTGTCG
>CAYGRI010000228.1:0-8834 GCA_964352155.1 uncultured Maritimibacter sp. | reverse complement strand
TCGCTCAGCTCACCCGTCGTGCGACGACGGGCCTTGAGCAGATCGAGGATCGCCGCCGCCACCACGGCATCCAGGGCCGAGGTGATTTCGTCGCACAGGATCAACTCCGGCTCCGCCGCCAGCGCCCGGGCCAGATTGACCCGCTGTTTCTGGCCGCCCGACAACTCTCCGGGCAGGCGGTGCCGGATCGCGGCGGGCAGTTGCACCATGTCGAGCAGTTCGATCACCCGCAATTCGCGCGCCCGCCCCTTGAGCCCTTTGTAGAACGTCAGCGGGCGGCCCAGGATCCCGCCGATGGACTGCGCCGGGTTCAGGGCGGTGTCGGCGAGTTGGAACACGATCTGCATCCGCCGCAGCTCTTCCTTGCTGCGGGCTTGCAGGCCGCCCTCCATCATCTGGCCGTTCAACAAGACAGAGCCTTGATAGGGCGGCAGAATTCCGGCAACCGCCCGCGCCAAGGTCGATTTGCCAGAGCCGGATTCCCCGATCACCCCCAGATTGCGCCCGGCCTCCAGCCGGAAACTTACATCGCGCAGGATCTTGACAGCCGGTTCGCCCTGGCGGACCTGGCCATAGCCGGCGCAGAGGTCGCGCACCTCGAGGATCGGCGCCGACTGGTCCGCCACCGCCGCGCCCAAAGACTGGTGCGGCGCGGGTTCAAAGGCGGCCAGAAGCTCTTTGGTATAGCTGTGGCTGGGCGCGGTGAGGATCTGCCCGGTGGGCCCTTCTTCCTGCACTTCGCCGTGTTTCAGGACCACGATCCGGTCGGCGATCTGCGCCACCACGGCCAGGTCGTGGCTGACGTAGACCCCTGCGATGCCGCCCTTTTCCATCACCGCTTTGAAGGCGCGCAGAACCTCGATCTGGGTGGTTACGTCCAGTGCGGTGGTGGGTTCGTCGAAGATCACCAGCTTGGGGTCGCCGATCAGCGCCATTGCCGCCGCCAATCGCTGCAACTGCCCGCCGGACACCTGATGCGGATAGCGGTCGCCGATCGTGTCGGGATGTGGCAGCGCCAGCGCCCGGAACAGCCCGATGGCCTTTTGTTCGGCCGCGGCGCGGGGCATCAGGTCATGGATCTTGGCGATCTCGACCACCTGATCCATGATCCGCCGGCTGGGGTTGAAGGCCGCCGCCGCCGATTGCGGCACATAGGACACCTCGGCCCCGCGAATGCCGCCGCGGGACGCCTCTGGCATCGCCGTCACGTCGCGATCGCCCAGGGTGATCTGGCCGCTTTCGATGGAACAGCCCGGCCGGGCATGGCCCATCAGCGCCAGCGCGATCGTCGTCTTGCCCGATCCGGATTCCCCGATCAGCGACACGATCTCTCCCGGTTGGACCTGAAAGCTGACCCCCCGGATGATGTCGATCTTGCGGTTGGCATCGGTCACCGCGCCGATCCGCAAATCGCGCACCTGGACAAGCGGCTGGTCGGTCTGGGCTGTCATCAGCTTCTGTCCCGGATTTTCTTGGGCAAATTGTCGATGAACAGGTTCACCGAGATCGTGAGCGAGGCGATGGCGAGGCTGGGCACAACCACCGCCGGCGCGCCAAAGCTCAGCGCTTCGATATTCTCGCGCACCAGCGCGCCCCAATCGGCATTGGGCGGCTGAACCCCCAGCCCCAAGAACGACAGGCCCGACAGCACCAGCACGATAAACACAAACCGCAACCCAAGGTCGGCCAGAACCGGACCAAGGATGTTTGGCAGGATCTCATGCAGGATCAGATAGGGGGTCGCCTCCCCCCGAGCGCGGGCCACGGTGACGTAGTCCATCGTGTTGACATTGACCGCCAGCGCGCGGGCAAAGCGATAGGCGCCGGGCAGGTAGATCACCGCAAGCGTCGTCACAAGCACCGGGATGGAGGAGCCGACCGCCGCCACCACCACCAGCCCGAACAGCAGCGAGGGGATGCCGTTGAACGCATCCAGAAGCCGCGACAACAGCATGTCAAACCAGCCGCCGATGACCGCCGCGATCATCCCGAACAGGACCCCGCCGGTGCAGGCCAGCACCACCGCCGCCAGCGAAATGCCCACGGTATAGCGGGCCCCCATGAGAACGCGCGAGAACATGTCGCGGCCCAGATAATCCGACCCCAGCCAGAAATCGGCCGACATCGGGCCGAAATAGTCCCAATCCACGATCTTGCCGACCGGATAGGGCGTCACATAGGGGCCGATCAGGGCGACCAGCCCCCAGAACAGGATGATTGTCAGGCCGATCCGGCCGACCCAGTTGAAACTGTAGCCCAGATTGCGGGGGGTCGGCAGGCGGGCGGCAAAGCGTTCTACGGACATCAGCTGCGCAACCTCGGGTTTGACAGGATCGCAACCATATCGGCCAGGGTGATCAGCGACAAATAGCTGACGCAAAAGATCATCGCGCAGGACTGGATCAGCGGCAGGTCGCGGGTGGCGACCGCATCGACCATCAGCTTGGCCACGCCGGGATAGCTGAAGATCGTCTCGACGATCACCACCCCGCCGACGAGATAGGACAGCGACAGCGCCAGCGCATTGGCAATAGGCCCCAGCGCATTGGGCAGCGCATGTTGCAGCACGCAGCGCGACCACGAGGCGCCCTTCAGCAGCGCCATTTCCACATAGGGCATCTTGATCGTCTCGATCACCGCCGCCCGGGTCATCCGGATCATCTGCGCCGAGACCACAAAGGTCAGCGAGATCACCGGCATCGCATAGGCCCGCAGCAAGCCGCCCAGCGTCTCGACATCCGCGCCATAGCTCAGCGCGGGCAGCCATTTCAGCCAGACCGCAAAGATCAGCACCGCCAGCGTCGCCACCATGAATTCCGGCACCGAGATCACGGTGATGGTCAGCATCGACACCGCCCGGTCATAGATCGAGCCCTGCCACATCGCCGCCGTGATGCCCAGAAACAGCGACAGCGGCACCGCGACGCAGGTCACCACCGCCGCCAGTTTGAGCGTGTTGCCCAGGCGGCTGCCGATCAGCTCTGCCACCGGCAAGTCGTTCACATAAGAGGTGCCCAGATCCCAGGATGCCAGCCCCACCAGCCAGCCAAGGAACCTGTGCAGCGCCGGTTCGTTCAACCCCATCGCCTCGCGGAGGCCCGCCACCGCCTCGGGCGTCGCCGCCTGCCCCAGCAGGATCTCGGCCACATCGCCGGGCAAAAGCTCTGTCGCGAAGAACACCGCGAAGGACACGATGACCAGCGTGATCAGCGCAATCCCCAGACGTTGCGCGGCCAGGACATAGGGCGTGAAAGATAGCGGCACCTGCATGGCACTCCGATATGTCAAAGGTGGCGGGTCAAGGATCAAGACGCAACTGACGCGGGCAAAGCCTTGGCTTCCCCCGCGCCGGTTCTTTTTAGGCCAATGTCAGGCTTCCAGCCACACGTATTCGGCAAAGGCATAGCCCATCATGCCGCCCAGCGGGTTCGGACGCAGGCCCTTGAGCTTGGTCGAGATCGCATCAACATTCGAGATATAGGCGGGGATGATCGTGCCCGCCTGGGTGGCGACCATTTCCTGCATCTCCCAGTAGATCTCTTTGCGCTTGGCTTCGTCCAGGGCGCCGCGCGCTTCGACCAGCATGCTGTCGAATGTCTCGGATTTGAACTGGGATTCGTTCCAGGGCGCATCCGAGGTATACAGCAGTGAGAACAGGATATCCGGCGTCGGGCGCGGGTTGATATTGCCGAAGTGGATCGGCGCTTTCAGCCAGTAGTTCGACCAATAGCCATCCGACGGCACCCGCTGCACATCCAGATCCATGCCGATCTCGGCCCCCGCCTGCTGCACGATCGTCGCCATATCGACAGAGGCCGTCGCCGCGTCAGAGGCGATCACCGGGATCTTCGTGCCCAGCAGACCAGCCTTTTCAAACAGGGCCTTGGCCTTTTCCGGATCGAACTCTGCGGGCTTCAGATTGGGGTTGTGATAGCGGTTGGCGCTGGACACCGGTTGGTCATTGCCGACTTCGGCCAGACCGCGCAGCACCGATTTCTGGATCTGCTCGCGGTTGATCAGGTGCCGCATCCCTTCGATGAAGCCGGCCTTGTCGCCCGGATCCATATCGAGACGGATGTTCAGGTTGGTGTAGTTGCCCGAGGTCGAGATCGAGGTCTCGACATTCGCCTGGCCTTCCAGCTGACGCAGCGAGCGGGCGTTGATCGAGCCGGCCAGCTGAATGTCATCGGCGAACAGCGCGTTCAGACGCGCGGAATTGTCGGTGATGGCGAAGAATTCGAAACTGTCGAGATACGGCCCCTCGGACTTGAAATAATTCGGGTTCTTCAGCGCGATAGAGCGGACACCGGGTTCAAAGACGTCGCAGATGAAGGGGCCGGTGCCGTTGGCCTTGGTGAAATCGGTGGTGCCGTCGGCGATGATCAGGAAGTGGTGCAGCGACAGGATCGTCGGCAGGTCGGCATTGGCCTCGGCCAGCACGATTTTCACCGTCAGATCGTCCTCGGCAGAGATTTCGACCATCTGCTTGGCGATGGAATTCACCTTGGATCCGACCGCCTCGTCCAGGTGGCGCGACAACGAATAGACCACGTCGGCCGCGCTCAGCGTCTTGCCGTCATGGAAGGTGACGCCGGATTTCAGCTTTACTTCCCAGGTCTTGGCGTCGCCCGAGGTGATGCTGTCGGCCAGTTCCATCTGCACTTCGCCGAATTCATCGAGGAAGGTCAGACGGTTGTAGAAGGCACAGCAGCGCACGTAATCGGTCGACAAGGACGCCTTTGCCGGATCCAGCGTATCGGCGGTGGACGAGGACCAGCCCGCCGCCTTGAGGTTGCCCCCGCTGACCGGCGTGGCCGCAACCGCAGCGCCCGCCCGCATCAGCAGCGACCCGCCCGCGGCAACGCCGACGCCCGAGGCCATCAGCATTTTCAGCAGATCGCGCCGCGTCGCGCCCCGGCGAATGGCGTTTTCCACCATCGCGTCGTCGCGCGTGGTCCAGTTTGTCGGTTTTTTCTGTGTCATTTTCTGTTTCCCTGTTGGTGAGAGTTTGCCAGGCACCGTGCCAAAGCGCCGTTCAGCCGGTTTGAAAGTCTGGTCCGTCGCATTCCAAGTTCGCCCCGACCGCAAGGGCCGCCGCGAAGCACCTGACCGCGGCGCGGCCGCCGCCGATCCGCTGGCGGTCTGGCCCCATCCCTGGCCCCATCCCTGGCCCTGTTCGGCGCGGCTCTCTTGGGTCGGATCATGACCATCCTTGGCATATTCTGTTGCGGGAAAGGCATGGCGCCCCTACTCCGTAAACGGCGGCTGCCAACGTCGCGCGGATGGATTTCGGCCTCATTTTGAGCAATTCACGCCGCAACCCCGCTGGCTTGTTGTGTATCTTGACGGTTCCGTTGCGGCAGAAACTCTGAAAGCCGCAGAGCGCGCGGCAGAATGTTCCGTATATCGCGCAGGTGCGGCATTTCTCGCTGAGCCGCGCTAAGGTGTCGTGTTTGCGGGTCAATAGCCCCTCGATTGGTCCACTAGCCCCGGGATCGGCTGCCCGTTGCGTTCCGCCTGCAGGATCGCCAGCGCGTGGCGGGCGCCTTCTTCGGCATCGGTGTACGCGGCCACATGCGGAGTGATCAGGATGCGCGGATCGGACCAGGCCGGATGATCGACGGGCAAGGGCTCTGGGTCGGTCACATCCAGCATCGCCGAGGTCAGCTGCCCCCGGTCCAGCGCCGCGCCCAGCGCCGCCATGTCCAGATGCGCGCCGCGCCCCGCATGCACCAGCCTGGCCCCGCGCGGCAGACGGTCGAACAGATCCGCGGTCAGGATGCCCCTGGTGTCGTCGGTCAAGGGCAGCAGGCAGACCAGAATGTCAGAGCAGGTCAGAAAGCCGTCCAACCCTGCCGCACCGAACATTTTTATCCCCGGGACGGCGGCGCCCGACCGGCTCCAGCCAGCGACATCGAAGCCGAGCGCGACCAGGCTTTGCGCCGCCAGCCGCCCGATGCGGCCCATGCCCATCACCCCGACCCGGCGCTGCCGGGCCAGCGGCACCTCTCGCGGCGTCCAGAGCCCCGAGCGTGCGTCCGCCAGATAGCTGGGCATGTCGCGGTGCAGCATCAGCGTGGCCATCACCGTCCAGTCCCGCACCATCGCATCGATACCGGGCGCCAGGGTGCGGGCCAGCGCGATGCCCGGCGGCAGGGCCGACAGGTGATCCACCCCGGCCCCCAATGAGATCACCATCCGCAGGTTCGGATAGTCCCGCAGATCCGTCGGCGGCACCCAGCAGACCAGATGTGTCACCTCGTCCGGGTCAGAGACGCTGTCCGCCCCCAGCAACAGCGGTTCCCCCGCCGTGTCGAACACCCGGCGCCAGGCCGGATAGCGCTCGGGTTTGGAGTGGAATAACAATGTCATACGGTCACGACCTCGCGGATTTCCGGATCGTCCAGGGTCAGATCCAGCAGCTTTCGCGTGCAGTCCACGATCTGGTCGATCTCTGCCTCGGTGCAACACAGGGGCGGCGCATAGCCCAGCGTGCCGTTGGGAAAGGCGCGGATCACCAGCCCCAGATCCCAGGCCCGGTCAAACAGCCGGATCGCCGGGTTCAGCGCCGCCGGAACCGGGGTTTTCGCGTCCTTGTCGGTGACCAGCTCCACCGCCGCCAGCATGCCGCGCCCGCGCACATCCCCCACCAGCGGATGATCCGACAGACCCCTTAGCCCCGCCATCAGACGCGCGCCCATCCGGCGGCCATTGTCCAGCAGACCGCCCTCGTAGAGCTTCAGCACCTCCAGCGCGACGGCGGCAGAGACGGGATGCCCCGAATAGGTGAACCCATGCCCCACCGCCGCGGCGCCCGCGCCGTCGGCGATGGTCTGATAGACATGATCCGACAGAAACACGGCCCCCATCGGCACATAGCCAGAGGTCAACCCCTTGGCGCAGGTGAGGAAATCGGGAACGATCCCCTCGTCGCTGCACGCAAACAGCGGCCCGGTGCGCCCGAAGGCGGTGATCACCTCATCGGCGATGAACAGGATCTCCAGCTCGGCGCAGGTGTCGCGCATCGCCTTGACCCAACCGTCCGGCGGCACCAGAACGCCCCCCGACCCCTGGATCGGCTCGCAATAGAAAGCGGCGACGCGGTCCGCGCCAATCTCGGCCACTTTGGCGCGCAATTCGGCGACCGAGGCGGCGATGATCGCGTCGGGGTCCGGACCCACCGGGTTACGATAGGCGTAATGCGACGAAATTTTATGCTGCCAGGGATAGGGCAGATCGAAGCCCTGGTGGAATAGCGGCAAGGCGGTCAGCCCGGCGGCCATGGTTGTGGAGCCGTGGTACCCCTGCGCGATCGAGATGAACTGATCGCGTTCGGGCTGGCCCTTGGCATGCCAGTAGTAGCGCACGAAACGGATGGTGCTGTCGACCGCGTCCGACCCGCCCAGAGTGAAATAGACATGATCCAGATCGCCCGGCGCCCGCTCGGCCAAAGTGGCGGCAAGACGGATCGGCGCTTCGGCAGACACGTCGAAATACCCTGTGGCATAGGGCAATCGGCGCATCTGCTCGGCGGCGGCCTCGACCACGCTGTCCTGACCATAGCCCGCGTTGACGCACCACAGCCCGGCGAAGCCGTCGATCAGCGTGCGCCCTTCGGAATCGGTCACTGTCGCGCCCTTGGCCGAGGTCAGAATACGGCTGCCGCGCGCCACATGGCCATGCCACGAGGACACCGGATGCACCAGATGCGCGCGATCCAGCTCTATCAGGGAATTTGCCAGCATAATACGCTCCAAGATTAGCCCAGCGCCTGCGAGGCGAGGGCATAGGTGGTGAAATCTGTGGGCGTCCCGGCGTCCGGCCCGTGGCGCATCGCGATGCCGCCCCCCGCATAGGTCAGGCCCAGATCCTCCAGCAGGGGCACCAGCCCCCGGGCCGGATCGGTGTCGACGCGCAGAAAGGCCCCGCCCAGGCCCTGCAGCGCGGTGGTCAACAGCGCCACGGCCCCGGCGCTGTCGCGGGCGATGACCGGCCCGACCACCTTGCCCCGCCCAAAGCGGCGCCGCATGGCAAACCCCTGATCGGACAGGAAGAAAGAGCCGCTGCCGGCGATGCGTTGCAGCAGCGCGCAGCGGTCCTGGCCGCTGGCATCGCGGTCCATCGCGGCCATCGCATCCAGATCGGCCAGCCCGCCGCAGCGCACCGAGTCATCCGGGTCCGGCACGCGGGCCAGCGGCCCCTGATACTGGCCGACCTCGCCCACCGCGCGAAACCCCAGCTTTTCATAAAGCGGCAGACCGTCCTGCGTCGCCACCAGTGCCATTCGGCGCCCGCCCGCCAGCGCAATGATCGCCTGCATCAGCTTACGGCCGATCCCCTGCCCCCGCATCTGCGCGTCCACGATGATCATGTTCAGCGCCGCCTGATCCCCGAAAACGGTGCAAAACGCGGTGCCGACCACCCGGTCCCCGTCCCGCGCCACAACCCCGTTGGACAGCGCCGCGACCAGTTCCCAATCGGCACGGCGATGCGGCCAGCCGACCTGTTGCGACAGGCGCAGGGCATCCTCCAGATGGGGTTCGGAAAAGGCAGTGATCCGGATCATGACGGCTCTATCCCTCGCGCGGTCTTTGGGCACATTGGCGTTTTCGGCAGATTAGGGGGGCAACCACGGCATAAATCTTTGCATCTCCGGCCGCGGCGGCATTCCATACCCCCGATGAGGGAGGCCGCCGCAGGATATGTTGCCATTCGGCGGCGCGCGGTGGCGTTTGGCAAGGGTCCCATCTGAAACAAGCGTTTGCACAGTCCCGCCGCGGCCGCCCATGGGAAACGCGCGCTTCGCCGCGCCGGGCACGGTGGTTTCAAAGATC
>CAYGRI010000227.1:0-8841 GCA_964352155.1 uncultured Maritimibacter sp. | reverse complement strand
GATCCTGCAGGTGACGCCCATCGTCTCGATCGCGCCGCTGATCTTCATCTATGTGGAAAGCCGCCTTGTCGGGCTGTTGCTCTGCGCCTGGATCGTCGCGTTCTTTCCGATTCTGGCCAACACCACGTTGGGCCTGAAATCGGCGGACCATAACCTGCGCGACCTGATGAACATCTATAAGGCGACCCGCTGGCAGCGCCTGATCTATCTGCAACTGCCCTCTGCCCTGCCCTATTTCCTGGGCGGGTTGCGGATTGCAGGGGGCCTGGCACTGATCGGCGCCGTGGTCGCGGAATATGTCGCAGGCACCGGCGGGATCGGCTCGGGTCTGGCGTTCAGGATCCTGGAGGCCGGGTACCGGCTGAACATTCCGCGCATGTTCGCGGCGCTGTTGCTGATCGCATTGACGGGGGTGGTGATCTTTGCGACCACCTCGCTGATCAGCCACCTGGCGCTGCGCAAATGGCATGAAAGCGCGATCAAGCGGGAATGACCATGACCTTCAGAACGATCCCCTCCTCTGGCGCGGTGCGGCTGGACAATCTGACCGTGCCGGGATGCCTGGTGGGCAGCGACGCGCCACTGGCGGAGCTGTCGCTGACCCTGGCAGACGGCAAGATCGCGGCGCCCGCCCCCGGCGCCCAGGTGCTGGACATGAAAGGTGCCATGGTCTTTCCCGCCTTTGTCGACATGCACACGCATCTGGACAAGGGTCATATCTGGCCACGCACCCCGAACCCGGACGGGTCGTTTGACGGCGCGATCAACGCGGTCAGCAATGACAAGACCGGAAGATGGGGCGCCGACGACCTGCGCCCGCGCATGGAATTCTCGCTCAAATGCGCCTATGCGCATGGCACGCGCGCGATCCGCACGCATCTGGACCAGTTCGACCCGAAGCACGACGCCAGTTGGCCCCTTTTCGCCGAGATCCGGGCGGAATGGGCGGGCCGGATCGACCTCCAGGCCGCCTGCCTGTCCAATTGCGAGATCGTAGAGGACACAGAGACGTTCACTCGCGTCGCCAACCTGGTGGCGCAGCACGGTGGCGTGCTGGGCGGGCTGACCGTCCCGTCCGACCGGCTGGACGCGCAGCTTTTGACCTTTTTCGGCGCCGCGCAGGACAGGGGGCTGACCGTCGACTTCCATGTGGACGAGACGATGGACCCCGAGGTCAACACCCTGCGCAACATCGCGCAATGCGTGCTGGATCACGGTTTTGACATGCCGGTGGTGGTGGGGCACTTGTGTTCGCTGTCCACCATGCCCGAGGACGTGGCCATGGAGACGCTGGATCTGGTGGCAAAGGCCGGTCTGCATGTGGTCAGCCTGCCGATGTGCAACCTCTACCTCCAGGATCGCCACGGCGCCCGCACCCCGCGCAACCGGGGGATCACGCTGGTGCACGAGATGAAGGCGCGCGACATCAATGTCAGCTTCGCCTCGGACAACACCCGCGATCCGTTCTATGCCTACGGCGACATGGACATGCTGGAAGTGATGCGCGAGGCGACGCGGATCGGCCATCTCGACCACAGCGATCCGGATTGGACCAACGCCTTTCTGGGCAATCCGGCAACGGCCTGCGGCTTTGCGGCGCCGTCGCTGGCGCCCGGCGCCCCGGCGGATCTGGTGATCTGCCGCGCCCGCGAATGGACAGAACTCTTCGCGCGCCCGCAGGCGGACCGCATCGTCCTGCGCGGCGGGGTGCAGATCGACCGCACCCTGCCCGATTACGCCGACCTTGACCCGCTGATGAGGACCGCATGACCGCCCCCAACATCGCTGCCGCCCTGCAAGCCCTGTCGCATCTCGAGGTCGATACCAACCCCGCCTCGGTCAAGGCCAAAAGCCGGGATTTCTTCTGGTATTCCCCCGTGCTCAAGGACCGCCTGGATGGGCTGGTCGCCGATTTTGTCGTCTCTCCGCGCACCGAGGCCGAGGTGATCGAGGTTCTGCGCATCTGCTACGCCCATTCGGTCCCCGTGACCACGCGCGGCGCCGGCACCGGCAACTACGGTCAGGCGATCCCACTGGCGGGCGGCTGCGTGATGCATCTGCACAAGATGACGGCTGTGAAAGAGATTCACCCCGGCCGCGTGATCGTGGAACCGGGCTGCTTGCTGAAAGACCTGGACGCGGCCTGCAAGGCGGATTCGGGGCAGGAAATCCGCATGTTCTCGTCGACCTGGGCGACGGCGACGATCGGCGGCTTTATCGCCGGCGGCTCTGGCGGGGTCGGGTCGGTGCGCTGGGGCGGGCTGCGCGACGTGGGCAACATCCTGCGCCTGCGGGTCGTCACCATGGAGGAAACACCCCGCATCCTAGAGATCACCGGTGACGATCTGCACCGGGTCAGCCACGCCTATGGCACCAACGGCATCATCACCGAAGTCGAGATCCCCCTCGCCCCCGCCTATGACTGGATCGACCTCTTCGTCACCTTCAAGGATTTCCGCGAGGCGCTGCAATATGCCTATGATCTGGCCGCCTGCGACGGCTTGCTGATCAAGCTGGCCACCGTCTTTGAGGCGCCCGTTGCCAAGGATTACTTTCAGCGCGTCGCCCCCTATGTGGACAGCGACGACGTGGTGGTCGCGCTGATGGTGGCGCCCCATGCGATGCCGGGGTTCACCACTTTCACCTCCGGGTTTCCCGGCGCAAAGGTGATCTATCAGTCCGATGACAACGATTGGGCCCGCACCCCCGGCCCGGTCTTCGAATATGGCTGGAACCACACGACCCTGCGCGCGCTCAAGGTGGATCCCTCGATCACCTATCTTCAGGTCGGCTACGGCAGCGCCGACCCCATCGCTCTGGTGGAAAAGATCCGGGCCATGTTCTCTCCTGAAGTGTTGCAGCATATCGAGGTCACCCGCCAGCAGGGACGCGTCGCCATGGGTGGGCTCAGCCTGGTGAAATTCTCGGACGAAGCGCGGCTGGATGAGATCGTGGTGATGCACGAGGCCGAAGGCGCGCTGATCTTCAACCCGCATCGCTACACGCTGGAAGAGGGCGGGCGGCAGGCGACCGACCAGCGCCAGCTCGATTTCAAGCGCGAGGCCGATCCGAAGGGCCTGCTGAACCCCGGCAAGATGATCGCCTGGGACGACCCCGACTGGTCCTACACAAAGATGTATGCCTGGCCGGGCCTGACCAAAGCGGCCGAGTGATGCCGCGCGTTCACGTCATATTCGCCCACCCCTGCGAGGAGAGCTTCTCCGCCAGCCTGCACCGGACAACGGTCGATACACTCAAGGGCGCCGGGTGGGAGGTGGATGATTGCGATCTGAATGCCGAAGGCTTCTCTCCGGTGCTGACGGCCGAGGAACGGCGCAACTACCACGATACGGCGATCAACACCGCGCCGGTGCAGCGGTATGTCGACCGCCTACGTGCAGCGGATGCGATGGTTCTGGTCTTTCCGGTCTGGAACTTTGGCTATCCGGCGATCCTGAAGGGGTATTTCGACCGGGTGTTCCTGCCCGGCGTGTCCTTCAAGCTGGAAGATGGCAAGGTCTTTGGTGCCCTGTCCAACATCCGCAAGCTGGCAGCTGTCACGACCTATGGCGCCACGCCGATGCGGGCCTTTCTGGCGGGCGATCCGCCGCGCAAGCTGATCAAACGCGCGGTCTGGGGGGTCACAAAGCCCGACAAGGTTCGCTACCTGGCGCTCTATGACATGAACAATTCAACCCAGGCGCAGCGCGAGGTCTTTCTGGCCAAGGTCACATCGGAAATGGCCGCCTTCTGATGCGGGTGCTTGTCGTCTATTGCCACCCCAGCGACGGCAGCTTCAACGCCGCGATCCGGGATCTGGTGCTGGACAAGCTGCATGCCGCCGGGGCCGAGGTCCGGCTGATCGACCTATATGCCGAGGGGTTTCAGCCTGTCCTGCTGCCCAACGAATGGTCGGGCTATCTGGAGACGCCCGCGAACCGCGCCCCGGTCGCCTCGCATTGCGCCGCCGTGGAATGGTGCGACACGCTGATCTTTGTCTATCCGACCTGGTGGTACGGGCTGCCTGCGATGCTGAAAGGGTGGCTGGACAGGGTTCTGCTGCCCGACGTCGCCTTCATGATGCCCGATGCCACGCACCGGACGATCCGCCCGGGCCTGAACCATATTACCCGGCTTGGCGTCTACACGACCTGCGGCGCGAGCTGGTGGCTGACCCGCTTTATCGGCGCGCCCGGCCGACGGACCCTGATGCGCGGCATCGGCCTTTTGCTGCATCCGCGTGCCCGCAAGAGCTTTGCCGCCCATTACCTGATGGACAGTTCCACCGATGCAAGCCGCCGCAAGCATCTGGCGCGCGTGGCCGCGCGGCTGGACCGGCTGATCGGTGGCAAGGCCCCGTCTTCGCTGCCCCAATCCAAGGAAGTCCCCCAATGACCCTGCGCCGCGACTGGCAAGACTTTCGGGCCCCCGAGTACCAGGACATCGACCCGATGCGCACCATTGCCATCCTGCCGACGGCGGCCATCGAACAGCATGGCCCGCATCTGCCGGTCGGCACCGACACGATCATCAACGAAGGCCTACTGGCGCAGCTCAGGAAGCGCTGCCCGGACGATCTGGACATCCGCATCCTGCCGGTCCAGGCCGTTGGCAAATCGAACGAGCATCTCTGGGCCGCCGGAACCCTGACAATGACGGCCGAAACCGCGCTGAAACTGTGGGTGGAAATCGGCCTGTCCGTCGCCCGGGCCGGTGTGCGCAAGCTGCTGGTCGTGAACAGCCACGGCGGCAACACCGACCTGATCTCCATTGTCTCGCGCGAATTACGGGTCCGGGCGGGCATGTATGTGGTGCGCGCCGGCTGGGGCGCTTTCGGCACGCCCGAGGGGCTGTATTCCGATCAGGAAAAGACCTACGGCATTCATGGCGGCGATGTGGAAACCTCGCTTGTGTTGCATCTGCGCCCCGAGACCGTGGACATGTCGCAAGCGCGGGACTTTCGATCGAGCGCAGAGACGAGCCCGCTGTCTCCGGTCGGTCCGGTGGGCTATGGATGGATCGCCTCGGATGTGAACCCCGCCGGTGTGGTGGGTGAGGCGCATCTTGCCACGGCGGAAAAGGGCAAGGCGACCGCCGACAAGATGGTCACCGACATAATCGCCCTGCTCAGAACCGTCGAAGGCGCACCGCTGGACGGGTTCACCCCCACCGAAACGCCGTTCTGACCAAGCGTATTTCGAGGCGTGGCAGCTTGCGACGGTCGCGGATGTTGCGGTGATCAAGCCCCCTCGCAGGCAGCCGCAGGAAAAGCGGTGGTCCGGCCCTGATCACGGCCATGCGCACCGGATCAGCCCCCGCAACGCCTCGAGGCACGGGCGACAGTGGCAAGATCCGGCCAGCTTGCGCTTTAACTCCCGCTGTGTTCTGCCAAAATGTCTTCTTAGGCGGCTTGCCGGTCTGGCAGTCGACCAAGCCCAAAAGGATGCGGCCATGGGGAGTGAAAAGGTAGATACGCTCGTTGTCGGCGGCGGCCAGGCCGGGCTGGCTATGAGCGCGCATCTGATCGACGCCGGTGTGTCGCATCTGGTGCTGGAACGCCACCGTATCGCGGAGCGTTGGCGATCCGAACGCTGGGATTCGCTGGTCGCCAACGGACCCGCCTGGCACGACCGTTTTCCGACGTTGGAGTTTTCAGATGTCGCCCCCGATGCCTTCCCGACGAAAGACCGTGTGGCCGATTATTTCGCCGAGTTCGCCAAGCAGATCGACGCCCCGATCCGCTGCGGGGTCGAGGTGCTGGAACTGCGCAGAAGGATCGGCCAACGCGGATTTCGCGCCGAGACCTCGGCCGGTGTAATTGAGGCCAACAACGTCGTCGCCGCAACTGGACCGTTCCAGAGGCCCGTGTTCCCGCCGCTCGTCCCACCAGAAGCTGGTGTGATGCAGATCCATTCCAGCGCCTATCGCAACCCGGATCAGATCCCGCCGGGCGCGGTGCTTGTGGTCGGGGCCGGATCCTCTGGCGGGCAGATCGCCGATGAACTGCTGCGGGCGCGGCGGCGCGTGTATCTGTCGGTTGGTCCCCATGACCGGCCCCCGCGCCGCTATCGCGGGCGGGATTATTGCTGGTGGCTGGGGGTTCTGGGCAAATGGGATGCCGCCGCCGCCACCCCGGGCACGGAACATGTCACGATCTCTGTCAGCGGCGCCCATGGCGGGCAGACGGTCGATTTCCGCCGGTTGGCCGCGCGGGGCATGACACTGCTCGGCATGGCCCAAGGCTATGACGCCGGGCGCCTGCGGTTTGCCCCGGATGTGGCGCAGAACGTGGCCCACGGCGACGCAAACTACCTAACGGTTCTGGACGAGGCGGATGCCTATGTCGCCCGAAATGGCCTCGACCTGCCCGAAGAGCCAGAGGCGCGGGTGTTTCCGCCCGATCCCGCTTGCATCACCGATCCGATCCTGGAGCTGGACCTTCGGGACGCCGGGATCGGTGCGATCATCTGGGCCACCGGCTATGCCGTCGACTATAGCTGGTTGAAGGCAGACGTGTTCGACGCGACGGGACGGCCTGTGCACCAGCGCGGCGTGACGGCAGAGCCGGGCCTTTATTTCCTGGGCCTGCCATGGCAATCGCGCCGAGGCTCCAGCTTCATCTGGGGGGTCTGGCACGACGCGCGCTATCTGGCCGATCAGATCGGCATCCAGCGCGCCTATAGCGAGTATCACGCATCGGCACCGACGACCCTGGGCCAGCCCTGAGCCGTCGTTGGGTCGGTCGACCATCGCCAGGACCGGGCCGCCAGAGGGGCGCGGCCCGGATTACCGGAATGTGCGGCGCCCGGGGCGTGCGACATCCCGGTGCCCGCATCAGGTGCGCGCCTTTTCGAACTCTGTCCAGGCTTCCTCGAACCGCGCAAAGTCGAATCCGGGCTCTCGGGCGGCGTTCAGAACGATTTGTTCGGTCTGGATCAGCTTGGCGATGCCATCCGCGAGGCCCGGCAGCACCTCTGTCGGGATGACCAGAGCGCCGTGGCGGTCGGCATGGATCACCTCTCCGGGCGCGACGGTCAGGCCCATGACGGTGACGGGTTCGTCATATCCGCGCACATGCATGAACATATGGCTCGGCCCGACCGCGCCCGCAACAACGGGAAAGCCTTCGGGCAGATCGCCCAGATCGCGCACCAATCCGTTGGTCAGGGCCCCCGCCAGGCCAAAGCCCTTGTGAACACTGGTGTTGATCTCGCCCCAATAGGCGCCGGTGCTGGCGGGATAATCGGCATCCTCGACGACAGCGACGGCGGGGCGCGGCGCCTCGGCCATGTATTGGTAGTAGGCCATGCGGCGGGCGCGGATCACATCCGGCGCCTCGGTCGGCGGGGCAGAGGCGGCAATGGTCGCGGTGCGGGCATAGCCGACCATCGCCGCGGCGCCGGGATCCGAGGTCACCATCGTGCCGCGGGTGAACCGGTCAAAGCCTCGGCGGCCCTGCACCACCTCGATCGCGTTGCAGACGGTGGGGGTGTCCACCTGTTTGAGAACCGTCAATAGAGCGTCGTCCATCATTCCTCCAACCAGGTCGTGAGGGCGGTATTGATCGCCGTCGGGGCTTCGAGCGTTGTCAGGTGCCCGGCGCCGTCCAGGATCTCCAGGCGGGCGTGGGGCATCAGCTGGTGCATCAATTCGTGGCGCGCGGGCGGGCACGGGATGTCGTGGCGCCCGCACAGGATCAGCGCGGGGCCTTTGAACGCGCGCAGGGTGGCGGATTGATCGGGCCGGTCGCGCAGGGCGCAGGACTGGCGGACAAAGACATCGGGGCCAAGATCCAGCGCCATCGCCATGCACAGATCAAGGATCGCGCCCCGCTGCGGCGTGTCGGCGAGGTAGTTCGGCTTCATCTCGTCGCGCATGATCCGGGCCAGCTCGCCCTGCGCGACGGCCTTTATCTGGGGGCCACGCAGGGCCTGTACCTCGGGCACCTCGGCCAGCGGGTTCGTGTCCAGCAGGGCCAGCCGGTCCACCCGGTGGGGCGCCTGGCGCAGAACCTCCATCGCCACGATCCCGCCCATCGACAGCCCCGCCAGGGCAAAGCGGGGCGGCGCTGCGGCCAGAACCTGCGCGGCGAGGTCGCGCATGGTCGCCTGCCCGCCGATGGGCGCGTGATGCACCACCCGTTGCCCGGACAAGGCAGCGGTCTGCGGCGCGAACAGGCGCGCGTCGCACATCATCCCAGGCAACAGGACCAGCGGGATCACGATGCCAGCGCCGCCCCCTCGGCCAGAACCGCCAGCTTGGCATAGGCGATGTCTGGATCCACCGCCCCGAACCCCGCAAAGGTCCCGAAGCCGCAGTCGGAGCCCGCAATCACGCGGTCCGCCCCGACGATGCCGGCAAAGCGCTCGATCCGCTGAGCCACAAGCAGCGGATGTTCGACAAAGTTCGTGGTGGTGTCGACGACACCCGGAATCAGCACCTTGTCGTCGGGGATCTCGGCCTTGCGGTCGCGGAACACCGTCCATTCATGGGCGTGGCGCGGGTTCGAGGTTTCGAACAGCACATAGCGCGCGCGGGTGTCCATCAGCGTGCCGAACACCTTGTCCATATCGATGTCGCAGACATGCGGGCCTTCGTAATTGCCCCAGCAGATGTGCACCCGCACCTGCGCAGGGTCGATGTTGCGCAGCGCGTGGTTCAGCGCCTCCACATGCGACGCGGCGATCTTGACGAACTCCGCATCCGACAGATCCGCGAACAGCATGTGCCGCGACAGCGCCAGATCCGGACAGTCAAGTTGCAGGTCCAGCCCGGCGCCGACGATCGTCTCGTATTCGGCCTGCATCGCGTCGGCCAGCGCGGCCAGATAGGCGTCTCGGG
>CAYGRI010000226.1:0-8845 GCA_964352155.1 uncultured Maritimibacter sp. | reverse complement strand
GATTTTTTTTGGGCGGCACAATCCTGTGGCATCGGCAAACGCGCCCCGGGTTGGCCCCGACAAAACATCGGAATCGACGGCACGGGGCGCGGTTGCGGATGCCACAGGATTGTGCCGCCCAAAAAAAATCGATAAAAATTCCCAATGGATGCGACACCCACTCTCCGCGGCCCCGACAGCGGCTCGCCTTCAGCAACGCAGCGCGTCTATGCCGAACTGCGCGACCGGATCGTCACCGGCGCGCTGGCCCCGGGTGGCCGGCTCAAGGTCGACACCCTCAAAGAGCTTCTGGGCACCGGCGCCTCGCGGATCGGCGAGGCGCTCAGCCTGCTGACCTCGGACCAATTGGTGGAACGCATCGACCAGCGCGGCTTTCGCGTGGCCGACGTCAGCGCCGAGCAGTTCCGCGAGATACTGAAACTGCGCTGCGCCCTCGAGGATATGGCCCTGCGCGAAAGCCTGGCCCTGGGCGACGCGGCCTGGGAGGATCGGCTGGTCCTGTCCCGTCACCGTCTGGGCCGGATCCCGCGCAGCGACGCCATGGCCTTTGAGACCCAGCACAAGGCCTTTCACATGGCGCTGCTGGAGGCCTGCGCCTCGCCCATTCTGCTGCGGTTCTGCGACCGGCTGTATGATCTGAATGTCCGCTACCGGCATCTCGCCCTGCGCACCGCCAGCTATCCCAGCCGCGATGTCAGCAAGGAACATGACGATATTCTGGCCGCCGCGCTGGACCGCGACGCCGATTTCGCCTCGGTCAGCCTGATGCAGCATTACCGCAAGACCGGTCAGTACCTGGCGGAACGGCTGGAAGACCTGACCCTCGGCAAAGCCTGAGGACCAGAACATGCGGGAGACCAGGAAAGGCTGAAGATCCGCCCGCCCCGGGACCCGGAACTCCCGGCTTCAGGGACCGCCAGTATCAGAGTACGCCAGTATCAGAGAACACCTGTGGCAGGAACCGGCCGGGGTCGGGAACCGCTGGGGTCGGAAAACGGCAAGGTCAGAGAACGCGGCCCGAAAAACGCGGACCAGACAACGCGGACCAGACAACGCCGGGGGCCAGGACAGGCAAAGACCCCGGCGCCGCGCTCAGTCTTCCGGCGTCAGAACCAGATCGAATTCCACCTTCAGCCAGGGCCCCTCGACCTTGCCCGACAGATCATAGCCGGTCTCGGGGAAGGTGCCCGCGGGCTGTTCCACATAGGTCATGATCAGATCGCTGCGCACGCCGAACACGGTGTCCTCGTCCAGATAGCCGTCATCGGCGGCAAAGACCTCGGACACCAGCGTGCGGTAGCCCGGCGCCTTGCAGATGAAATGCAGATGCGACGGCCGCCAGGCATGACGCCCGGTGGCGGCCAGAATCTCCCCCACCGGCCCGTCCACCGGCACTTCGTAGCTGACCGGCTTGACGGTGGTGAAGCCATAGATCCCATCCGCCCCGGTGGTCTGGATGCCGTGGAAGGAATAGGTGTCCTGGGCGGGATCCTGGCTGGAATACAGCCCGTTGGGCGCGGTCTGCCAGATATCCAGCTCGGCCCCTTCGATCGGATTGCCGTCCATGTCCTGAACCTTTCCCGTCGCCATCAGCACCGGCCCCTCATATTCCCGCTTCATATCGAAACCGAAGGGAATCGCGGGCGAACCGGCGATATGGAACGGCCCAAGAACCGAAGACGACGTGCCCCCCTCGACCGTGTTGATCATGTCGACCAGCGAGGACAGGCCCAGCACATCCGACAACAGGATGAATTCATGCCGCTCCTTGGTGGTGAATTCCGTCATCCGCTCCAGAAAGTCGATGGCCAGGTTCCATTCGCCATGGGTCAGCTTCACCTCGCGGGCGAAGCTGTGCAGATGATGGGCCAGCGATCCCATCACTTCCCGCATCCGCGGATCGGTATCCTCGCCGAAATAGCCCATGAAGACGTCGGTGATGTTGTCTTTGGTCACATTGCGCATGCGATCCCTCCTTTTGGATGACCCAACGGGGCCTAGTTCAGAATGGCGGTGCTGAGGCCCGGGAAGTTGATCAGCAGGATCAGCACGATCAGCATCACCACCGCAAAGGGGAACGCACCCACAAACACATCCTTGAGCGAGATCCGGTCATCGTCAATGGAGGCCTTGATGACGAAACACGAGATCCCAAGCGGCGGTGTCAGCAGCCCGATCTCTGCCCCCACGACGGTGACGATGCCGAACCAGACCAGCGACAGGCCCATCGGCTCGATCAGCGGCAGGAACAGCGGCACCACGATCAGGATGATCGACGAGGTGTCCAACAAGGTGCCCAGAAAGATCATCAGCAGCACATAAAGGAACATCACCCAGAAAAAGCTCAGGTTGTTGCCGGTCAGCAGATCGGCGAGCTGGTTGGGCACCCCCGCCAGCCCCAGCATCCGCGAATAGATCGAGGCGGCGGTGATCAGGAACAGGATCGCGGCGGTGATATGGCCGGTTTCCAGCAGCGCCTGCCAGAACGCCTTGAGGTCCATCTTTTTGCGGAAATACGCGATCACCAGACCCATCAGCGCGCCGGTCGCCCCGGCTTCGACCGGGGTCAGCCAGCCGGTGTAGATCCCGCCCAGCACCGTCACGATCAGCAACAGGGTCGGCAGGGTCTTGGCGGCAATCTCGCCCCAGGTCATCCACTCCATCTCGTGCGCGGGGCGCCCGCCGATGTATTTCGGCGCGAACCGCCCCATCGCCCAGATCGCGATCACATAGGCCACCGCCAGCAGCAGCCCCGGCACGATGCCCGCCAGGAACATGTCGCCCACCGATTGCTCGGCCACGAAGGAATAGATGATCAGCATCGCCGAGGGGGGGATGATCATCCCCAACACCGACGAGCCCGCCACCACCCCCACCGCGAAGCGCGGGGTGTAGTCATGTGCCAGCATCTGCGGCACCGACACTTTGGAAAACACCGAGGCCGAGGCGATGGACGACCCCGTGACAGCGGCGAACACCGCATTCGCCCCCACCGTCGCCATGCCGATCCCGCCCTTGACCTTGCGAAAGCCGGAATTCATCACCTCGTAGATATCCGCGCCCAGCCCCGCCTTGGACACGATCAGCCCCATGAAGGTGAACAGCGGCACCGTGGCGAAGGTGTATTCCATCACACTGTCGCCCACCGCGATCTTCAGCAGGTTCATCGACAGGGTGAAATTGTCGCGCATCAGCCAGATCGAGACAAAGCTGACCATGCCAAGCGCGATGGGAATATAAAGGCCCATATAGACCAGAAAGACGATGGCCCCGACCGAGGCGAAGCCGATTTCGACCGGGCTCATCCCAGATCCTCCTGATCCGGGGCGCGCGTCTTGGCCGCCTGGCCCGGCGCCGGCAGCTTGAGCAAGAAGATCGCGCAGGCCAGGGCGGAACTGACGAAGATCACCAGTTTGATCGGCCACCAGGGCGCGGTGAACACGCCGGGAATGCCGAAGTAATCCCGGGTGTGCCACATCTCGACGAATTCGGGAAAGATCGCGACGGCGATCAGGCCCATGAACACCAGCGACACGGTGTCGATGGCCCGCCGCAGCCACAGCGCGGCCCGGGGCGCGCGGGTATCAAGCAGCACCAGGAAGCCGTCAGAGCGGGTCAGCCGGTTCACCCGCACCACATCGGGCAATTGCAGGAAGACGATCAGCACCATGGAGAATTGCACGACCTCGACCGCGCCGAGGAAGGGGCGGTTGAACAGCCCCCGCGCGACCACGTCGTAATTGACCAGCAACACCAGTGCCAGAACCACGAGCGTCCCCGCCGCATTGGCTGTGATCGCCGCCCTGTCGGTCAGCTTTTGCACGAAGGAAAATACGGTTTCCATCTGCGATCCCCCCGATACCCTGTCCGGCATGCCCGCCCTGCGCCTGGGCGCCTGCGAGCGATGTTGCGCAATCTGTGGCCGCGCCGGACGTTCTGACCAACACGCGCAGATGATGCGCCTATCCCGCCCGCGCATTGCCGGACGGGCCTTGTTTTCCCAAGGGACGCCCGGGCGCCTTGCCCGCACCGACCGCCCGCCTTTGGGCAAGCGCCTTTGCGGCCATGCGGCGGTGCGCTGGTCAGGCCCGGACAGGATCGCCCGGGCCTTCGCACGTTCCCCAAGCCCCTAGTTCGTGGCCACGGTCCAGTCGCGCACCGGCTCGAACCCGGCGGCCTTCAGCTTGGCCAGATAGGCGTTCAGCATCTCTGTCCCCGGCTGGCCCTTGGCGTCAAGACCGGTGGCCCATTCCTGCGCGATATTGGGCATCGCCGCCGCCCAGGCCGCGCGCTGAGCCGGGTCCATCTCGACCACCGTGCCGCCCGCCGCGATAAAGGCGTTGCGGCTCTCCTCGGCCCGGTCCATCGCAACCCCGGCCACATGATCGCGGTAGGCCACGGCGACCTCCAGCAACACGGTCTTCACCTCGTCGGGCAGCTTGTTCCAATAGTCCTTGTTCACCGTCACCGTCTTGGAATTCACCGCCCCCAGATCGGCGCGCAGCATATAGGGCGCGACCTCGGCGATGTTGAAGGTCTTGGCCGCCTCGGGCCACAGCATCGCGTGATCCACCAGACCGGTTTGCAGCATGTTGTAGAAATCGGTCAGACCGCCGCGCACCCCGGCCGCGCCCTCGATCCCTTCGAGATAGCGTAGGTTCATGCCCGCACCGGCGACCTTGTCGCCCTCGACATCGGAAAGGCTGTTGATCGGCGCCTTGGAGAACAGCTGATAGGTGTCCAGCACCACGCCTGTCGCCAGATAGACCTGGTTCTGCTTGTCGAACTCGCTTTGCATCGTGGGATACTCCTTGGCGATCTCGTCAATCGCCTTGGCCACCGCCCGCGCATCCGCCGCCACAAAGGGCGTCACCGCCGCCAACGCCTGGCTGGGCAGTTTGGAATTGTGGAAGATGGTGGTCACGATACCGATGTCGCCCAGCCCAAGCTGCACGCCTTCCAGCACGCCCTTGGGCTTGACGATGGATCCGCCGTAGGATTCCTGCCAGTTCATGACGTAATTGCCGGTCTCGGCCAGCCGCCGGTCGACCTCGGGGATGAAGAAGTTCGTGAACTCCTGCACCCACATAGAGCGCGCCGGATAGCCGTCGATCACCACGGCGCTGATCGTTTCTGCCGCCATCGCAGGAACGCTGAGCAACCCGGCAAATGCAATGCCCAACGCGCCGCGGCGCGTGACTGTCGTAAACATGGTCTTCCTCCCTTCGGCCCGCGTCAGGCCTTTTTCCAGACGGTTGTCACTTCGGTCCCCGCCCCCACGAACAGCTTTGACAGCGGGCAATATTCTTCCACCTCTGCCGCCACGCGCTGCAAATCCTCCTGTGTTGCCGGTCCATCTGCCGTCACGACCTGCCGAATGGCCGTGAATGGAACCGCGATCTCCTCCTCCAGCGTCACGCCGCGCCGGTCGAAATCACAGGAGACCTCTATCGCCAGATGCCCGACATCGACCCCCAGGGCCGCGGCGCATTTCTGTCCGATCACATTGGTGCAGCCGATCAGTGCGGCCAGCGCCGTATCGGTGGGGGTGGGGCCCATATTGCTTCCGCCGCGCGCCTTGGGCTCGTCGATCACCAGTCCCACGTCCCGGACCGAGACATCCGTGCGCGAATGGCCGACCCCCTGGCCCGCGACCCGAAGCGTGATGCTCGTCTTCATCCGGACCTGGGCCATCGGCGCCTCAGACGATCTTGCAGGCGTCGTCGAACGCGAACCGCGGCAGCTTCTGGAACAGCGCGGTTTCGTCGGCATAGCCCAGGTTGATCAGAAAGTTGGATTTCAGCGTCGTCCCCTCGAAGAACTCCGCATCCACCACCGTGTTGTCAAAGCCCGACATCGCCCCCACATCGAGACCCATCGCACGTGCCGCGATCATGTAATAGGCGCCCTGAAGCGTGGCGTTGCGGAACGCGGTCCTCTCGATATGGTCCGGCTTGCCCTCGAACATCGGGCGGCGATCCTGATGGGGGAACAGATACGGCAGATGGGTCCAGAATTCGAGGTCATAGGCCAGGATCACGGTGACCGGCGCCCCCGCCATCTTGGGCACATTGCCTGGTTTCAGCGCCTTGACCAGCTTTGCCTTGCCCGCCTCCGAGAGCACATGGACAAAGCGCGCCGGGCAGGTGTTCATGCTGGTCGGCCCGGCAGAGGCAATCTCGTAGATCTCGCGCAACAATTCCTCGCCGACCGGCTTGTCCGTCCAGGCATAATGCGACCGCGCCTCGCGCAGGATCAGGTCGATGCCGCCATCGTCCAGCTCGCCGACCATGTCACGCAGCGCCCGGTAGCGAGCCTGCGCCTCGGCCCGAACCGCGTCCAGCGCCTCGCCTGTTGGTGCATTCATTCCGCAGCCCTTTTCCCTGTTAAATCCGTTTCGGCAATCACGGGGCTTGCGCAGATGCAAATCCCTTCGACCTCGCATTCCACCGTTTCACCGGCCCGCAACCAGCGCGGCGGAGTCCTGGCATGCCCCACGCCCGGCGGCGTGCCCATGGCGATCATGTCACCGGGTTCGAGTGTGGCATATTCCGAAATTGTCGCAATGGTTCTCGCCACCGGCCAGAGCATGTCATCGGTATTGGCCGATTGCAGGATCTCGGCGCCGACGCGGCTTTCGATCTTCAGCCCTTTCGCACCTTCGGGCAGTTCATCGGGGGTCACGACGATCGGCCCGACCGGCCCGGTGGCGTCGAAATTCTTGCCCGGCGTCCATTGATGGGTCTTGCGCTGGAAATCCCGCACCGAGCCGTCGTTGAACACGGTATAGCCAAAGACGTGGCGCAGAGCGTCCGCCTCGGCGATATGGCGCCCGCCCTGCCCTACGATCACCATCAGCTCGACTTCATAGTCCAACCGCTCCGACACGATGGGCAGGATCATCGGCGCGCCCGCTGCCATGATCGAGTTCTGCCCGCGCATGAACAGGGCGGGATATGTCGGGATGTCGTATCCGCCTTCCTTGATGTGATCGACATAGTTCAGCCCCAGGCAGATGATCTTGCCCGGCCGCGCAATCGGAAGCATCGGCGTCACCTGCGCCAGATCCGCGGTCGCGCCCCGGCGCTCGGTCAGCCCCGCGCCCCCGGACGCAAGCCCCAGCAGATCGGACCCTGCATCGGGCAGATGCACCGCGCGCGCCTCTTCGACCAGAAACACGCCCTCGGCACCGGCGGCCTGTCCGACAATGTAACGCATCGGTCTCTCCTCTTCCCAGTGCCAGTTCACCGACAATTTTAGCTCTTGTCAAATAAAATCGATATTTTACTCTGTGTCCGTCAGGGAGGCTTAGATGCCCGCAATCCCGCCACCGCCGCGCCAAAGCTATCTGGGCGATCTGCTCGTCAACGTGTTCGAGCGCAGCCTGGCGCCCCTGCGCGCCCAGGACCCGCGACCGATGCCAGAGCTCTGCGCCGCGCTGATGCATACCTCGGGCGAAGGCACCGCGCTCGACCTGGGCGCGGCGATCCTGCAACGCTATCACCGGCTGGATGAGGCCGGCCGCCGCGCCTTCTTCGATCTGCTGACCGACGGCTATGACATCGACCCGCAGGTCGTCTCCGCCGCAGCCCGGGCCTATGCGGACACGCCCGCCCCGGCGACCTACGCGGCGCTGATGCAGGCCGCCGAACCCCCAAGGCAAGAGCTGTTTCGCCGCCTCAACCAGGGCCCCGGCGCCACCGCCGCGCTGGTCGCCCTGCGCGCCGATCTTCTGGCGCTGAAACAGGACACCCTGGCCTATGACCGGATCGACCAGGATCTGCGGCACTTGCTGCGGTCCTGGTTCAACCGCGGCTTTCTGGTGCTACGCCGGATCAACTGGCAAAGCCCGGCCAATGTGCTGGAACGGATCATCGCCTATGAGGCGGTGCATGCGATCAACGACTGGGACGATCTGCGGCGCCGGGTCCAGCCCGCCGACCGGCGCTGCTTTGCCTTCTTTCACCCCTGCATGCCCGACGACCCGCTGATCTTTGTCGAAGTGGCGCTGACCAAAGGCACTCCCTCCGCGATCCAGGACGTTCTGGCGGAGAACCGCGCGCCGCTGGACGCGTCAGAGATCGACACGGCGGTGTTCTATTCGATCTCCAACTGCCAGAAAGGGCTGGCCGGGATCACCTTTGGCAATGCGCTGATCAAACAGGTGGTGGCGGATCTGGCGCAGGAGATGCCTCAGATCTCGACCTTCGTCACCCTGTCCCCGATCCCAGGGCTGACCAGCTGGCGGCACAGCCCTGGCGCCTCCGCAGACCCGGAGACCGCGCCCGAAGCTATTGCGGATCAGGCCGCCGACTACCTTCTGAATGCCAAACGCCCCGACGGCGCCCCGCTGGATCCGGTCGCGCGCTTTCACCTCGCCAATGGCGCGCGGGTGGAGGCGGTGCATGGCGCGGCGGATCTGTCGGAAAACGGCCTGCGCGCATCCTTTGGCGCCATGGTGAACTACCGGTATGACCTGCGCCATGTCCGGTCCCGCAGCGAAGCCTATGCGGAAACCAGAACAATCGCCGCCAGCCGACAGGTGCAGTCCCAGGCCAAACAAGGCCAGAAACGCCGTCCGCCGCCGCAGACCTAGGCAGGCTTGGGGTCAAGGACAATGCAAGGGGCCACCACAGCGCCGATCAAGAGTGCACAGGCGCCGTTCAAGCCCGTCGCGCCGGTCGGATGAGCCCGCTCACATGTCCGACCGAAGCAAGAGTGCCAGACCACAGCCCGTTCGCTCCGGTTCTTGAGGTCGAGATGGCGCGGCACGCTCCTGGCAGGCCCGCTGGCGCCTCTCGGTAAAGCTGGCTCACGGCTCACGGCTCACGGCCCACTGGACGCC
>CAYGRI010000225.1:0-8845 GCA_964352155.1 uncultured Maritimibacter sp. | reverse complement strand
CGGCGATGCGGCTGAACATCCCGGCGGTGTTCGTCTCGGGCGGGCCGATGGAGGCGGGCAAGGTCACCGTGGACGGCGTGGAGAAGGCGCTGGACCTGGTGGATGCGATGGTCGCGGCGGCGGACGAGCGCTACACCGACGCGCAGGTGGCCGAGATCGAGGCGGCGGCCTGTCCGACCTGCGGGTCCTGCTCCGGTATGTTCACGGCGAACTCGATGAACTGCCTGACAGAGGCGCTAGGGCTGTCGCTGCCCGGCAACGGATCGACGCTGGCCACGCATTCGGACCGAAAGCGGCTGTTCGTCGAGGCGGGGCATCTGATCGTGGATCTGGCGAAGCGCTATTACGAGGGGGAGGATGCGTCGGTTCTGCCTCGGTCCATCGCGTCCTTCGAGGCGTTCGAGAATGCGATGAGCCTGGATATCGCGATGGGCGGGTCGACGAATACGGTGCTGCACCTGCTGGCGGCGGCGCATGAGGGCGGGATTGAATTCACCATGGCGGATATCGACCGGCTGAGCCGCAAGGTGCCGTGCTTGTGCAAGGTGGCCCCGGCGAAGGACGACGTGCATATGGAAGATGTGCACCGCGCCGGCGGGATCATGGCGATCTTGGGCGAGCTGGATCGGGCGGGGCTGCTGGACACCTCGCTGCCGACAGTGCATTCGGCGACGATGGGCGACGCGCTGGCACGGTGGGACATCGCGCAGACAGAGGCGAATTCGGTGCGCGAGTTCTATGCCGCGGCGCCGGGCGGGGTGCCGACCCAGGTCGCTTTCAGCCAGTCCAAGCGGTTTGGCAGCGTGGATGTGAACCGCGAAACCGGGGTGATCCGCAACAAGGCAAATGCGTTCAGCCAGGACGGCGGGCTGGCGGTGCTGTTCGGCAATCTGGCCGAGGAAGGCTGCATCGTGAAGACGGCGGGCGTGGACGAGAAGATCCTGAAGTTCTCTGGCCCCGCGAAAATCTATGAAAGCCAGGACGATGCGGTCTCTGCGATCCTGACTGGCAAGGTCACCGAAGGCGACGTGGTGCTGATCCGCTATGAAGGGCCGCGCGGCGGGCCGGGCATGCAGGAAATGCTCTATCCGACGAGCTACCTGAAATCCAAGGGGCTGGGCGAGGCCTGCGCGCTGGTAACCGACGGGCGGTTCTCTGGCGGGACCTCGGGGCTGTCGATCGGCCATGTCTCGCCCGAGGCGGCCGAGGGGGGGCTGATCGCGCTGGTCGAGACGGGCGACCGGATCGAGATCGACATCCCCAACCGGACCATTCATCTGGCGGTGGACGATGCCGTTCTGGCCGAGCGTCGCAAGGCCAAGGAAGCCTCTGGCTGGCAGCCCGAGAAACCGCGCAAGCGCAAGGTGACGACGGCGCTCAAGGCCTATGCGATGCTGACGACCTCGGCGGCGAAAGGGGCGGTTCGGCAGTTGTAACTCGCCGGCACGGCCGTGGCCGCCGAGGCCACGCGCCGCTTGGTCGGTTTCGACTTTTACTTTCCTTGCGGCTTGGGCAAACAGGGGCGGCAACAAGGAGGCCCCGATGCGCACAGTCTACGTCAATGGCGAGTACCTTCCCGAAGACCAGGCAAAGATCTCGATCTTTGACCGGGGCTTTCTGTTCGCGGACGGCGTCTATGAGGTCACCAGCGTTCTGGACGGCAAACTGATCGACTTTGGCGGCCATGCAAGGCGGTTGGAACGGTCGCTGGGCGAGCTTGGGATGGCGGTTCCGATCACCAGTGGGGCGCTACTCGAGATCCACCGCGAATTGGTGGTGCGCAACGAGATCGTGGACGGGCTGATCTATCTGCAGATCACGCGCGGGGCGGCGGCGGATCGCGATTTCGCCTTTCCGCCAGAGGACACGCCGGCGACCATCGTGTTGTTCACCCAGTCAAAGCCGGGCCTGGCTGACAGCCCGGCGGCCAAGTCGGGGATCCGGGTGATCTCTATCCCCGACGAACGCTGGGGGCGGCGCGACATCAAGACGGTGCAGCTGCTCTATCCGTCCATGGGCAAGATGATGGCCAAGGCGCAGGGGGCCGATGACGCCTGGATGGTCGAGGATGGCACGGTGACCGAGGGCACCTCGAACAACGCCTATATCGTCAAGGGGCGGCGGATCATCACCCGCGGCCTGTCCAACGACATTCTGCACGGGATCACCCGCTCTGCGGTTCTGCGGATGGCGCGGGAGGCGCAGATGGAGGTTGAAGAGCGCGCCTTTACCATAGAAGAGGCGAAAGCGGCGGATGAGGCCTTTGTGACCTCGGCCTCGGCCTTCGTGATGCCGGTGGTGGAGGTTGATGGCACTCAACTGGGTGATGGCAGACCCGGCCCGGTGGCCGCCCGTCTGCGCGAGATCTATCTGGAGGAAAGTCGGAATGCCGCTGTCTGACGATGTTTGGCAACGCTTCCGTCCCGGTCGGGGCGGAACGTCGTCTGTGAGACGGGGGGGTCAGGCGTGGGCTGCGAGCTGGGTTGGCTCTGGCGTCTTGTGAACCTTGGCCGCGGTGCGGTCGAAATGCGCAACCAAGGTGACCAGAAGGTCGACGGTGATGGGCTTCTGGACCCGATAGGCCACGTGTGACAGGGCAAAATGCAGCTCGCCATGGGGGAACAGGCCGCTGCCGGTCACCAGGATGATCTCTGCATGCGGGCAAAAGAAGCGCGCGCAATCCAGCGCGGGGATCGAGGTTTCCTTGCCGATCATCAGGTCGGCGATTACCAGATCGTAGGCCCCGGTCACAAGCGCCTCGGTTGCGCTGTCGTTGCAATGGGTCAACTTGACCCTATGCCCGACGTCCTGCAAGCCGTCCTTGAAAACACGACCTACAACGACATCGTCTTCCAAAATCAGTATGTTCATCGTAACTTCCTGCTTAACGGTCCTGCAATTCCTATGAAGCCCAAGTTAATGCAAGGTTAAGTTGTTCTTACATTCAAGGGGTTTGGGGGGGCTGACTGGCGAAAACTCGCACATGAGTCACATTTTCACGCGCGAATGTCAGGGGCTTGCAATCATAGGGGGTTCCAGGCCCAAAGAGCGGGCGTCATGCATCGCGCCTGCGCGGCTGGAAGGCATTCCGTGCCGCCGAAGCGGTCACTTGGACAGAATGTCCCGCAAAAAGGTCTGACCGCCAAGCACGGATTTGATCCCCGCGATCTTGTGGCTGTGGCTCAGATCCCGATTGATGACGCCGTTGATCGCCGCCAGTTGCGAGGTGGTCAGGGTCGTCGCGTCGACACCGGGCACGAAGAATGGCAGATCACGGCTGACAGAGGCCAGAAGCTGCGACCGGCCGTCCGCCATCGCCGGCGCGCTCAGGGGTGCCTGGGCGAGGGCCAGAACCAAAAGCAGCGACCGCAGCATCGGTTCCCCCTACAGGTCGTACCCGTTCTTGCGAAGAATAAAGCGAATGGAATCGCGCTTGTTCAGATAGCTGCCCTTGCGCCCCAGAATCCCCTTGAGCTGCGCCAGCGCGGTCAGGTTCAGATTCGAGAGATCGGCATGGATGCCATAATGCGAGATGCCCTGCTGAACCTGCAACACAAGCTGGGACGATTGGGTGTTCGCCGCGGTCACACCGGGCAGGGTCAGAGCGATAAAAAAGGCTGTCAGGATCCGTTTCACGGGGGGCTCCAAATAAGACATGCGCCGTTCCGGCGCGAAATAAGGGCGATCATAGCCGCTGCTCTGCCGGGGCCAAAACGGTTTGTTGCCGCGCCCGCACCGTGCGCGGCAATTTGCTGACAGACCCTGCGGCCCTTAGCCCTTGTCGGTCACGTTTTCCTGGAACGCCTTTGTGAAGGCGGCCTGTTTGTCGGCGCCTGCATCTGTCTGATACTGGGCTTTCCATTGGTCAAAGGGCATCCCGTAGAACGCCTTGCGCCCCGCGTCCTTGGTCATCTCGATCCCATGCTCGGCGGCGGCTTCCTGGTACCAGCGCGCCAGGCAGTTGCGGCAGAAGCCCGTCAGGTTCATCATGTCGATGTTCTGCACATCCGTCCGGTCTTCCATCAGATGCTGGCGCAAACGGCGAAAGGCGGCGGCTTCGATCTCGATGCGGGTCTGGTCGTCCATGGGGGTCTCCTGCGGCATGTGGATCACATCTGGGCCTGCACCAACGCCTCTTCAAGGATCGGGGCAAGGCGGTCGGCCCAGGCGGTTTGCCGGGCCTCAGTCTCTATCAGGTCGTGGCGGATCTCGATCAGCGCGTTCAGCCGCCCGTTGCGCAGGCCGTGCTGGTCGATGCTGTCGCCGGGCAGATCGCCGGAATAGGGCTCGTTCTCGCCGACGATCAGGTCAGGTTCGGCGCGCAGCCGGTCGGTGAGGGCGCGGCCCAGGCGGGTGTCATGGGCAAACAGCACCGCGATATGCCAGGGCCGTAGCGCCCGCCCGCCCAACCGGGGGGTAAAGCTGTGCATCGCAACCAACACGCTGTCGTCCCGGCGCGCGGCCAGCCCCGCCAGCGCCGCGTGGTAGGGGCGATAGCACAGGTCCAGACGGCGGGAGCGTTCTGCCGCGTCCAGCACCCGGTTGCCGGGAATCACCGTGCCATCGTAAAGCTGCATCAGCAGGGTCGGATCATCCTCTCCCCGGTTCGGGTCGATCACCAGGCGCGAGAAGGTGGACAGAATCGCCGGGCTGTTCAGCCGCTCCGCCAGCCGCCGGGTCACCCCGGCCGCGCCGATGTCATAGGCGATGTGCCGCCCCATCTCCCGCGCGGGTAGGCCCAGATCCCCGCCCGAGATCATCGGCGGCACCGCATTGGAGGCGTGGTCGCAGGTCACCACCCAGCGGCCGGGCCGGTCGGCGCCCAGGATCTCAAAGGCGGAAAAGCTCATCTTGTTGGCACTCTGCACATAGCTGCCCTGAATAAGGCGCCTGTTCCGGAAGCGCCAGTTGTCACATGCGCCGATTTCCGCCATAGAACGTCTCGACGCGGATGAGACCGCTAACATATGCAAAAAGCACGGGATACAGCATGAGACGCCTGCGCAATATCAAAATCGTGGCCACGCTTGGGCCAGCCAGCAATGGCTATGACATGATCAACCGCTTGTTTCAGACCGGTGCCGATGTGTTCCGCCTGAACATGAGCCACGGTTCGCACGATGAAATCGCGATCCGTCACGCCAATATCCGCAAGGTCGAGGAGGACACCGGGCGCCCGATCGCGATTCTGGCCGACCTTCAGGGGCCGAAGCTACGGGTGGGCGTCTTTACCAATGACGCAGAGGATCTGTCGGACGGCCAGATGTTCCGCCTGGACCTGGACGACACGCCGGGCGATGCGAAACGGGTCTGCCTGCCGCACAAAGAGATCTTTGCCGCGCTGGAGCCGGGCGCCTCTGTGCTGGTCAATGACGGCAAGATCCGTCTGCGGGTCGAGGATTGCGGGCCAGATTACGCCAATTGCCAAGTGATCGCGGGAGGGACGATTTCCAACCGCAAGGGCGTGAACGTGCCAGATGTGGTCCTGCCGCTGGCGGCGTTGTCGGAAAAGGACCGCAAGGATCTGGAATTCGTCGCGGAACTGGGCGTGGACTGGATCGCGCTGTCCTTCGTGCAGCGCCCCGAGGACATGATCGAGGCGCGCGATCTGGTAAGGGGCCGCGCCGCGGTGCTGGCCAAGATCGAGAAACCGGCGGCGGTCAAGAGCTTTGACGAGATCTTGAAGGTCTCGGACGGGATCATGGTGGCGCGGGGCGATCTGGGCGTGGAACTGCCGGTTCAGGCGGTGCCGCCGATCCAGAAGCGTCTGATCCGCAAATGCCGCGCCGCAGCCAAGCCTGTGATCGTTGCCACGCAGATGCTGGAATCGATGATCGACAGCCCGATGCCGACTCGGGCCGAGGTCTCGGACGTGGCGAATGCGATTTACGAGGGCGCCGATGCGGTGATGCTGTCGGCGGAATCGGCGGCCGGGCGCTATCCGATCGAGGCGGTGATGACGATGCACAACGTCGCCATAGAGGTGGAAGGCGACGAGAACTACCGCGCGGTGATCGACGCCTCGCGCCGGTCCAACAAGCAGACGATTGCCGACGGCATCGTCTCTGCCGCGCGCGAGATTGCCGAGACGGCGGATATCAAGGCGATTGCCTGTTTCAGCCTGTCGGGCACCACGGTGTCGCTGGTAGCACGGGAACGGCCCCGGGTCCCGATCATCGCCATGGCGGCCACGGTGCGGACCGCGCGGCGGCTGTGTCTGACCTGGGGCGCCCATTGTGTGAAGACCGAAGAGATGGGCCGCTTCAAGGAGGCCGTGGTGCGCGCGGTGCGGGCTGCGACCTCGGAAGGGTTCGCCACGCGCGAGGATGACATCGTGGTGACGGCGGGTGTGCCGTTCAACACCTCGGGCACGACCAACATCCTGCGGGTCGCACCCTGTGACGAACGCAAGATCTACAGCGCCGAGCCCGAATGACCCCGTGACGCACCAGGATCTCTGCCTGGTGGTCGGCCTTGTGCTGGTGGCTTTTGCGGTGCCAGCCATCTTCGGGGCCATCGCGGATCGTCGCCGCCCGCGTGTGGCGACGGTGCTGGTCGTCGCTGGCGGCGGCCTGATCCTCTATGCGCTGAACCGGCAGACCTATGCGTTGACCGACATTCCCGCGGCGTTCGTCCGCGTGCTGGCGTATTTCGTGCGCTAGCGCATCCGCGGGGCTTCCCGAGCCCCTTGCCGGACCCGGCAAGTCTGGCCCAGATAGTCTGGCCGGGTCAGCCGCCGGGATCACCACATCAGCGCCTTGGCACGCTCCTGATAGGTGGCGTCATAGGTGCCGCCGTCAAAGTCGGAATCCGCCTCGCGCAGAAAGTCGCCGGCGCTGGGCAGGTCGGCGCTGTCGTCGCCCCGCGTCCACAGACCCGCGCGCATCACCGCCTTGGCGCATTGGAAATAGACCTGGCCTACCGTGATCAGCGTCACCGACCGGGGCTGCTTGCCGTCGCGTTCGAACCGGGCGGTCATGGCCGGGTCGGCGGTCAGCCGGGCGGTGCCGTTGATGCGGATGACAGAGGTGGAGCCCGGCACCATGAACAGCAGGCTGACCCGCCCGTCGCGCACGATATTGCGCAGGGAATCCATGCGGTTGTTGCCGCGCCAGTCGGGCAGGGCCAGGGTTTGCGGATCCAGTTGCAGCACCACCGGGCCATCGTCGCCGCGCGGGCTGCAATCGGTGCCCTCGGGTCCCACGGTGGACAGGATGCAGAACCGCGAGGCCGCGATCCAGCGGCCATAGGCGGGGGTGATCCAGGTCGCCACCTTCTTGAGCGACAGGCGCGACGGGGGATCGGGATACAGCGCTTCGAGCGCGTCCAGGTCGGTGATCTCGGTCATTCAGGTGCCTTTCGGAATCCGGCCTCTGCCATCAGCGCATCAGAGGCGGATTCGACCTCTCGCTCCAGCGTTTTCATGAAGGGGTCCTGCTCCATCCCGGCCGTGATGCGGGGCAGGAATTCCAGCACCGCCAGGCCGGGCTTGCGGTAGATCCCGGTGCGGGGCCAGAACACCCCGACATTGGTGGCGGCGGGGACGCAATCCTGCCCCAGCTCGCGGTACAGAATGCCGCTGCCCTGTTTGTATGGCAGATAGGTGTCCGGCGCCACGCGGGTGCCCTGCGGATAGATGATCAGTTGGCCCGGCAGGGACCGGCCCTTTGCCACATCGTCCAGCATCTTCTTGACGGCCTGGCCGCGCTTGCCGCGATCCACCGGCACGCAGCCGATGCGCAGGGCGAACCAGCCCAGGATCGGCGCCCAGACCAGCTCTTTCTTCATGATGAACTTGGGCCGCGGCAAGACGGACACCAGCAGGATGATGTCAAAGAACGACTGGTGCTTGGATGCGATCAGCACCTCATCCTGCGGGACCTCGCCGCGGATCTCGCTGTGCAGGCCGACAAGCCAGCGGGCGCTGAACCGGACCCAGCGGCAATAGGTGCGCACGCCGTCATAGGCGCCCTTGCGCGAGATCACCGCCAGCGGGATGAAGTATAGCGACATCAGGAACATCATCAGATACATCTGGCCGACAAAGATCAGCGACAGGATCCAGCGCATCACATCAGCTCCTTCAAGACGCGAAGAGCGGCGATGCGGGTAGCCCAGAAGGCCACAATGGCGGCGGCGACCGGCATGACAAGCGGCCACAGCCATTCCAGGCCCTGAAACCCCAGCCCGGTCAGAAAGCCGCCTTCTTCGCTGGCCTGCGGCAGCAGGGCGATGGCGAGCATGCCCGCCAGTGTACCGGCCAGCGCCCCCCACATGGCGCGCAGGGTGAAGCGGCGGACAAAGGCGCGGGCGATATAGACGTCACGCGCCCCAACCAGCCGCAGAACGCGGATCACCTGGGCATTGGCCGCCAGCGCGGCATTGGCGGCCAGGGTGATCATCGCGGCCACCGTCGTGCCGATCAGGGCGGCGGCGATCCATCCCAGCAGCCGCAACCGGTCCGCCGCCTGCACTAGCGGCACCCGCCAGCGGGTGTGATCGTCCAGCACGGCGCCCGGAGCCTCGGCCCGCAGCCGCAATCGCAAGCCCTCGGAATCGTAGCCGGGGTCGGCTTCGGTCACGTCGATCATCTGGGGGATCGGCAGCGCCTCGATCGGCAGGTCAGGGCCGAACCAGGGCTCAAGCAGAGCGCGCTGCTCGGCGCTGTCCAGCACCCGCACAGAGGCGACACCGGGGGTCTGTTCCAGCACCCTCAGCGCGGCGCGCAGCTGCGCCGCCTCCTGGCCCGGCGGGGCAGAGATACGCACCGTCGCGCTGCGCGCCAGTTCGGACGCCCAGCGATCCGCCAGCCGCCCGGTTGCCAGGGTCAGCGCCAGGGCAAACA
>CAYGRI010000224.1:0-8893 GCA_964352155.1 uncultured Maritimibacter sp. | reverse complement strand
CGCTGGCTCATGCCCTCCGCACAGGCCAGCCGAACCTTCCGATACAAGTCCACGGTGAAAATCCTCCCGCCCTCCCTGTCACCAGAAAGGGTCAAGGTGGCCGACTTTTACGCCGCCCGCAGCAGGCTCATCCCGCCGCTACCGTGGCCGACTTTTCCACCGCCGTTCTCAGAGCCGGGCGACGGATCATCTATCCACCGGGAAAAGGGGTGCGTGTCGTCGCTGGCGCTGGTGCTGATCAGGAAAGCCCGGCCCTCGCGCTTTCCCAGACCGGACAGCAGCGCGTGTTCCAGCTCGTCGCCGCGATCAAGCGCCCAATGGCCGCGTTCGTCCAGGATGGCCATCGTCGGAGCGCCACCGAGGGCGGACTTGCCGTCTGCCGCGATCACGCGTAGCACATGCCCGCCGCCGTCGCCCTCAAACTCGATCTCGAGGCGCGGGGCCCGGCGGTAGATCAGACGGCGCTGCACCTCGAGGGGCAAAGAGGCTGCGAACCCGGCCACAAAGTCCCAGATGATGCGCCCCTGATCGCGGGTTCGCGCGGCTGCGACGATCTCGCGCCGGGGCTGGCGGTCCCAGACGCCAATCAGACCGCCGAGCGCAAGGCCCGCCGTGATCGCGGATTTGCCATTGCCGCGCCCGATGCTGAGAATCGCGTTGGCCGTGTCGTCAGCCATCGCGCCCCCAATGAACCGGCGCTGGAAGGGTGCGAGCGAAACAGGTTTCCCGGCATTCGGCCCCTCGGGGATGCGCAAGCTATGCATAAATTGCATGGCTCTCTCAGCCGGGCTGGCCGCGCCCGATTCCGCGTCCTGCGCGAAAATTGAAAACTCTGGTACTCGGTCACCGGCGCCTGCCAAAGTCGCGTCATTGGGACCATGAGCGAAGAGGTCGCCAGATGCTACACCGTTTCTCTGCCAATCCATCGTCTCAATTCCCTCCAACGGTTCGAGGGAATGCGATCAAGGCTGTCGGCTGTCGGTCCGCCCTATCCCCGAAGTATTCCCTATCGGGTGACGCCAGCGTCACCCCTCGACTGTTCTGAGGGGTGCCCCCCCGTCACCCCTCGGCTTGCCGAACAGGTCATACTGATTGCTGCGCTGCCTGCCGTGCTCGGTGCGCACCGCCACGTTGATCAGCCCCTTGTCCGTCAGCGCCCGCACCGTGCTTTGGGCGCGGCGAGTGGACAGCCCTGCAAGCTCTGCAATGGTCGCAATGGCAGGGAAGCAGGCATTCGTCCGGTCGTGGTGGTGGTGCGCGAGGATCATCAGCACCAGCCGCTCGGAGCTGTTCAGCCTCGATCCCTTGGCCGTCTCAAGTGCCCAGTTCATCGCGCGTGTGCTCATGGCTCGATCAGCTCCACGCCTTGCTCAGGGGTCGTGCCCAGCTCAGACACCAGCCGCCGCATGATCTGCTCTTGCTTGGCTGAGGGACGCCACGACGCCTGCTTGCCGTGCCGGGCGATGGACCGGAAAAAGCCTTTGAGCCATTCATCCGAACCGTCCGCCATCACTCGCCGCATGACGATGGGCCAGCGGAACGTCAGCACCTCATCAAGCTCCCGGTCGGTCATACCTGCACCCCGCGATACCGCGCCCCGGCACGGGCCATGTGCGGCGACGTTGTGAGGCTTTTGGCGTCCATCGGGGACCGGCCGTCATAGTGCAGCGAAGCCTGATCCATGAGGGCTTTTGCGAGGTCAGGCGGCACGTCCGCCGCCGCATCCCCGAACCCAATTTGATACTCTATTGTCATGCGGCTGGGGGTCAGGTCGTGATAATCCGCCAGCCAGCGGATATAGGGCCGGTTGCCGCCCACGAAGTCGAAGGCGGCGAATGCCGTGGGCGTCAAAGCGGCATCACACGGCGACAGGTCCATTGAAAGTGGAGACGCGCGTTTGCCCCCGCCTGACCGTGACCTCACATCTGAGTAAAGTTGATCGCCACCCTGAGCCCCTGAGGGTCGTTCACCGCCAGATCGAGTTGCGCTCCGTGCCGGTCTGCCACCGCCCGGACCAAGGCAAGGCCAAGACCGGACCCTTGCGTGCTGCGGGCCGTGTCAAGGCGGACCATGGGTTTGACGATGTCGTCAAACGCGGCCGGGTCCACGCCTGGGCCGTCGTCCGCGACTCCGATGCTGCGGCCATGTGCGAACAGTGTGATCTGCCCGCCGCCGTGGACAAGCGCGTTCTGGATCAGGTTTGCCATCGCTTGCACCAGCATCCCACGATCCCCCTGAACGACGGCGGGCCCGTCCAGATCCAGCGACAGGCTCTTGTCCTCATCCTCGACGACCGGCCCGAAGGTCTCTGCCAGATCCTCGGCCAGCTCTTGCAATGGCAGCGCTGCGAACCCGTGGCGTCCCTGTCCGGCTTCGATCCGCGCCACCCGCATGATGGTGTCGAATATCCCGGACAAACGGCTGGCCTCTTCCAGCGCGGCGCCCCGCTCCGCCCCGTCGGGCAGCATTTCAAGCTTCGCCCGCAACCGCGCCAGGGGTGTGCGCAGATCATGCGCGATGCTGGCGCTGAGGTTGCGGGTTTGCGCAACGAGCCGTTCCAGCTCGCCCGCGGTCCGGTCAAGGGTTTGGGCCATGTCATCCAGGTCGTCCTTGGATCGCGCCAGACCGGTGCGCGCCGTCAGATCCCCGGCCGAGAGGCGGCTGAGCGTGGCGTTGATCCGCAGCAGGCGGCGTTGCGCCAGCCATCCGGCCCACAGGCCAATGGCCAGGGTCGCGACAATGACAACGCCGGCGGTCGACCACAGGACTTGTGCCAGAAGTTCCTGGGCCTCTTCGCTGTCTTCGATTGGAACGGCAACAAGGACCGGGCTGCCAGCGCTGTCCCGCGCCACGAGGACGCGCCAGACGTCAGAGCGCATCAGATCATCGCGCAGTTGCACATTGCCGCCCCCGCGCGACACCGCGCGGCGGAGGAATGGATCCGGCAGCCCCGCCAGATCGCCCAAGGGCCGCAGGATCAGGGCCGCGCTGTCCACGCGGGTGTCCGCGATCGCCCCGCCCTGCGCGATTGTCGAAAGGGTTTTATCCAGCCTTCGGTCGTTCGCGCGCGCACCCAGGGTCAGCGCCACAAAGATCGCGACCACAAAGCCAAGCGCAAAGATGCCGGACAGCAAGGCCGCCAGACGCAGGGTTGAAGACCGCCACAACCACCCGAGCCGTTGGGCACGGCTACGCGCCAAAGACATAGCCCTCGCCGCGCCGCGTGCGCAGCAAGGCGTCTTCAAAAGGTTTGTCGATCTTGGCGCGCAGCCTGCTGATATGGGTCTCGACCACGCTGGTGGTTGGGTCAAAGCTCATGTCCCAGACCTGTTCCAGCAGCATCGTCCGGGTCACAAGCCGCCCGGGTCGCCGCATGAGATATTCCAACAATTTGATTTCCTTGGCCATCAGGTCAATCTTCTGGCCTTGCCGTTCACAACGGCGCGCCAACAGATCAAGCGTGAGATCCCCGTAGCGCAGGACGGTCTGGGTCGTCTGCGGGCTGTCCAGGCCCTCGCGCCTGCGCCCGAGGGCCCCGACTCGCGCCGACAATTCCGCAAAGGCGAAGGGCTTGGTCAGATAATCATCTCCGCCCGCCTCAAACCCCTCGACCCGCGCATCGACTTCGCCCAACGCCGTCAGGAACAACGCGGGCGTGCTGTCTTTGGACGCCCGCAAGGATTTCAGCACGGCCAATCCATCCAGCCCCGGCACCATCCGATCCAGGATCAAGAGGTCGAACGCCTGGCCCATGGCGGCGATCAGCGCGTCCTTGCCATCGTCGAAATGATCGACAACATGGCCTTCCTCGCGCAGACCACCGGCGATCCACGGCCCAAGCTGGGTGTCGTCTTCCAATAGCAGAATACGCATCGTGTTCCCTGGGGTGCTGTTTCAAAAGCAATAGACTGCCATTGCGGCAGCCTATCGCGCTTTGCTGCGAGACGAAAAGACCGATAGATCAGGCGTCGTCGTCGTCATCCTCGTCATCGTCATCCTTGTCGCAATCGGAGCCTTCCGCATCGACCTTCAGGATCTCGCCCGTGTCCGCAGCGATCGTGAGTTCCATCTCGACACCATCCACGCCGAGGATCTCGACTTCAAAGACCTGCTGCCTGCGGTGGCGTTCCAGCTCCACCTCTGTCACCTCTCCGGGGACTTCGTTCAGAGCGATTTCGATGATCTGCTCCTCGGTCAATCCGGTCGCGAGCGCCGCCGATTGTGCGGACACCATACCCGTAATGCCGCCTGCCAAAACCAGACCCGTCACAGCGCCGGCCGCAAGATATTTCATGTTCATGTCGTGTCTCCGTTTTCATGTTGAGGAAGGCTTCGTCGCCGTCCGATGAAACAGAGATAGAAGGCCATTCTTACACCCAATCTTCCTGTAGCTTACAAATCGGTAAGGTTGCGCGTGAGGAATGGGGCGCCTGCTGGCAGATGCGTGAAACCCGCCTGTGCAAACGGCGAAACAAGACCTCAATCGCGCAATGCCGGCGCCTGCCGCGTCAGCCTGGCGGGCATCGTTGGCGCGGCAAAGGCCGGGCAGGCCATAGCGCCATGACCCGGGTTCTGGGGAATGCTTCCGAAAATAGCGCGGCTGAAGCTGTGTCGGCCGTCCGGGTTTGACCGTCTCACATCCGCTGGAACACACTTCCCCAGCCGATCACGCGATGGGGGTTGAGGCCGATCTCTCGCAGACAATGCGCCGCCGTCACGGAGACGGAATCAATTACGGGAATGCCTGTGGCATCCTCCAGCCGCGCCGCAATGGGCGCGCCACGAAAATTCGTGCAGACGATGGCAATTGCGTCCGGCTGCGCGTCCGCCACCTGCTCTACCATGGCGCCCACCTGTTCGGGCGGGTAAGTGGCAAAACTGTAGTTCCCTTTGTCATCCAGCCGCGCGGTGCTGACGACCTCGATGCCACGCGCCGCATAATTGGTGATCATCCGGGTTTCAATGTCCTCGATGTAGGGCGTGACAAGGCCAAGGCGCTTTACACCCATCGCCTTGTACAAGGCATCAAAGGCCAGGACGGTGGACGTGGCCGGAACGCCCGTGCGGTCGGTAATGGCGGCGCAGAGCGCGCGGTCCTTGTCCAGCCCCAGCCAGCTGGCCGAGGTCCCGTTCCAGCAGATCACGGCCGGCTTTGCCTCGGCCAGGCGTTCGGCCGCCTCCAGGATCGGTTCCAGTTCGAACTGCGATTGGGACGCCTTTGACATAGAGATTTCGACGACCCGAAAGCGTCCGAAATGAACGCTGGCCTCCTCGCCGAAGGGGGTCAGCATCGCCGAGGTATAGGGTTCGAGAACCGTGTTGGAGGACGGTGTCAGCATGCCGATGCGGCGGCCGTCAACGGGCGGGAACGTCATGGTGTGACTTGTGGTTTTGTGCGCGCGACATGCGTGCCGTCCGGGGCGCCCGTTGGCGTGCCGTCAATCATGACGGTCTGCCCGCGCAGGATCGTGCGCACGGGCCAACCTGTGACCTCGAAGCCCTCCCAGGGGGTGTAGTCAGAGCCGTGATGCAGATCGTTTTGGGTGATCGTCCGTTGCGCGTCCGGGTCCCACAGCACAATGTCGGCATCCTTGCCCACGGCAATGGCGCCCTTGTGTTCCAGCCCATAGATGCGGGCGTGGTTGGTGGCAGTCAGCGCCGCAAAGGTTTCAAGGCTGATGCGCCCTTTGCTGACACCTTCGGAGAACAGGATCGGCAGGCGGGTTTCGACGCCCGGGATGCCATTGGGAATATTGCGGAACGAGGTGCGCGCGCCGGGGGCGTCCTTGCCTGCGGTGTCGGCAAAACGGAACGGGCAGTGATCCGAAGAGAACACGTCGAAGGCGCCCTGTTCAAGGCCGGCCCATATCGCCGCCTGTTCGCCGGTGTCGCGCGGCGGCGGAGAACACACCCACTTGGCCCCTTCGAACCCCGCGCGATCCAGATCGTCCGCTGTTAGCGTGATGTATTGCGGACAGGTTTCGGCAAAGACGCGGACGCCGCGGGCTTTCGCGCGCCGGATTTCCTCCAGCGCCGCACCGTTCGACACATGGACGATCATCAAAGGCACATCCGCTACTTCGGCCAGCGTGGTGGCGCGATGCGTGGCTTCGCGCTCGACCGGGACCGGGCGGGTGCGGGCGTGGTGAACCGGCTCCGTGCGCCCGTCTCTTTCGGCTTTGTCGCGCAGAAACTCGATCGCGTCTTCGTTCTCCGCATGCACCATGGTCAGCGCCCCCTGCTCGCGCGCCACGTCCATGACCTGCAGAATCTCGGCATCCGTCAGACGCATGTCCTGGTAGGTCATGAAGACCTTGAAGCTGGTCATGCCCTGCGCGATGAGTGCCGGCAGATCCTGCCCCAACGTCACCGGGTCGACCGATTTGACGATCAGATGAAACGACACGTCGGTCAGGCATTGCCCCTCTGCCTTGGCCAGATAGGCCGCCACAGCCGCGCGAAGGGTTTGGCCAGGCTCTGGCAGGCAGAAAGGCATGATGGTGGTGTTCCCGCCGCAGGCCGCAGCGCGGGTCGCAGAGGCGAAGTCATCCGCCATCTCGATCCCGGGTCCCGAAGGCTGAGAGATATGCACATGACTGTCGATGCCACCGGGCATCGCGATCAGGCCCGAGGCATCGATCACCTCAGCGCCATCAAGGCCGGTCCCGAGCATGGCGATCCGCCCCTGCGCCACGCCAATGTCGCATTGCGATACGCCGCCAGAGGTAACGACCCGCGCGTTTCGGATGACCAGATCATGCTGCATGGGCGCGGCCTTTGGTTGAGCGGTGCATTTGCGGTGATGCCTCGTGATAGGGTTGCGTTTGTCTAGGGGGGGTCACGGATGCTGTCCTGCCGCGCGACCTCGGTCGCCGATGTTCTTGTCACGGACACCAAGAGCCGAGCCCAAGGGGGCGTGTCTCGGACGCATTGCCGACCCGTCACGCATCCGGCGAGGGCATATGCCAGATCCGAAGGGGACATGCACCGAGGGGACTGGCCGCAAGGCGAAAACAAGTTGCACACTATCCAAGCAGCATCTCCTCAAGCGAGCGGGTTTCGGCGGCGCTTGGGTTCAGATCCACACCTGCCGCAATCCCGTCGATATGACTTTCGATCCGGTGGGCGATCAGGTCTGCCTCGCCGGATTTCAGCGCCTCGAGAATGTCCGCATGTTCGTTTTGCGTGCACACGTCCTGCTCGCGGGTGCCAAACAGCTGAATGATCAGGGATTCCCGCGCGACGAGGTCGTTCAGGTAGCGTTTCAGCGGCGCATTCCCCGCGATTTCGGCGATCAGAATGTGGAATTCACCGGACAAGGCGACGATCTGGTCCCAGTCCTGTTGCTCGCGCGCCGCCTGTTCAAGTGAGATGTGCGTTTCGAGCTTTTTGACTGCCGCAGGCGACAGGTTCTGGCTGGCCATCCGGGCGATGGCCACTTCGATGCATTTTCGCGCCGCAAACAGCTCTGCCGCCTCTTGCGCAGTTGGCTGGGCGACCGCGGCGCCCCGGTTCGGTTCCTGCTCGACCAGACCGTCAAAGCTCAGTCGCGCCAGGGCCTTGCGCACCGCCCCCCGCGACGCGCCCAGAATTTCACCCAGGCGCATTTCACGCAACCGGGTTCCCGGGGCGAGCTTGCGCGACAGGATCGCATCGCGCAGAATCTGAAAGATCGCATCTTCCGATGCGTGACGGGGTTTCATCTATCGGCGGTCCGGCCTTGTGTCCTGCCGAAGATACGAGCAACGGCCGGAGTTTCAATCACTCAATCGCAAGGGCGCCGGGACCGCCAGCGCATCATCAACCCATTGATTTTTATCAGCCATATCCCTCTGCCGCCCGAAATTCGCGATAGGTGCTTCAAATTTGTACACAAAAAGAACTTGAATTGTTAACAATTTGACCGCCCAATCCGGAGGCAGTGTGATTTCCCTGGTCTGTGCGCCCGCAATTGCGATGGTATCCAAGCCGGCCCGGGACGTTCTTCCGCCGAAACGAAAGATGAAAGGAACATATCCCCGTGACCCATTTCTCCGTTGTTGCGTCCGCCCTTGCCGGTAGCCTTGCCCTGACAGGCGCGGTAGAGGCGCAATCGATGCGCCTGATCACCCAGAATCAGGAACAGCGCGCACAATATCCCGCGGAGGCCGAAGCGGTCGCCGCCCTGTCCGAAGCTGGCTTCGATATCAGCCGCAGCGAATACCAGGCGGTCGGCATCAATCTTGCCGACGGTCTGCGCCTGCTCAGCACCGGGGCCTTCGATATGGCAACGATCCAGGTGGGCAGTGTCGCCAAGGACGATCCGTTCCTGGAAGGGATCGACCTGATTGGCGTGTCGACCAATATGGAAGATCTCAAGGGCGCGGTCGACGCCTATCGCGACGTGTTCAACGCCCGGCTGGAAGAGAAATTCGGCGTCACCGCCGCGGCGATCTGGCCTTTCGGAACGCAAGTCTTCCTTTGCAACGCGGACATGGCGTCGCTGGCCGATCTGGACGGGCTGAAGGTCCGGTCGTTTACTGCATCCATGTCGACATTGCTTGAAAACCTTGGCGCGACGCCGGTCACGCTGTCGTTCCCCGAAGTATATCCCGCCCTGCAGCGCGGCGTGGCAACCTGCGGCGTGACCTCGCCCACCTCGTCGAACACCGGCAAATGGCCCGAAGTGACGACCCATCTCTATCCGCTGTCGGTCTCGGGTTCGGTTCAGGCGCATATGGTCAACCTCGACTGGCTGAACGGCCTGAGCGAAGAGGACCGCGCCGCCTTTGATGCAACCATGGCCGCGATGGAAGCGGAATTGTGGGATGTCGCGATCAACACCAACGGCACGGCGCAAGCCTGCTCGACCGGCGGCGACTGCCCCGAAGGCGGGATCTACACATCCTACGAC
>CAYGRI010000223.1:8534-8986 GCA_964352155.1 uncultured Maritimibacter sp. | reverse complement strand
GGCAAGGAATACAACCAGCGCCAGGTGATGGCCGATCTGGTCGCCCAGCAATACCGGCGCAACGATCAGGCGTTTCAGCGCGGGTCCTTCCGGGTGCGGGGCGACAGCCTGGAGATTTTCCCCGCCCACCTCGAAGACCGCGCCTGGCGCCTGTCGTTCTTTGGCGAAGAGCTGGAGGGGATCACCGAATTCGACCCGCTGACCAGCGAAAAGACCGGCACGTTCGACAGGATCCGCGTTTACGCCAATTCGCATTACGTCACCCCTCGCCCGACGATGAATCAGGCGATCATCGGCATCAAGAAAGAACTGCGGCAGCGGCTGGACCAGTTGGTGAACGAGGGCAAGCTGCTGGAGGCGCAGCGGCTGGAACAGCGCACCAATTTCGACCTCGAGATGCTGGAGGCCACCGGCGTCTGCAACGGGATCGAGAATTACTCCCGCTACCTCAC
>CAYGRI010000223.1:0-8524 GCA_964352155.1 uncultured Maritimibacter sp. | reverse complement strand
ATCCCACGTCTCGGTTCCGCAGATTGGCGGCATGTACAAGGGCGACTTCCGGCGCAAGATGACGCTGGCCGAACACGGGTTCCGCCTGCCCTCTTGCATGGACAACCGCCCGCTGAAGTTCGAGGAATGGGACGCGATGCGCCCGCAGTCGATCTATGTCTCGGCCACCCCCGCCGCCTGGGAGATGGAGCAGACCGGCGGTGTCTTCACCGAACAGGTGATCCGCCCCACCGGCCTGCTGGACCCGCAGGTCGAAATCCGGCCGGTCGAAATGCAGGTCGACGATTTGCTGGACGAGGTGCGCAAGGTGTCGCAGGCCGGGTATCGCACGCTGGTGACGACGCTGACCAAGCGGATGGCCGAGGATCTGACGGAATACATGCATGAGCAGGGCATCCGCGTGCGCTACATGCATTCCGACATCGACACGATCGAGCGGATCGAGATCCTGCGCGACCTGCGGCTGGGGGCTTTTGACGTGCTGATCGGGATCAACCTGCTGCGCGAGGGGCTGGATATCCCCGAATGCGGGCTGGTGGCGATTCTGGATGCCGACAAGGAGGGCTTCCTGCGGTCCGAGACGTCGCTGATCCAGACCATCGGCCGGGCCGCGCGGAATGCCGACGGGCGGGTGATCATGTATGCCGACCGGATCACCGGATCCATGGAACGCGCGCTAAGCGAGACCAACCGGCGGCGCGAAAAGCAGATCGCCTATAACATCGAGCATAACATCACCCCCGCGACGGTGCGCAAGAATGTCGAGGATGTGCTGGCAGGGCTGTACAAGGGCGACACCGACATGAGCCGCGTGACGGCCAAGGTCGACAAGCCGATGGCCGGGGCGAATCTGCAGGCTCATCTGGACGGGCTGCGCGATGCCATGCGCAAGGCGGCCGAGAACCTGGAGTTCGAGGAGGCCGCCCGGATGCGCGACGAGATCAAGCGTCTGGAAGCGGTGGATCTTGCGGTCGCAGACGATCCGCTGGCCCGCCAATCCGCGGTGGAGGCCGCGGCAGAGGCGGCGGTGTCGTCCAAGGGGCGGTCCACCGGCGGGCGAGCGGGTCAACGCGGCGGCAACGTCAAGCGGCGCAAACACAGCTAAGGCGGAATGCCCTCGGTCAGGGTCTGACAACCGGCAGGCCCCTCAAAGCCGCTTACGCGCCGCAAAACGCGGGATGTGGGAAATTGGGTGTACCGCGCCATATCCCGCCGACGCGGCCAAAGGCCAGATGGCAGGGGCATTGAAATTGCCAAAGTCATTAACCATACTTAACAAATGGTTAATGCTGTTGCGTCGTTCACCTCCATGGCCCGGATCGTCAGGCTGATGCTGGTCGCCTTGCTGCTGGTTCCGGGCGTGGTTCACGCCTCGGGCGAGCAGTGCCAACGCAAGGCCTTCGGAAGCTATATCCAGAAGGACTACAAAGATACCCGCGCCCGGGTTCTTGAAGCGCGATCCACAGGCGATGTGACGTTCCGAACCAGCTCTGGCGGGAAAATTTATGTCGAGCGCGGCAGTTGGACGGACCCTTACACAGGGCGGCGCTACGACGATGTAGAGGCCTCCCTTTTCGAGATCGACCATGTGATCCCGGTGTGCTGGGCCTGGTACCGCGGCGCGGCGGACTGGACCAATGCGGAGCGGCGGCGATTCTATAACGACCCAACCTATCTTGCCATCGTGAAGAAGGGCTTGAACCGATCCAAGGGCAGCCGTGGCCCAGACGCGTTCATGCCTTTGGACGTCAACTACGCCTGTTCCTATGTGACGCTGTTCCTGGACGGGGTGGAGGAATACAGCCTCGTCCTGCCCGCCACAGAGATGCACACCCTGAAGCAGACGCGCCGCCTTGCCTGCGACCGGTAAGCAGGCCGTTCACTGCACACGCCCGGCCCCACAGGCCTCTGCCCCGTAGACCGCTGAGAGTTGGCGTCAGCGCGCCCCCGGCATCTAGCCTGCCGGCAACGTCACCGAACCAAGCAAGACTTCGTTGGCAAAGCCTCGCCCTGACGCGTGCCATCTTTCAAAGAACCTCGTGCGCTGTTTCCGGCATCCTCCCCTGATCGTTCAACGCGGTCACCAAGTGGGCGGCTTTGTCAGCGGGCGCCCCTGGGGCCTCGCGGTTCACTTGTTCATTGGGATCTTCCACCAGCATCTCCGGCGGTCCGTCGCGACCGGGCGTCAACAGAACACGCCGGGGCACCCGCAGGGGGTTGTCCGCCTCTGCCAACCCGCTTTGCACCTCAGCCGCATGCGCGGTCAGCAACGCGACCTGCTCCCTGATATGGGCGAACCCTTTGGCAGACCGCATTCCAAGCCCTTCCTGTTCGGGTCAGCTTGCGGCAGCGTGGTTAACATAATCCTAAGAGACAACGATCGGCGGATCCAAGCCTCGCACCGACCCGAAAAACCCAAGGCATGCGCCCGCAGCCAGCCCGTCAGGGCCGCAGGAACTTTGCCCCGCCTTCCATCCGCACCGAGGGTGTTTCTGCCCCAACGGACTGCGGCTCGGACGCTGGCTCTGAGACCGGCACAGACACCGGACCAGACGCCGACCTCGACACCGCGACCTGTCCGGTACCGCAGGCGATGCCGTCGCCCTCGGGATCGTTGCGGGCATGGTAGCCGATGTCGCCGTCGCGTGCGGGCGCAAGGTCGACCACCTCTGCCGCCGAGCATCCGGCCATCGCCACCAGATGGCGCAGCGCATCGACCGGCGGATACTCCGACGTCTTCAGGAACAGCGACAGGGTGACCGTCACGGCCAGAACCGGAATCGTCGCAAGCCGCAGCACGATGCGAAACGGAGACAAGGCGCGGCGCCGCGTCGCTTCGGCCTTTGCCACGCGGCGGGCCCTGCGGCGCGCTTTTGGGGTTTCAACAACACTCATGCGGGGTGGGATAGACCGCGAATATGGCATCCTCGCGGCGGTCGGATTACAGTTGTGCGGAATCGAGAAGGAACCGCCATGACCATTCATATCGGCGCCGCACAGGGCGACATCGCACCCACCGTCTTGCTGCCCGGCGACCCGCGCCGGGCGGAATGGGCGGCCAAGACCTTTCTGGACGCGCCGCGCCTTGTGAATGAGGTACGCGGGATGCTGGGCTACACCGGCACCTGGCGCGGGCATCCGGTGACCATCCACGGCTCGGGCATGGGGATGCCGTCGCTGTCGATCTATGTGAACGAGCTGATCCGCGACTATGGCGCGAAGACGCTGATCCGCATCGGGTCGACCGGGGCGATGCAAGCTCATGTAAAGCTGCGGGACATTGTGATCGCCATGACCGCCTCGACCCTGTCGACCCCATCGTCGGCGATCTTCAAAGAGCTGAACTATGCCCCTTGCGCCGATTTCGGCCTGCTGCGCGCCGCCGTCGCCGCCGCCGAAGCCAAGGGGATCCCCGGCCATGTGGGCGGCATCTATTCCTCGGACGTCTTCTATGACGAGCGGCCGGACCTGAACGACGCCCTGATGCGCCACGGCGTGCTGGCGGTGGAGATGGAGACGGCAGAGCTGTACATTCTGGCCGCGCGCTACGCATGTCGGGCGCTGTCCATCCTGACAGTGTCGGACCACCTGATCACCAAGGAAGACCTTCCGTCGTCAGACAGGGAGCGGTCCTTTGGCGATATGGTCGAAGTTGCGCTGGAAGCCGCCTTCGCCTGATCCGGTCACCCGGCGGCGCCATGCCCCCGGGAGTATCCATTGACCGAAGGCGACTCCCAGCCGGTCAGCATGGCGGCGTCGGTCTCAAAGACCTCGACCAACAGCGGATAGCAGGCGGCGGCATCGCTGGAATGGGTCGAGGAGCAATCACCCCCCGGACACGCGCTGAGCACGCCCAGCAGATCGATCTCGGCAAACAGCTCCATATGGTCGCCGGGGCGCACCGGGCTGGCCTTCATGAAATACTGGCCGGTGTCGCGGGTGAATCCGGTACACATGAAGACGTTCAGCACATCATGCACATGCAGCTCTGCCTCGGTCGGGGGCAGGCCCGTCCTGGCGGCCACCGCGCGCGTCAAATTGGAATGACAGCAATGGTGATACTCTCCGCCCGCCAGCAGCCGGTGGGTGTAGGGGTCGCAGCGGGTTCCGATCACGTCATGCACCCGCCCGCCAAACGCATCGACGCCGTACCAGTCCAGCGTATCGGAGACGATGGTCGCCATCGGCCGCAGATAGGGCAGGCAGGACCACAGCCGGTTGCTAGTCGAGACATGGGTGCCGTGCAAGGCGCGCGTCTTGCCGGAAAAGAACCGCTCTGACAGGTTGCCTGCGGCGAACAGGTTCAGATCGCCAACCTGCGGCCCCTCGACCGAGGTGATGCGAAAGAACGACCCGGCGGGTGCGTGAAACGTGCCCGCGTCGCGCGGAGCGACGGTGACCTCGGCGATCTTGCGGGCAGAGGTGCGGGCCCGCGCATAGAGGTCAAGATCCGCCGGCGCCAGAGTGTCATCGGGATAGACGATGACGGGAGCAATGGCGCGACGCGCTTCGGCGTCGGCGGGCGGCATGGTCATCGGGCGGGCTCCTGCTGGGTCGGATGCGGTCAGATAAGCCGAATGCGCGGCACAGGTCCAGTGGCCCGCCCTCTCGGCCCGGGTCAGCGCCCCGGAATCGCCACGTCGACCCAGACCAGCCGGTGATCCGATGCCGCGATCCAGTCGGATCCTTCGCCGCCGGGCGCGGGCCAGAACACGCCTGCCTCGACAATTTCCAGCGTTGCCGAGGGCAAAACATAGTCCACCCGCAGATTGCCAGGCGAATCGTCGCGAAAGTCGGCCGTGTCCTGCGCCGGATTGCCCATGTGCTGCGGGTTGACGCCTCGGCCAGCGGCAGCGACCCCGCCTGAGCTTTCGGGCACCACGCTGACATTCACCAAAGCCCCATCCAGCAGCGGATCGGTGGCGCCGGGGCGGCCATCGCCGTCATTCGGATCGGCGTTCATGTCCCCCATCATCACAAAGAACGCGTCTTCGGGCAGGCCGCCCGGGGTGCCGCTGTCGTCGTAGACATAGGCCGCCCCCCGCGCGATATCGACGAGCAGCCGGATTTCGTCCGCATTCCGGGCGCCGTTTCGATCTTCGGGGCCGTCAAAGACCGGCGGCGTGGGATGCGCGGCAAGCACCCAGATCATCGCATCCCCAAGGTCAACCGGAACGGCCCAATGGGATTTCGACGGCAACCGAAGCGCGGCCCATGTGGCATCATCGTGAAAGGGAGTGCCGTCTTCCCGCATCGGACGCCGGGCGCCGGGCATGTCCCGCCACAAAAACCCCTGAAACGTCCGCGCAGGCCCCAACGGGATCTTTGACAGGATCAGCATCCCGTATTGCCCGGGAAAGGTGCCAAACCCATAAGCGTCATTGGCCAGCGCGAACCCGGTCTCGCCGATCTCGCCATCCTGGTTCAGGTCCCGGCCCGAGGCGATGCCGGTGTTGGACGGCGCGATGAAGCGGTAGGGATAGGCGCCCTCCAGATAGATCTCATCGAACTGCGCCCCCCGCCCCGGCGCATAGTCGAATTCGTTGATCAACAGAACGTCGGGATCCACCGTCGAGATGATCCGGGCAACATCCAGGATCTGCGGATCGTCGCCCACCGCCAGCGCCGACTCCAGCGCGCCCGCCGACTCGCGGGCCATCGAGGCGTTGAAGGTGGCAAACCGAAGGAAGTCCTGCGCCGCGACCGGCTGCGCCGCGGCAAGACAAACTGAGAGGCAGGCGCCCAGACTCAGGGCGGCGGCTGCGGTGCGGATCATCGGAACACTCCTCGATGGGGCGATTGGGGTCAGCCTAACGATCCTGCCACGCGATGGAAGCCTGGACAGGGACCTCGGATCGGCCCATCCGGCGACCGGTTGGGGGTTGTGGACGCCCTTGATTTCTGCATTGCGGCGCGTTGACATGAGAACGATATTTCGATTATGTCCCTCTGGACGAAATGATATTACGCCAAGGAATGCCCCGATGTCCGATCCCATAGACAAGCCCTGGCTGTTTCGCACCTATGCGGGGCATTCCACCGCTGCCGCGTCGAACGCGCTGTATCGCGGCAATCTGGAAAAGGGGCAAACCGGCCTTTCGGTGGCCTTCGATCTGCCCACGCAGACAGGCTATGACAGCGACCACGAGCTTGCGCGGGGCGAGGTTGGCAAGGTCGGCGTGCCGGTGGCGCATTTGGGGGACATGCGGATGCTGTTCGACCAGATCCCGCTGGACCGAATGAACACCTCAATGACGATCAACGCGACGGCACCCTGGCTGCTGGCGCTGTACATCGCGGTGGCCGAGGAACAAGGCGCGGATGTCGCAGCCCTGCAGGGGACCGTTCAGAACGACATCATCAAGGAATACCTGTCGCGCGGCACCTATATCTGCCCGCCGAAGCCGTCGCTGCGGATGATCACGGATGTGGCGGCCTATACCCGCCAGCATCTGCCGAAATGGAACCCGATGAATGTCTGCTCCTATCATCTGCAAGAGGCCGGCGCGACGCCGGAGCAAGAGCTGGCCTTTGCCCTTGCCACGGCGGTCGCGGTGCTGGACGATCTGCAGGGCAAGGTCGACCCGGCGGATTTCCCGAAGATGGTCGGGCGGATCTCATTCTTCGTGAACGCGGGCATCCGCTTTGTGACAGAGATGTGCAAGATGCGCGCCTTTGTCGAGCTGTGGGACGAGATCACCGCAGAGCGCTACGGCGTCGAGGATCCGAAGTACCGGCGCTTTCGCTATGGGGTGCAGGTGAACTCGCTGGGTCTGACCGAACAGCAACCCGAGAACAACGTCTACCGCATCCTGCTGGAGATGCTGGCGGTGACCCTGTCGAAGAACGCCCGCGCCCGCGCCGTGCAGCTTCCTGCTTGGAACGAGGCGCTGGGGCTGCCCCGCCCCTGGGATCAGCAATGGTCGCTGCGGATGCAACAGATCCTGGCCTACGAGACCGACCTGCTGGAATATGGCGACCTGTTCGAGGGCAATCCGGTGGTCAGCGCCAAGGTCGAGACCCTGAAAGCGGGCGCGCGGGCGGAGTTGGCGCAGATCGACGCGATGGGCGGCGCGGTGGAGGCGATCGGTCACATGAAGCGCCAGCTTGTCGAGGCGAATGCCGCCCGGATCGCCCGCATCGAGACCAGTGAGACGATTGTGATCGGCGTGAACCGCCATACCTCGGGCGAGCCGTCTCCGCTGACCTCTGGCCCCGAGGCAATCATGGTCGCCGATCCGGATGCCGAGGCGGATCAGATCGCCCGCCTGACCGACTGGCGCGCCACCCGCGACACCGCGCGGGTGCAGGCGGCGCTCGCCCGGGTCCGCCAGGCGGCGGCGGATGGCAGCAACATCATGCTGCCCTCGATCGAGGCGGCTAAGGCCGGCGCCACCACCGGCGAATGGGGCGACGTGATCCGCACCGCCTTTGGCCAGTACCGCGCGCCGACGGGGGTGGCCCGCGCGCCCTCCAATCGCACAGAAGGGCTGGACGAGATCCGCGCCGCCGTGGACGCGGTGAGCGACCGGCTTGGACGGCGGCTGTCGTTCCTGATGGGCAAGCCCGGGCTCGACGGCCATTCCAACGGCGCGGAACAGATCGCTGCCCGGGCCCGCGATTGCGGCATGGAGATCACCTATGAGGGCATCCGGCTCACCCCGTCCGAGATCGTGGCAGCGGCGCAGGATGCCAGGCCACATGTCCTTGGCCTCTCGATTCTGTCGGGCAGCCATCTGCCACTGATCGAGACTCTGATGAGCGATATGCGTGCGGCCGGTCTGGGGGATATCCCGGTGGTCGTAGGCGGGATCATCCCCGAGGATGACGCCACTCGGCTGAGGGCGATGGGCGTGGCCCGGGTCTATACGCCCAAGGATTTCGAGCTGACGCGGATCATGTTCGATATCGTGGAGCTGGCCGACCGTAAAGAGGTCGCAGCGCAGTAGACAGCCGCGCGCGCGCCGCCAGCTTTGCGTCATGCGCCATCTGTTCGCCCTGCTGTTCCTCTTCCTGCCAAGCTTTGCACTGGCCGATGACTGGTCCGCTTTGAGGGAGCCCGGAGCGGTCGCCATCATGCCGCATGCTCTGGCGCCCGGCACCGGGGACCCCCGTCGGTTTGACGTCACCGATTGCAGCACGCAGCGCAATCTGGACGACCGGGGGCGGGCGCAGGCGGAAGCCATCGGGGGCAGCGTTCCGATCCAGAGGAATTGTTTTCGACCGGGTTCTCACCAGTCAATGGTGCCGCTGCCGGGATACGGCGCGGCTGCTGGCGCTTGGCCCGATAACCGAAGCGCCGTTCCTGAACTCTTTCTTTGCTGACCGGTCCACCTCCGCCAGCCTGACCCGCGACACGCTGCGGGCGATCGGCACCGCCAACGATCGGGTGATGCTGGTCACCCATCAGGTGAACATCACCGCGCTGACCGGAGTCTATCCGAGTTCCGGCGAAGTCATCGTGATCCGGGTCGAAGACGGATCCGTCACCGTTCTGGGCCGGATCGCACTCGCCCCCTAGGCC
>CAYGRI010000222.1:0-8989 GCA_964352155.1 uncultured Maritimibacter sp. | reverse complement strand
GCGCGAGCCGATCCGGCGAGGGGGCCGGCCCCTCGCGCTCCCCGGAGTATTTTGGGCCAGAAGACGGGGGCCTGAAGATGTGTCCAAGGACTCTGACTGTAATTGGGCCGGGAACTGGGGCGTTTTGGTGGCGCGGCCCGGCTGCGGTGGTTTTTGGCGTCAGTCCGGGGTGGCGTTGATCACCGGATGGCGCAGGGTTCCGATGCCCTCGACGCAGGCGGCGACAGTGTCGCCGGGCCACATCCATTCCTGCGGATCCCGGCCCGCGCCGACCCCGGCGGGGGTGCCGGTGGCGATGATGTCGCCTGGCTCCAGGGTGATGCCGGTGGAGATGTCGGCGATCAGTTCGTCGACCTTGAACAACATGTGGCTGGTGTTGGAGCGTTGCTTTTCGACGCCGTTCACCGTCAGCCACAGGTTCAGTGTGTGGGGGTCCGGGATCTCGTCCGCCGTGACGATGACCGGGCCGAAGGGGGCGAAACTGTCCATGCCTTTGGAAAAGATCCACTGGCCGGCGCGGCGGTTGTCGCGGGCTGAGACGTCGATCATCACTGAATAGCCGAAGACATGGCCGAGCGCGTCGGCGCGGGCCACCCGGCGGGCGCGGGTGCCGATGATGGCGGCCAGCTCGACCTCCCAATCCAGTTGCTGTGTCATCGAGGCGTCGTGCAGGATCGGGTCGCCGGGGCCGATGATGGCCGTGGGCGGCTTGGAGAACAGCACCGGCTGGCGGGGTAGATCTGGGTTGGTGTCCAGCGCTTTCGCGCTTTCGGCGACATGTTCGGTGTAGTTCAGGCCGATGCCGAAGACATTCTTGCGGGGCCGCGGAATCGGGGCGAGGAAGGTGATATTGGCGATGGCCGTGGACAGGCCGGCGGGGGGCGTGTCGCCAAGCCCGTCGAGCGCCGATTGCAGGGCGGCCAGCGCGGGGCGGCCGGCGTCGATCAGATCCAGCATCGTGCCGGGCAGGGGCAGGTTCAGATGCGCGCCCAGGGCGGCCACGTCGATCATCTGGTCGCCTGCGATCACGCCCAGGCGCGCCGCCTCTTCGACCGTTGCGCGGTAGGTTGCCAGTTTCATGCTATGCCCCTGTCGGCTGGTGGCCGTTGTTGTCGCCGAAGGCCTGTTCGCGGTAGAGGCCGAGGGCGCGCATGACCGGCAGGTCGTTCAGGCAGAACAGGCAGGCATCCTCGCTGTCAGAGCCATTGGCGTGTTCGTGCCAGGCCCAGGAGGGGACGCAGAAGATGTCATGTTCCTGCCAGTCGAACCGTTGACCGTTGATGATGGAATGGCCCGAGCCTTTGGCGACGTGATAGAGGAAGCTGCCGGTGTGGCGATGGGCCAGTGTCGCCTCGCCAGGCCGAAGCATCTGCATCGAGGCGCCCATGGTCTGCATCACCGGCCCGTTCGTCACCGGGTTCACATATTCCATCAGCACCCCGTCGAAGGGAGAGCCATCGGTGGTGCCCGCGTAGCTGCGCAGTGCCTCGTATGTGGGTTCCCATTCGTATTTGTACATCGGGCTATAGGCCTTTTCCCATGCGCCGCCGCCGGGGGTGAGGCCGGGATTGCCCCAGGTCTTGGTCATATCGTCGACGGGATAGGCGACGGCCTGGGTCAGGTCTGGGTGGACCTCGTAGAAATTCGCTTCCATCGCGTTGACGAAGGGGATGTCCAGCCCGTCCTGCCAGATGCAGGGTGTGCCCTCGGCGGCGACGGCATGTTCGTGCCAGGTGCCGTTCGGGGTCAGGACGAAATCGTTGTGGCCCAGCGTCATCTTGTGGCCATCGACCACCGTATAGGCGCCCGCGCCCTCCATGATGAAGCGGATCGCGCTGGCGGAATGGCGGTGGGCCGAGGCCTGCTCGCCCGGATGCATCACCTGCAGCCCCGCATAGATCCAGCCCACCGCGGCGGAGACATCGGTGCGGCCTGGATTGTTCAGGTAGATCACCCGGCGCCCGGCCTTTTCCGGCGTCACCAGATCGACAGACCGCAGCACATGGGCGCGCAGATCGCGGTAGCGCCACAGGATCGGGTGCGAGGCGCTTTTGGGCTCCCAGGGTTCGATCTTGTTGGCGACCGTCCACAGCGCGCCGGCGTCGAATTTGTCCAGCTCGTCGTAATAGGCCAGCAGCTCCGGCGTATCCTCGACATTGGCGCGCCCGGCCACATCCTCGCGGTGGTTTTCACGCAGTGTGCTCATGCTGTCCCCCTTTTTTCTTGGGAGAAGGATCGCGGAGAAGCGGCGGCGTGGCAAACGGAATTTGTGGCCTGCGCCGGGGCGGGTCCGTGGATCGACCCCGGTGTGGGCGGCTCAGGCTAGCATGTCTTTCAGGCGCGCCAGATAGGTGGTGACCAGTTCGTCGGCCCGCGCGGGGCTGCCCGCTTCTGTGTAGCAGCGGAATTCGGGCGCATTGCCCGAGGGGCGCAGGTGGATTACATCGCCCCCCGCAAAGGTCACGCGCAGCCCGTCGGTCAGGTCGAGACCTTCTTCGGCGCCCATATCGGCAAAGAACGCGGCGCGCTTCGCGGCATCTTCCCGCATCTCTGTCAGGCACGCGGCAGAGAGGTCGGTGGCCACGCCGGTGATCCGGTCCGCCGCCGTAAACCGCGCGGGCAGGGTGGCCACCAGATCGGCCAGCGATTGTCCACCAGATTGTGCCAGCACCAGCGGCGCCACGATCGGCAGAATGCTGTCGCGGGTCATCAGCGGCGCCAGCGGACCGGCCGGGCCGTTGGCTTCAAAGCCCAGCAGGAAGCCGCCATTGGCCTCGAAGCCGACGACGCGGGCGCCGGGTTGATCCTCCATCCCTGCGATGACGAAGGGTGATCCGATCCGGGTTCGGGTCACATTGGCAAAGCCCATCGCGTCGACGGCGGTGTTGGAGGAGACGGGGGTCACGATCACCTCGGCCCCCAGCGACTTCGCGGTGAGCGGCCCCAGAACGTCGCCGGGCACAATGCGGCCCGTGGCATCCGTCACCATGGGCCGGTCCGCATCCCCGTCGGTGGAGATGATGGCGTCGAGCCCCTGTTCGGCGCACCAACCGGCCAGCATGGCGCGGGTTTCGGGGTCCACCGCCTCTGTATCGACGGGGATGAACGTGTCGGACCGGGCGAGCGGCACGGCGGTGCCGCCCAGCGCCTCGATCACCTGAACCATCGTGTCGCGCGCGACAGAGCTGTGCTGGTAGATGCCGATCCGCAGACCCGACAGCGCATCGGCCCCAAAGGCGCCGGTGTAGCGCGCGACATAGGCGGTGCCGGCGTCAGCCTCGGTCACGGGGCCGGCGCTGGCGGCGTTGCCGGCGGGCGCGTCGAGCGCGGCAAGGATCCGCGCCTCGTCGTCTTTCGAGATCTCGCCGCCGGGCACATAGAATTTAAGCCCGTTGCGGTCGGCGGGGATGTGGCTGCCGGTGACCATGATCGCCGCCGCGCCCGCCGTATGCGCGGCCAGTGCCAGCGCGGGGGTCGGCACTTCGCCCGCGCGAACCACGGCCAGGCCGGTGTCGGCGGCGGCCTTGATCACCGCATCGGAAATCCGCGGCGAGGATGGCCTGAGGTCCCAGCCCACATGCACCGCGCCGCCGGTTGGGCAGGCGGCCAGGAAGGCCCGAGTGTAGGTTGCGACGAACTCGTCGGTGAGTTCCGTGACCAGCCCGCGCAGACCGCTCGTTCCAAATTTCGGCGCCATCGTTTTGTTCCTCTGACCGTCGCCCGTCCACCCCGGCGGAAGCAATAGCATCATGGCCCAAGTCTGCAACATGGCATTCAGGGGGTGCCGGGCGGTCTGGGTGCCTGTCGCGCCAGATCGACGTCCGACGCCGGGCCGGGCGTCCGCGCGCCTGGCACACCCGGCCTCGGAGCGCGCGAGGATGCGACTTGGGTCGGGCGCCACTCGCTCTGGTCCGGCACTTTGGGCTTGAAGGCCGCCTGCGGCGGATGGTATCCTTCGCCGACGCGGGTATGGTGAAAAGGTATCACAGGAGCTTCCCAAGCTCTTAGTACGGGTTCGATTCCCGTTACCCGCTCCAACTTCCGACCGTTGCCAGCATCAAGGCCCGGCCCTGCGTTAGCGGGGCGGCCCGCCCGGATCCGGTGCCAGTTCCCGGGACCGCGCAGGCGCATGGCGCGCCCGAATCACATCCCGAGCCACATCCCCATCACATCCCCGCGCCCGGGTGCGCGGCATGGGCGGGCGCGACGGGGCCCCGGGCGGAGCGGTGGCGGGGGGCTGGACGGGATCCTTGCCCGCCGAAATCCCGCGTTCATCCGGGCCGAGCGGGGTGTGCCAGAAGCTGCCCCATTGAAACCCCGCGCGAACCCGGTTTACGGTCGCCTGGTGGAGGCACGCCGGGAGGGACCATGCCGAACCTGTCAGCGGTCGATATCATCGGCGGCGGCCCTGCCGGGCTGTATGCGTCCATCCTGCTGCGGCGGTTGCGCCCCGACCTGAGCGTCCGGGTGCATGAACGCAATCCGCAAGGCGCCACCTTTGGCTTCGGCGTGGTCTTTTCGGACCAGGCGCTGGATTTCCTGCAGGCCGACGACCCGGAGACCCACGCCCTTGTCACGCCGCGCATGGAACGTTGGCGCAACATGACGCTGAACCATCCGCGCGGGCAGGTCATCATCGACGGCGTCGGCTTTGCCGCCATCGGCCGGCTGGAGCTGATCGAGATCCTGCGCCTCAGGGCCGAGGATCTGGGCGTGGCGATCCGCTTTGACGCCCAGGTGGGCCGGCTGCAGGATCTGACCGGCGATCTGATCATTGGCGCCGACGGGCTGAACTCGCTTGTGCGAGAGCGCTTTGCCCCGCAGTTCCGTCCCGACCTTGGGCATTTCGGCAACCGCTTTGCCTGGTTCGGCGCGGACCGCCCGTTCGACACGCTGACCCAAAGCTTTGTGCAAACGCCCCACGGCCCGCTGAACGCGCATCACTATCGCTACAGCCCCACCCAAAGCACCTTCATCGTCGAATGCGAAGACGCGGTGTTCCAGCGCTATGGCTTTGCCGAGATGACAGAGGCGCAATCGGCCGAGCTGTGCTCGGAGGTGTTTGACGGGGTGCTGGGCGGCGCACGGCTGCTGACCAACCGGTCGATGTGGCGCCAGTTCCCCCGGCTGTGGTGCGACAATTGGGTGGCGGGGAAGCATGTGCTGCTGGGCGATGCGGCCCATACCGCGCATTTCTCGATCGGGTCGGGCACTCGGCTGGCGATGGAGGATGCGATCGCGCTGGTGCAGGCGCTGGCCTCTCATGACGATCGCGACGCGGCACTGGCCGCCTACAACCGCGACCGTCCGCCGATTGCGCGCAAGATCGTGGATGCGGCCAATGCTTCGGCCACCTGGTACGACAGCTTTGGCGACAAGCTGACCCTGGCGCCGATGGATTTCGGGTTCAACTACATCACCCGCTCGGGCCGGGTCGACATGGACAGGCTGCGCCGCCTCGCCCCCGGGTTCATGGCCCGCTACGAGGCGGAAAAGGCGGGCGAGGCCCTGGCCGATCCGGTGTCCGACGATGTGCCGGGCGCGGTCGAGGTCGGGTTCGACAAGACGCAGCACCCCAATTGCGCCGCGATCCTGTGGGACAATCTGGCGCGCAACCCCGACAGCCTGGCGCTGGTAGGGCCGTCTGGCCAGATGACCTACCGCGAGCTGATCGCCGAGGCCGCCAGATGGGGCAATGCCTTTGCCGCGGCGGGGCTGACGCCGGGCGACCGAATCGCGCTGTTTCTGGACGACACGCCCGCCTATCCCGCCGCCTTCTTCGGGGCGGTGCGCGCGGGCTTTGTGCCGGTGCTGCTGAACATCCAGACCCCGCCCGAGACGCTGGCCTATTTCCTGCGCGATAGCGGCGCGCACCTTTCAGTGACCGAAGCCGCCTTTGCCGATCTGTTCACCGACCTTGCGGCACAGGGCGATGTCGCTGGTCCCGTCGTCGTCGTGAATGGCCCGGCGGGCGCGCACAGGCCTGCGGCGGCGTTCCTGCGCGGCCAGCCCTCGGAACTGGCGCCGGCGCCCACAGGGCCGGACGACATGGCGTTCTGGATGTATTCCTCAGGCTCCACCGGGCGGCCCAAGGGCATCGTGCATCTGCATCACGACATGGCCTATACCCAAGCCACCTTTGGCCGGCATGTCCTGAACCTGCACCCCGACGACATCTGCTTTTCGGTCCCGAAGACCTATTTCGCCTATGGGTTCGGCAATTCGGTCACCTTCCCCTTCTCTGTCGGGGCGGCCACGCTGTATCTGCCAGGGCAGCCCACTCCCTCGGCGGTTCTGTCCGCCATCGACAGCTATCGCCCCACGGTCTTCTTCGGCTTGCCTACCCTCTACACAGCTCTGACGCGCAGCGCGGGCGCGGGGCGGCACGACCTGTCCTCCCTGCGCCAATCCATGTCGGCGGCCGAGATCCTGTCGGACGAGGTCGCGGGCGCCTGGAAGCAGTTGGTGGGCCACAGCCCGACAGAGGGGCTCGGCTCGACCGAGATGCTGCATGTCTACCTGTCGAACCGGCTGGGCGATCCGCGCTCCGGCGCGGCGGGCGCGCGGGTTCCGGGATATGAGATCCGGCTGGAAAACCCCGACGGACAACCGGCGGCCCCGGGTGAGGAAGGGGTGATGCTGGTGCGCGGGCAATCCTCGGCGCCCTGCTACTGGAACCGCCCCGACAAGACCGCCGAGACGATGCAGGGCGACTGGATCCACACCGGCGACCGCTTTGTGGAGCGGGACGGGCATTACTATTTCCAGGGGCGCGTTGATGATCTGATCAAGGTGTCAGGGCAATGGGTCTGGCCGCTGGAGGTGGAACGCTGCCTGAACGCGCATCCCGATATTCACGAATGCGCCGTTCTGGCCGAGGAACTGGCGGACAAGCGCATGGCGCTGCGGGCCGTGGTCTGCCTTGCGCCCGGCGTGGCGCCGGGCGAGGCGCAAACCAAGCTGCTGCGCGACCACGTCAAGGCGCGGCTGGCCCCCTACAAGGCACCCCGGCTGTTCGACTATGTGGAGGAGATCCCGAAGACCGGCACCGGCAAGATCGACCGCCAGGCGCTGGCCCACCCCCGCAAAGCCGCGCCCTGAGCGGGGCGGAGCGCGCGGGGGCTGTGGTCGTCCGCGACGCCTCCTGCAATCCGGCGGGATCTGGGCATACTGGCTGCGGACCGGCGGGTCCGCCTGATCGCAAAGGGTTGCGTTCCGGCATCTGCGATGCATTGTTACCGCAATCGCGATGAAAGGCAGCGCTGCGGATCGGGTCTCTCCCGCCGCGAAAACAGCTGCCGCAGACCAGGGGAGCCCCTATGAAACTTGCATCCAGCCTATCCGTTCTTGCCATTTGCGCCGCCGGCGCCGTTCAGGCGCAATGCGAAACCGTCACCTTCGCCGATGTCGGCTGGACGGACATCACCGCCACCACCGCCGCCACAACCGTGGTGCTGGAAGCGCTGGGATATGAGACCGACACCAAGGTCCTGTCGGTGCCGGTGACCTATACGTCGCTGGCCAGCGGCGATATCGACGTGTTCCTCGGCAACTGGATGCCCACGATGGAGGCGGACATCGCCCCCTACCGCGAGGCTGGCACCGTCGATACCGTGCGCGCCAACCTGGAGGGCGCGAAATACACCCTGGCGACAAATGCCGCGGGCAAGGCGCTGGGCATCGAAACCTTCGACACCATCGCCGCGAATGCTGACGCGCTGGACGGCGAGATCTACGGGATCGAGCCCGGCAACGACGGCAACCGCCTGATCCAGTCGATGATCGACGGCGACGCTTTCGGGTTGTCCTCGTTCGAGGTCAAGGAAAGCTCGGAACAGGGAATGCTGGCGCAGGTGGCGCGGGCCTCTCGCCGGGATGAGCCGATTGTCTTCCTGGCCTGGGAACCGCATCCGATGAACGCCAATTTCGACCTGACCTATCTGGAAGGCGGCGACGATTTCTTTGGCCCCAACCTGGGCGGTGCCACCGTCTACACCAACACCCGCGCGGGCTATGTGGAAGAATGCGCCAACGTCGGCACGCTGCTGGAAAACCTGGTGTTCTCGCTGGAGATGGAAAACGAGATCATGGGCGCGATCCTGGATGATGGGCAGGACCCGGCCGAGGCCGCATCCGAATGGATCGCGGGCAACCCGGACACCCTGCGCGCCTGGCTGGACGGGGTGACCACCGTCTCGGGCGAGGACGCCTACACCGCCGCGGCCGCCGCCCTGCTGCCGTAAACACGTTTCCCTGACACGCCACCCTCCCGTCTGGTCGGGGGGGCGGCACGCAGGTTCGGGCGGCATCAAGACGTCCTTCGACCACGGAGGTCCCGAATGCGGGTGCTGCAATCCATCGGCGACGCGCTGCTTTCCATTCTTCACGCGATCTTGTGGCTGTTTCAGGCGCTGTGGGATTTCGTGCTGTGGCTGGTGCCCGCCCTTTGGTGGTTCGTGCAATGGCTGCCGCAACGGGTGCTGGGCCTGACCGAAGAGCGGTTGCCGGTTGGCGAAACCGCCAGCCGTGGCTTCGAATATGTGCAGGACGGCGCCCAGACCTTCCTGGACGGGTTCTCTGACGTCACCGAGGCGCTGATCGAATTCGTGCTGGCGGTGCTGCAACGTCCGCCCGGAACCAATTGGTGGGGTGGCCGCGGGTTCGAGCCGCATTTCTCTGTCTGGACAGAGGCCACCCATCCCTTTCTGATCATTGCCATTTTCGTGGCGATTGCCTGGGGGTTGCAGCGCAACTGGAAGGTCTGCCTGCTGGTGGCGGTCGGGTTCCTGTTTGTGCTCGACCAGGATTACTGGGAGGAAACGACCGAAAGCCTGACCCTCGTCCTCTCGGCCTGTCTGGTCTGCATGACGATCGGGGTGCCCATCGGGATCGCCGCCGCGCACCGCCCGCGCCTGTATGCAGCGATGCGCCCGGTGCTGGACCTGATGCAGACCCTGCCGACATTTGTCTATCTGATCCCGGCCATCGT
>CAYGRI010000221.1:0-8990 GCA_964352155.1 uncultured Maritimibacter sp. | reverse complement strand
CCGCGCTGCCCGTCTCGATCCGACGAAGCCGGTCCTCGAAGGCGGCCAGACGTTCTTCGTACTTCCGTATCAGGTCGTCTGTCACAGACATGCCATTCCCCTGTCAGATCCCCAGCAACCGGCGCAGAAAGCTCTTTCTGCGCGGCAAATCCCGTGTTTCGGCCAAGGCCGCCGCCCGCTCGCTCAGGCTCAGCGTCGCCTCCAACGCCTGTTCGCGGCGCGCCAGGGCCGCCTCACGCTCCTGCAACCGCCGCATCGCATCGGCCTCGGCCGCCTCGGCCCGCGCGGCGCCCACCTGCGCCGCCTCGGCCCGCACCAAAGCACCTTCCAAAAGGCTCAGCGCCCGGTCCGCGACGGCCTGGGTGCCCTGCCCCTGCTCGGCCGCGCTCATCGCCCGGTCCAGCAGGTCCGCCAGCCGCAGCGCCTGCCCCTCGCCCGCCTCGGCGCGCGCCAGCGCCGCGTCCAGCCCGGATGGCGCCGCAGGGGCCGCCTCCAGATGCGCCAGCGCCCGGTCGAGCAACCCCGCCAGCCGCGCCTTCTGCGCCTCAACCGAGGTCAGCGCAGCCCTGGCGCCCGCAAGCGCCGCTTCCTGACGCACGACCAGAGCCGTCAAAGCTGCAATCTCGGCGTCCCGCTCGGCCGCCGCCGCGTCCAGCTCCTCGATATCGTCGAACAGGAAGCCAAGGATCACATCCGGTTCCAGTGCCTTCCCGGCGCCCTTGGGCAGCACGAGGCTCTCGGGCAGGTCCACCCGCAACCGCCCCTCGTTGTCGCGCCGGCTTTGCAGCAGCCCCTTCGCCGCCGCCTCGCGGATCCGCAGACGCGACGTTCCAAGACGTTGCGCGGCCGCGCCGACCGTCAGGAATGCCGTGCCGCTGTGCCCCGCCTCTACCATGGCGCCTCAGATGATCCCCGCTTCGCGCATCGTCTCCTGCCGGGCCTCGGAGATGTTCAGCAACTCGCCATACACATACCCGTTGTGCTCTCCCAAGGCCGGGCCCACATGGCGCACCGCCCCCGGCGTGTCGGACAGGCGCGGCGCCACGTTCTGCATAGTGATCGGCCCAAAATCCGGATGCTCCACCTTCACCAGCGCCTCGCGGGCCTGGAAATGCTCGTCCTGCATCATGTCCTCGGCCTTGTAGATCAGGCCGCAGGGCACACCGTGTTCGTTCATCCTCGCTTCCAGCGCCTCCAGCGGGATCGTCCGGGTCCAGTCGTTGATCAGCCCATCAAGCTCCTGCTGATACTTGCCGCGCGCGCCGTGAGTGGCGTAGCGCGCGTCCTCGGCCAATTCGGGCCGCCCCATCGCCTCGGCCAGCCGCTTGAACACCGTGTCCTGATTGGCCGCGATCAGCAGCAGCTTGCCATCGGCGGTATCGAACACATTCGACGGCGAGACATTCGGCAAGATTGCCCCTGTCCGCTCTCGCACATAGCCCGCCACGTCATATTCGGTGACCAGGCTTTCCATCATGTTCAGCACCGCCTCGTAGATCGCGCTGTCGACGATCTGGCCCTTGCCGGTGCGTTCCCGCGCATGGATCGCGAACATCGCGCCCATGCAGGCATGCACCGCCGCCAGCTCGTCGCCAATCGAGATCCCCATCCGCGACGGCTGGGTCGAGGGGTCGCCCACCACATAGCGCAGACCGCCCATCGCCTCGCCGATGGCGCCATAGCCCGCGCGTTTGGAATAGGGGCCGGACTGGCCAAAGCCGGTGACCCGCACCATCACCAGCTTGGGGTTGATCTCTGACAGGATGTCATAGCCCAGGTTCCAACGCTCCATCGTGCCGGGGCGGAAATTCTCGATCAGGATGTCGGCATTCGCCACCAGATCGCGGACGATCTGCTGCCCTTCCTCGGTGCGCAGGTTCAAGGTGATGGATTTCTTGTTGCGCGCCACAACCGGCCACCAAAGTGATTTGCCATGCGGCTTTTCCCGGCCCCACTGGCGCATCGGGTCGCCCACGACCGGCGGTTCGATCTTGATCACCTCGGCGCCGAAATCCGCCAGAAGCTGCCCGCAGAACGGCCCGGCCAGGAGCTGCCCCATCTCGATCACGCGCAGGTCGGTCAACGGCCCCTGACGTTCCGACGAATCCACCATCTCTGCCGTCTCCCTGTTGACTGAGCGCGTGACACCCTATTTGGTATCCAGAAATAGCGGAGCATGGCAAGATGGCGAGCAAATTTTTAGAAATAATCGAAGTATCGCCCCGAGATGGGATACAAAATGAGCAAACGCTTCTCTCCACGGCCCAAAAACTGGAGCTGATTGGCCTGGCCCAACAGGCCGGTTTGCGGCGGATGGAGGTGACCAGTTTCGTCAATCCAAAGCGTGTGCCGCAAATGGCCGATGCCGATGCCGTGGCGGCGGGGCTGCCAGAGGGCGTGCGCTCGATCGGGCTGACGCTGAACCGGCGCGGCTTTGGCCGGGCGCTGGCCGCCGGGCTGGACGAGGCGAATTTCGTCGTCGTCGCGTCCGAGACGTTCAACCAGCGCAACCAGGGCACCGGCACCTTTGACAGCGCCGCCGCCTTTGGCGCCGTGGCGGCCGAGGCGCCCGACGACATCGCGCTGGGGGTCACCATCGGCGCCGCCTTCGGCTGCCCGTTCGAGGGCGAGGTTCCGCTGGCCCGCCTGATGCAGGTGGTCGAAGCGGTGATGGCCCATGCGCCCGCCGAGCTGTCCCTGGCCGACACCATCGGCGTGGCCACCCCCCGCGACATCACCGAGCGTCTGCGCGCCGTGCAAGCGGCCTTTCCCGATGTGCCCCTGCGGCTGCATCTGCACAACACCCGCAACACCGGCATCGCCAATGCCTGGGCGGGGATAGAGGCAGGCGTGCGGCGGTTCGATGCCTCGCTGGGCGGCACCGGCGGCTGCCCCTTTGCCCCCCGCGCCACCGGCAACATCGCGACCGAGGATCTGGTCTATATGCTCGACCGCTCGGGCATCGAAACTGGCGTGGATCTGGATGCGGCGATCCGCGCGGCGGACTGGCTGGAAGACGCACTGGGTCATGCGGTTCCCGGCCAGGTTATGAAGGCGGGCGGCTTTCCGGCCCCGCAGGCCGCCTGATGGACGCAGACCGGCTGAACGCGGCGGATCAGGCCTATATGGCGATCCGCGCGCGGATCATGTCCGGCGATCTGGCCGACGGCGCGCGGTTGATCGAGCAGGCGCTGGCCAAGGATCTGGGCCTGTCGCGCACCCCCGTCCGCACCGCGATCACCCGGCTGATCCACGAAGGCTTCGCCGAGCGGGGCGAAGGCTATTCCACCCGCGTCGCCCATTTCCCCGAAGACGAGCTGGACCAGATCTTCGAGATCCGGCGGCGGCTGGAATGCTATGCCGCCGGGCGCGCCGCCCGCCTTGCCTCGCCTGAACAGATCGACGAGCTGGACCGCCTGACCACCAGGATGGAGGCGCTGACGCCTCCGGAGACGCCGCAGGAATACGAAGAGATCTCGGCCATCAACGCCGATTTCCATCGCATCGTCAGCGAAACCGCCGCCTCGCCCCGGCTGATGGCGGTGCTGCAGATGGCCGTCGATGTGGGCGTCGTGGCGCGCACCTATCACAGCTATGCCAAGGCCGATCTGATCCGCTCGGCCAAGCATCACCGCGAATTGGTGGATGCGATCCGCGCGAGGTCGCCGGAATGGGCCGAAAGCGTAATGTCGAGCCATGTGCTGGCCGCCGCCCATTCCGCCGCCATGCCCCACCGACAGCGGCAGGCGGGCGAGGCCTGACGTCCCGCCTCTCATGTTACAGCTACCAGCATTGTTGCAAATTTTGTAACTTAACTCTTGTGCGAATCTCGCCAAGCCCATACACCGGCTTCACGGACGGTTTTGGGGAGGAAAGCCTGTTGGACGCGTTCATCTGTGACGGGGTCAGAACACCGATCGGTCGCTACGGCGGGGCGCTGTCCTCTGTGCGCACCGACGATCTCGCCGCGCTTCCCATTGCCGCGCTTTTGTCCCGCAACCCCGGCCTCGACCCGGCGGCCGTGGACGAGGTGATCTATGGCTCGGCCAACCAGGCCGGCGAAGACAACCGCAACGTGGCGCGGATGGCCGCCCTGCTGGCCGGATTGCCCGACAGCGTGCCCGGCACCACCGTCAACCGCCTGTGCGCAAGCGGCATGGATGCGGTGGGCTTTGCCGCGCGCGGGATCCGGGCGGGCGACTATGACCTGACCATCGCGGGCGGCGTCGAAAGCATGAGCCGCGCGCCCTTCGTGATGCCCAAGGCCACCGCCGCCTTCACCCGCGCCAATGCGGTTTATGACACCACCATCGGCTGGCGCTTTGTGAACCCGAAGATGCAGGCGATGTACGGCACCGATTCCATGCCCGAAACCGCCGACAATGTCGCCGCCGACTGGGATGTCAGCCGCGCCGACCAGGATGCCTTTGCCGTGCGCAGCCAGGATCGGTGGCAGGCCGCCCACACCGCCGGGCGCTTCGCGGATGAGATCGTGCCGGTGACCATCCCCCAGCGCAAGGGCGATCCGCTGGTCGTCGACACCGACGAACATCCCCGCCCGGGCACCAGCGTGGACAAGCTGGGCAAGCTGCGCGGCGTCAACGGCCCCGACATGACCGTGACGGCCGGCAATGCCAGCGGCGTCAATGACGGCGCCGCGGCCCTGCTGATCGCCAGCGATGCGGCGGCACAGGCGCAGGGGCTGACTCCGATGGCGCGGGTCATCGGCATGGCCTCGGCCGGGGTGGCGCCGCGGGTCATGGGCATCGGCCCGGTCCCCGCCAGCCGCAAGGTGCTGGCCCGCGCGGGCCTATCCATCGGGCAAATGGATGTGATCGAGTTGAACGAAGCATTCGCGGCCCAGGGCCTCGCCACGCTGCGCGACCTTGGGGTTGCGGATGACGACGAACGGGTCAACCCCAACGGCGGCGCCATCGCCCTGGGGCATCCGCTGGGCATGTCCGGCGCGCGGCTGGTGCTGACGGCGGCGCATCAGCTGAGACGCGGCGGCGGGCGCTATGCGCTGTGCACCATGTGTGTCGGTGTGGGCCAGGGCGCGGCGCTGCTGCTGGAACGGGTCTAGGGAGGGCGCTGGATGCCAGGACCGGACGCCTTTGCAGTGACCGCGCTTTCGGCGGGCCCCGCGCCGGTCATTCGGGCGATGGATCCGCCTTGCCGGGCCGCGATTGCGCCACAGGTCCGCGCCACGCCGGGCCGGACAGCCCGCCGCCCCGTCCCGAACACCACTGCACAGCCCCTGCGGCCTCACGTCCAGCCGATTTGCGGCTGACGCTGAAAGGATTTCGCCATGTACGCACAAATGATCAAATCCGAAGCCACCGCCGAAGATCCCGACAAGCTGGCCGCCTTTCAGGCCCGGATCGACGCGGGCGACAAGATCGAGCCCAAGGACTGGATGCCCATGGGCTACCGCAAGACGCTGATCCGCCAGATCGGCCAGCACGCCCATTCCGAGATTGTGGGCCAGCTGCCCGAGGGCAACTGGATCACCCGCGCGCCGACGCTGGAGCGCAAGGCGATCCTGCTGGCCAAGGTGCAGGACGAGGCGGGCCACGGCCTGTATCTGTATTGCGCCGCCGAGACGCTGGGCGTGACCCGCGACGAGCTGACCGAAATGCTGCTGGACGGGCGTATGAAATACAGCTCGATCTTCAACTATCCCACGCTGACCTGGGCCGACATGGGCGCCGTGGGTTGGCTGGTCGATGGCGCGGCGATCATGAACCAGGTGCCGCTGCAGCGCACCTCTTTCGGCCCCTATTCCCGCGCGATGATCCGCATCTGCAAGGAAGAGAGCTTCCACCAGCGCCAAGGCTACGACATCATGATGAAGATGGCCAACGGCACCCCGGCGCAGAAACGCATGGCGCAGGATGCGCTGAACCGCTTCTGGTACCCCTCGCTGATGATGTTCGGGCCCTCCGACAAGGAATCGGTGCATTCCGAACAATCGATGGCCTGGAAGATCAAGATGAACAGCAATGACGAGCTGCGCCAGAAGTTCGTCGACCAGACGGTGCCGCAGGCAGAGTACCTTGGCCTGACGGTCCCCGACCCGGATCTGACATTCAACGGGGACACCGGCCATTACGACTTCACCGGCCCCGACTGGTCGGAATTCTTCGACGTGCTCAAGGGCAACGGCCCGTGCAACACCGAACGTCTGGCCGCGCGCAACAAGGCCTGGGACGACGGCGCCTGGGTGCGCAACGGCCTGCTGGCTCATGCCCGCAAGAAGGCCGCCCGCAAGGTCGCGGCAGAGTAACATCGATGGCCGAGGACCTGCCCCCCACCACAGCCGCCGCCATCGCCGGAAATGTCGCCCTTGTGCAAGACAAAGTGCTGGGCGCCGAGGGCATCGCGCCCGACGACTGGCTGAACGCGGTCGCCTATCTCAGCGACTATATCGAACAGCAGCGGTTGCGCCCAGAAGCCGCGAACCGCAAGCGGCTGGAGGATGTTCTGGCCTCCTATCTGGGCGAGGCCATCGTCCAGCTACATTCCGGGCGCTGGGTCCAGTCAGAGCATGGCATCGGCGTCGAGGTCGCGGGGATATTGACCTTCCCGTTCGCCAAGACCTCTAAAAATTTCGAGAACGGCAGCGACGACAATATCCTTGGCTTTTTGCGGGGGATAGAGGCGCTGAAGGCACGCGCAGAAGGCGGAGATAAAGATGTCTGAACGTCACGAATGGCCCCTGTGGGAAGTCTTTATCCGCGGCCAGCACGGCATGAGCCACCGTCATGTCGGATCGCTGCACGCGCCGGACGAGGCGATGGCGATCAAGAACGCCCGCGATGTCTACACCCGCCGGAACGAGGGCGTCTCTATCTGGGTAGTCGAGGCGCGGCATATCGCGGCCTCGTCGCCCTCGGACAAGGGGCCGTTGTATGAGCCCTCGGAATCCAAGATCTATCGCCATCCGACCTTCTTCGACATCCCCGACGATGTGGGTGCGATGTGATGGCGGAGATTGCGCGCCCGACCGCCGCGCTGCCCGAGGATGGGGCGGGCGCCGGCCCGACCGCGTCGCTCCTTGAGGATGGGATGGCCCCCTGCCCTGGCGCGACACTGGCCCAGGCGGGGCTCGTCGAATTCCTGCTGCGCCTGGGCGACAACACGCTGGTTCTGGGGCATCGCGTGTCCGAATGGTGCGGCCATGCGCCGGTGCTCGAAGAAGACATCGCCCTGGCCAACACCGCGCTGGACCTGATCGGCCAGACCCAGATGTGGCTGGGGCTGGCGGGCGAATTCGAAGGCGCGGGCCGCTCTGCCGACGATCTGGCGATGCTGCGCGACGCCTGGGATTTCCGCAATCTGCTGCTGGTCGAACAGCCCAACGGCGATTTCGGCCAGACGATGATGCGCCAGTTCCTGTTCGACGCCTGGCATATGGAGATCCTGAGCGCCCTCACCCGCTCCACCGAACCGCGCGTGGCCGAGATTGCGGCGAAGGCGGTAAAGGAGGTGACCTATCACCTGGAACGCTCCTCCGATACGGTGATCGGCCTGGGCGACGGCACCGCCGAAAGCCACCGCCGGATGCAGGCCGCGCTGGACCTTCTGTGGCCCTATGCCGGAGAGGTGTTCGAGGCCGACGCGGTGGACGACGCGATGGCCGCCGCCGGGATCGCCCCCGATCTAGCGGCGCTGCGCCCGGCCTATGACGCCCGCATCCAGGCGGTGATGGCCGAGGCGACGCTGGCCCTGCCCGACAGCCGCTTTGCCCACAAGGGCGGCAAGACCGGCACCCGCCACAGCGAACATCTGGGCCATATCCTGACTGAGATGCAATGGCTGCAAAGGGCCTATCCGGGCGCTGCCTGGTAGGCGCCGCGCGCTGCTCGAATGTTGAATCGTCCCGGCGCGCCCCGCAGCCGGAAGGAGGCACGATGCCCGCCATACAGAAACCAGACCTGGCCACGATCTGGCAATGGCTGGACGCGGTGCCCGACCCCGAGGTGCCGGTGATCTCTGTCGTCGATCTGGGCATCGTGCGCGACCTGGCCTGGGACGGCGACACGCTGGAGATCGCGCTGACCCCAACCTATTCCGGCTGCCCGGCGACCCGCGTGATCTCGTTGGACGTGGAAACCGCCTTGCGCGACCGGGGGATCGCCCAGATCCGCATCCGCACCCAATTGTCCCCGCCCTGGACGACCGACTGGCTGTCCGACAAGGGCCGCGCCCGGCTGGAAGATTATGGCATCGCCCCGCCGCAACCGGCCGGCGGGCCGGACAGATGCCCCCGTTGCGCCAGCAAGGCCGTGTCGCGGATCAGCCAGTTCGGATCGACGCCCTGCAAGGCGCAATGGCGCTGCGACGATTGCCTCGAACCCTTCGACTATTTCAAATGCGTGTAGGAAGCCGACGATGAAACCCCTGCCCCAAACCCGCCAAGCCGCCAACAGGGCCACCCTCTGATGGCCCGCTTTCACGACCTCACCGTCACCGATGTGCGCAAGACCATCCGCGATGCCGTCGTCGTCACCTTGCAGCCCGCGAACGGCGCTGATTTCGACTTTGTCCAGGGCCAGTACCTGACCTTCCGCCGGGATTTTGACGGGACAGAGATCCGCCGCTCCTATTCCATCTGCGCCGGGCGCGACGAGGGGCTGTTGCAGGTCGGGATCAAAAAGGTCGAGGGCGGCGCCTTTTCCACCTGGGCGAACGAAGAGCTGACCCCCGGCACCACCCTGCAAGCGATGCCGCCGATGGGCCGCTTTCACACCCCGCTGGATCCGGCACAGGCCCGCAATTACCTGGGCTTCGCGGGCGGCTCGGGGATCACGCCGGTGCTGTCGATCCTCAAGACGGTGCTGGCGCGCGAACCCCGGTCCACCTTCACGCTGGTCTATGCCAACCGGGGCATCAACACGATCATGTTCCGCGAAGAGCTGGAGGACCTGAAGAACCAGCATATGAACCGGCTGACGGTGATACATGTGCTGGAGCATGACAGCCAGGAC
>CAYGRI010000220.1:6159-9015 GCA_964352155.1 uncultured Maritimibacter sp. | reverse complement strand
CGCCCTCGGCCGGAGCGTCGCTTTCGCTCGGGGCAGCGCCCTCGTCCAGCGCAGTGTCGTCCTCTGCAGCCTCTTCGCTCGCCCCATCCGCTGCGCCGCCATTCTCTGCGTCGTCATTCTCTGCGTCGTCATTCTCTGCGCCTTCGTCCGGTGCATCCGCTTCCGCCGGCGGATCGTCGGGCGTTTCGGCGTCGGCCTCTCCGGTATCGCGCAGACGCAGCGTGAACTCGATCCGGCGGTTGGCTTCGCGGCCTTCCTCGGTGCCGTTGTCGGCGATGGGCTGCTCTTCGCCGTATCCCTTGGCCGTCAGGTTGGCCACCAGCACGCGGCGCATCATCAAGGCTTCCAGCACCGCTTCGGCGCGCCGCTGGGAAAGGCCCAGGTTCATCGACTCGCGCCCCTGACTGTCGGTATGGCCGCCGATCTCCATCGGGACGGCGGTGCAATCCTGCATGATCTCGGCGATCCGGTCGATCGAGACGCGCGCATCGCCGTCAATATCGGCGGACCCGGGCGCGAAGGTAATCTTGCGTTCGGTCAGAACCGCGTTGATCTCGACCACGCATTCCTGTGGCGTGGGCAAATCATCGGCCTCGACGAGGATCTCTATATAGTTGACGTCAATAGAGAACTCTTCGGCATTGCCCAATTGCTCACCCAGCACCCGCGCGATTTCCGCCTTCGCATCGGGATCGTTGGTTTCGCCCGACAATTGCAGCGTGTCGGGCTGCACCAGCAGGCTGCCCTCGTTCAGGTAGGCCAGGGATTCCAGCCCCGCCAGCACACGACCGGCCCAACCAGCGGGCAATCCCTCGGCCACGCGCATGGCGGCGTTGACCTCGGCCGTGGCAAAGCGGGCGCGGGCGAAGCCTTCGACCGCCTGGCGCAGGCGTTCATCCGTGACCCGTCCCCGCAGCAACAGTTCGCCCTCTGGGCTCAGCGTGGCGACGAATTCCGGGGTGGCATCCGCGGCCTCATCAGTACCGCCCGGCTCGGATTTGGGCAGCTCCGGCAGAATCGCCTGGAGCGAGAAAACCTCTGGCAGTGCGGCCTCAAGCTCGCCAACGACGCGGTCGAACAGACGTTGCTGGGTGCCTTCCAGCGCCACCAGCGTGATATCGGCATCCGAAAAGGTCAGCGTGCCGCCCCCCAGCTCCCCGACCGCGCGCAGAGAAACGGACACCGCACCGGCCCAGCGCGGGCTTGGTACGCCAAGGCCCAAACGGCATTCGACACTCTCTGGCAATCCGATGCCAACCGCCGTCTCCAGGATCTGGGCGCGGCCCGCCTCGGTCGCGGCGGAACAGGCATCGAAGCGGGCGCCGTCGGCATCCAGCAAGAACCGCAGCGAGAAGGGGCTGATCACCGGGCGCGGCGCGCTGATCGACAGCCCGACCTCGACACCGGCGGGAATCGCCTCGCGCAGGTTGGCCAGCAGGGTGCGGCGCTGTTCGGCACTGTCGGAAATCGCGGTGACATCCACCGTACCGGGCGAGACCGAGATCTTCGAGCGCGGCAAAAGCTCGAGCGCATCAATGGCATAGTCCAAGGCGGCGGCCCAGCCATCGGGCACGGGATAATCGGCGGTTTCCAGAAGGTCGGTAAAGGCGCCGTCGCCCGCGATCCCGCTCAACCGCCGGGTGATGGCCGGGCGATCCACTGCGCTGGGCGCCAGGCCGATCGCCGACACGCCCTCGTCATTCCGCAGCATCTCGAGGGAGAACTCCGGCGGCCGGATCTCCTTGCCCGGATCAACCTGCATCGCGTCGATCACATGAGTCGCGTCCACCACCGACCCGGCGAGCGTCAGCGCTTCGAACCTCGTGGCCTCGTCCGGGGCGGTGCCGGTCAGACGCACCTGCAGCCCGTCGACAGAGACCACAGCCCAGTCGAGCCGTTCACTAAGGAACAGCCCCTCGATCGCGCGTTCCGAGGTCGCCTCGATCCGGCTGACCATAAGGGCCGCCGCCGCGATGGCGCCAAACGCAGCCAGGGAAAAGGCCAGAAGGACAGGCAGGATGGTCAGACGCATGGATGAACCGGCAGGCTCCCTTGGGGACAACGTGCATGGGTCTTAGGCCCTTGGCGCGGGCGCTGCAATCATACCAGCAGCGCCAAGGCAAGAAACAGCGCAGGGATCAGCCCCGCATCCCGGTTGGACCGGAACAGGCGCAGGCAAACTTCGGTGTCGTCGATATCCAGGCGGCGCATCTGCCAGGCCATGTGCCAGCCCATCGCCCAGACCCCGCCAAGCGCCAGAACCAGTACCAGCAGGTTCTGATCCGGGACCAGCGCGGTGATCACCGCCGCGCCCATCAGGCAGATCGTCGCCATCATGAAGACCGACAGATAGGTCTTGGTGTTGTCGCCGAACAGCAGCGCGGTGGATCTGACACCGATCAGCGCGTCATCCTCCTTGTCCTGATGGGCGTAGATCGTGTCGTAAAAGATTGTCCAGGCGATACCTGCGGAGTACAGAACCACCGGCGCCGTGTGAAACCCTCCGGTGACCGCCGTCCAGCCCAGCAGCGCCCCCCAGTTGAACGCCAGCCCCAAAAAGACCTGCGGCCACCAGGTGAACCGCTTGGCAAAGGGATAGATGCAGACAACCGTCAAAGAGGCGACGCCCATCGCGATGGCCGCTGGCGGAAAGGTCAGCAGGATGGCAAAGGCGACGAGCGCCTGGGCACACATCCACACCAACGCCTGCCAGACAGAGACTTGCCCCGCCGGGATCGGCCGCAGCGACGTGCGTTCGACCTTTCCGTCGATGTTCCGGTCGGTAATGTCGTTCCAGGTGCAGCCCGCCCCGCGCATCAGAACCGCGCCGATGCCGCATCCGGCCATGATCCAGGC
>CAYGRI010000220.1:0-6149 GCA_964352155.1 uncultured Maritimibacter sp. | reverse complement strand
GGCCTCGTGCCAGCCAAAGCTGCCTTGCCACAGGGAGGCCAGCAGAACCGACCACCAGCAGGGCAGCAACAGCAGCCAGGTACCGATCGGCCGGTCCGCGCGGCTGAGCCTCAGATAGGGGCGCACCGGCGCCGGGGCCCACCTGTCCACCCAATTTCCCTGTACCGCGTCTGCGACGCTGTCTGGCGTATCCGTCATGTCAGCCCTATTCTTGCGCCTATGGTCCGTCTCTTTGTAGATCACCCGCTTGCCCCCGAACAACCGGTTCCGCTGTCGCGGGACCAGGCGCACTACCTGTTTGCTGTCATGCGGTTGTCTGTCGGCGACAGCTTGCTGATCTTTAACGGGCAGGATGGTGAATTTTCAGCCAATGTCGCCCGTGTCGGCAAGCGCGACGGCATTCTGGTCGCCACCCGTCAGACCCGGCCCCTGCAACGCCCCCCCGCTCTTTGGCTGCTGTTTGCGCCGATCAAGAAGGCGCGCACGGATTTCATCGTCGAAAAGGCGGCAGAGCTTGGGGCTGCACGGATTTTACCGGTGCAGACCGACCACACCAACGCCGACCGCATCCGCCAGGACCGGCTGCAAGCCCATGCGGTGGAAGCGGCCGAGCAATGTGGCGGCACCTATGTCCCCGAGGTGGCAGAGCTGCAAAAGCTGAGCGCCGTTCTGGATCGCTGGCCGGACGACAGGCAGTTGCTGTTCTGTGACGAGACGACGGCGGGCGAGGGCCGCGCGCTGGACGGTAAACAGAACGGGCCTCCGGGCAAATGGGCGATTGTGATTGGGCCCGAGGGCGGATTCTCTGTCCGGGAACGCGAACGCCTGCGCGGCTTGCCCTTTGCCCAGACCATAAGCCTTGGCCCCCGCATCCTGCGCGCGGACACGGCGGCGGTCGCGGCGCTGACGCTTTGGCAAATGCAGATTGGCGACTGGTAGCGGCCCGCCCCACAGCATAGGTATTGCGCATGTCCTTTGTCCGACCCGAAGTGAAAGCCAGGCTTTGGCATTGGCGTGAGGCGCTGACTGGCGCGGCGCTGATCCTGCTGGGCCTGCTGTGGCTGATCACCGAAACCGGCCTGTTGTCGGCGATGGGCGCGGCGCTGGCGGTGACTGGGGCGCTCTTGGTGTTCATCGGGGCACAGCGCAGCCGGTTTCGCACCGGCTCTGGCGCGCCGGGGCTGGTGCAGATCGACGAACGGCAAGTGACCTATTTCGGCCCTGTGGCCGGGGGGGCCCTGTCGATCGACGCCCTTGCGCGAGTCGATCTGGACCCCACGGCACAGCCGCATCCGGCCTGGATCCTGACCGACACCGCCGGGCAGACGCTGTCGATCCCGACCCATGCCGAGAATGCCGAGGCGCTGTTCGACATGTTCACCGCGCTCGACGGCATCCGGACCGAGGCGATGCTGCGCCACCTGCGATCCAAGCCCATCAAACCCGTGAAAATCTGGGCGGCGCCGCCCCGCCGCCTGTCCTGACCCTCGTCGCCCCCGGGGCGAAGGCGCAGAACCCGCCGTGACTCCACCGGTTCGCCCTGTAACCCGCCGGGATGGGCACGCCCCCCGCCACAGCGTCGGCCCCCTCAGTTGATCAGCCGTCGGGGGGGGGCGGCGATCCGCTGCCCCCCCGGCATCAACGAGGTGTTGACCGCCTGGGCCGTGGCGCCGTCCACCTTTCCCCAATCAGCGGCGGTCAGCACGCAGTTGGCGCAATCGTCAAGGATCGCGACCCGGGTTATGGCAGGTCCGTTCAGGGGCGGCCGCCGAACCCGCAGATCCGGCCGCCGCAAGGGTCAGCCTTCGGGAATCTCACCGATGACCTTCGGCACGTGATAGCCCTTCTGCACCGCCTCCCGCTGGGCGATCCGCTGGTACCAGGCGCGCACGTTCGGGTAGTCCGCCAGATCGTCGACCCGGTGCCATTCATAGCGGGACACCCAGGGCCAGCAGGCCATGTCGGCGATGGAATAGGCGTCGCAGATGAATTCGCGCCCCTCCAGCCGCGTATCGAGCACAGTGTACAGGCGCGCAACCTCGGCCCGCAGACGGATTTCGGTATGTACGGCCTTGCCGGGATTGTTGCGCAGATAGTAATGCGCCTGGCCACACATCGGCCCCAGCCCCGACATCTGCCACATCAGCCATTCCAGCACCTGGGCCCTTTGCCCGGCCTCGGTGGGCAGGAACTTCCCGTATTTCTCGGCCAGATAGATCATGATCGCCCCGGATTCCATGATCGAGACACCATTGTCCCGATCCACGATGACCGGGATCTTGTTGTTCGGCCCGATCTTCAGGAAGTCGGGGCTGCGCTGCGCGCCGGTGGCAATGTCGATGGCATGCGCCGTGTAGGGAACGCCAAGTTCTTCCAGCAGGATAGAGATCTTGCGGCCGTTCGGCGTGGTCCAGGTATAAAGGTCAATCATGGGGGCCTTTCGGTTCAGCTTTTGGGTCGGGACATATCGCGCGCCGCGTCACCCGCCGCCCACGGGCTGACGAGGGCCGGATAGTTTGGCCGCTGCCCGTTCCGCATGCGTGGCTCGGCAATCATGGAAGGCTCTTGCGGTTGGACATTGGCGTCAGTCGGATTGCATCCTGCGGCCCTGCGCGGTGGCCTGCGACAGGGTCTGGGTGGGCGTCAGCGCCTCTGGGTCGACGACCAGTTCGATCAGATAGCCGCCCGCCGCCTTGCGCGCCCGGTCCAGGGCCGCCGGGAAGTCGGCGGTGGCCGTGACCCGCTCTCCGCCGATGCCAAAGGACGCGGCATAGGTCACGAAATCGGGGTTCATCAGATCGGTGGCCATCTTGCGGTCGGGGTGGTGGCGTTCCTGGTGCATCCGGATCGTGCCCAGCATCCCATTGTTGACGACCAGATAGATCACATCGGCGCCGTATTGCCGGGCAGTCGCCATTTCCTGCGCCGACATCAGAAAACAACCGTCCCCCGCCAGCGCGATGACCGGCCGTTCTGGGGCGGTCAGCTTGGCCGAGATCGCCGCCGGCACGCCATAGCCCATCGACCCGCTGGTCGGCGCCACCTGTGTGCGATAGCCCCGATGGCGGTGGAACCTGTGGCCCCAGACGGTGTAGTTCCCGGCGCCGTTGGTGATCACGGTGTCTTTCGGCATCGTCTCGGTGATGTGGCGGATCACCTGCGCCATGTTCAGATCCCCCGGCGACTCGGTCGGCTGAAGGAACGCCTCGTAATCCGCACGCTGATCCGCGACCCAACCGGCCCAACGCGTCTTGCCGTCGCCATCGGGCAGCGCGGACAAAGCGTCAAAGAACGCGCCCGGGCTGGACAGGATCCCCAGCGTCGGGTTGTAGACATGCCCCAGATCCTCGGCCCCAGGGTGGACATGCACGAACTCCATCTGCGGGGTCGGAATGTCGATCAGCGAATAACCCTGTGTCGTCATCTCGCCCAGCCGAGAGCCGACGACGAGGAACAGGTCCACCTCCTCGGCGATGCGTTTGCGCAGGTTGGGGATCGGGGCGATGCCCAACACGCCCACATAGTTCGGATGATCGTTGTCCACATAATCCTGACAGCGAAAGCTGGTCGCCACCGGCAGCCCCATACGCTCGGCAAAGTCCATGGCCTTGACGGCAACCTCCGCGCTCCACCCCGGGCCGCCGACCAGCATCAGCGGCTTTTTCGCCTGCGCCAGACGCGCACCCAGATCCGCGATGGCGCCTGGTTCCGGCGCGGGCATGGCGACCGGAGTCGGCACCAGATCGGCAACCGCGGCCTCTCCGCTCAGCATATCCTCGGGCAGGGCCAGCACCACCGGACCGGGGCGCCCGGACAGCGCGGTCTTCCACGCCCGCGACAGGTATTCGGGGATGCGCGACGTATCGTCGATCTGCGCGACCCATTTGGCCATCTGACCAAAGACCTGGCGGTAGTCCATCTCCTGAAACGCTTCGCGGTCCATCATCGACCGGCCGACCTGCCCGATAAGCACGATCATCGGCGTCGAATCCTGGAACGCCGTATGCACCCCGTTCGAGGCATTGGTCGCCCCCGGCCCGCGTGTCACCGCGCAGATGCCGGGCTTGCCGGTCATCTTGCCATAGGCATCGGCCATGTTGGCCGCGCCGCCCTCGTGCCGGCACACGACGGTGCGGATGCTGTCGGAATGGTTGTAGAGCCCGTCCAGCAGGCCCAGAAAGCTTTCGCCCGGCACGCAGAACACGGTATCCGCGCCAAGCTTTTTCAGTTGATCCGCAAGGATATGCCCCCCGGGGCGGGTCGTCGGAATATTGGCCATCGTCATGCTATCTCGCTGTCAGGTGCTTGCGATCATACCGCCGCCGGCACGGATTGTATCCCGGTTAACACAGGAGTCGCGGTCACTCACGCAAAACGCCGTCACATTGGCGCATTCTTCCGGCGGGCCGTGGCGGTGCGCGCGGCCCTTGTCCATCGCCCAGGCCTCGCCCATACCTGCGCAGCGGCAGCCGAGGGTCGTGGCCTTGCCGAAAGATCTACTCCGGGGGCGGCCCCAGGGTTGCGTCTTGGCGGATGGTCGACAGGCATTTTGCCCCCTTCCCGGTCAAGGCGCCCCACCGCAGAAAGAGGCGAAGACAATGGACCAGACCGTTCTGTTTCTTGTGGCGGGATTTCTGGGTGGCATCGTCAATGCCGCTGCCGGTGGGGCAAAGCTGTTTGTCTTCCCGCTTTTGCTGGCGGCCGGGTTGCCCCCGCTGGTCGCCAATGCCACGGGCACGGCGGCGGTCTGGCCCTCGCAATTGCCCGCGATCTGGGTGCTGCGGCACGAGTTGCTGGACGACCTCCGCTCCCTTGTGCGCCAGATGCTGCCCGCGCTGGCGGGGGCGCTTGTGGGCGCCTTGGCGCTGATCTGGTCGTCCGAGAAAGCGTTTCTGGCCGTCATTCCGGCGCTGCTGATGATCGCGGTGGGCGCGATCCTGCTGGGTAACCGGCTGGCCATCGTCATGCAGCGGCTGTTCCCGGGCGACCGGCTGAACTCCGTCGCCGGTGTGCTGTTGTTCGCGACCGGGGTGTACGGAGGATATTTCGGTGCGGGTTATGGCTTTATCCTGCTCGCGGTGCTGACCGTGACGGGGCTTGGCATGCGCAAGGCGAACGCCACCAAGAACCTGTTTGCCTTCAGCATGAACTCCGTCGCGGTGATCCCGCTCGCGCTGTCGGGCCTGATCGACTGGGTCGCGGCGGGCACTGTGGTGATGGGCGCGCTGGTCGGCGGATATGTTGGCGCAAGGCTGACCCAGAGCCTCCCCGAGACCTCCCTTCGGATTGCCGTGGCGGGGCTGGGCGTCGTCCTGACGGCCTCCTTCCTGCTGCGCTGATCGGGTTGCGGCCCCCGAACGCAAGGCGCAGCGCGTCCGGGAGAATCGGATGGCGAGGTTCGCATGCGCGTTTTCAAACCCGTCACAAGCGTATCTGCCAGCCCGCACGCGCCCCGCGGGGCGCGGCCCTTTGGCGGGCTGGCCGATTGCATCAGCGCAAGAGGCGCTACAGTGGTCCGCCGTCCACCATTTGCTCTGGATGCATTTCTGCCCATTCGGCCAGGCGTTCGGCGATCTCCGGAACGCCCGCCACATCCGCCGCCCGTCGGGGAACCGGAACGCCCGCCTCCAGCGCCAGGTCGAGGCAGCCGAGGTGATCGCGCGTGGCCGTTTGCGGGCAGTTTTCCGATCCGTGCAGGATCGTGGACAGCAGCGTGCCGCCATAGCCGTTCTGATGCGCCAGATCCGGGCCAAGCGACAGCAGATAGGCCATCACATCGGGCAACCCCTCCCATCCCGCGACCTGCACCGGCGTCAGCGCTTCGGCATCGGGATGGTCGAACTCGACCCCGATCGCCACAAGCCGCTTGATGTGATCCAGCTTGCCCGGCAGGTGCAGGATCAAACGGATGATGTTGCGGTACGCGTCGGGCAACCGCTGTGGATCGAGTGTCCGGTCACCCGCCGGGGTACCGTCGGCAGCCATGGCCAGCAACGCCTCTTCGGGGGTCAGCTCTGGCGCCACGCCGCGCGCTTCGATCTCGCGGGCCAGCGCGGCATTGCCATACACGCGGGCAAAGCCGTAGACGCTGCAGCCCTCAAACCGCCGCGCGCGATCAGCGCCCGCCTCCAGCAGCAGACCGACCAACC
>CAYGRI010000219.1:0-9053 GCA_964352155.1 uncultured Maritimibacter sp. | reverse complement strand
TGCAGCAGAATGTCGTATTTCCGGCAGATCTCCTGCACCCGCTCCCAATAGCCCGGCGGCGGCACGATCACACCGCCCCCGGCCGTCACCGGCTCCAGACAGAGCGCGCCAACCGTATCCGGCCCCTCGCGCAAGATCACCTCCTCGATGGCATCGGCGGCGCGCTGGCCATAGGCCTCACCCGTCAGATCCCACTGGGCGCGATATTCCAGACAATGCGGCACCTCGACGAAGCCGTCCGGGAACGGCCCGTATTGCGCATTCCGCTGCGGCTGGCCGCCCGCGCCCAGACAGGCAATCGTGGTGCCATGGTAATCCCGCTCGCGGAACAGGATCTTCCACTTCTTGCCACCGTGATGCCGGGCAGAGATCTGGCGCACCATCTTGAACGCCTTCTCATTCGCCTCCGACCCCGAGTTCGAATAGTAAACCCGGCTCATCCCCGGCATTTTCGACAACAGCTTGTGCGCAAATTGCGCCCCCGGCACCGTCCCCATGGAACCGGCAAAGAAGTTCAGCTTCACCAGCTGATCGCGCACCGCATCGGCAATCTCTGTCCGGCCATAGCCCACATTGACCGTCCAGACCCCGCCGGACACCGCATCCAGATGCTCCTTGCCCGCCACATCCCAGACACGCATCCCCTTGCCCTCGACAATGACCCGCGGATCAATCGTCTCATAGGGCTTGTGCTGGCTCAGGTGATGCCACACATGGGCGCGGTCGGCGGCGACCACATCGCTCAGATCGTTCGGCGTCAGCGTACGGTTCATCAGGTCCCTCCGGGGCAAGGTGAATATGCGAGTCGCGCCGTCCTTATCACAGACGCAAACCCTATGCTTCCAGATACATGAAAGTGGCGGTGGCCAGGGCGGCGGTTTTTTCACTCCCCGCCGCGCGGATGGTCACACGGCACACCGCCAGCGTCCGCCCGTTGCTTTCCAGATCGACGATCACATCCGCATCCCCCGGCGGCACCGGCCGGATAAAGCGCACCGACATGTCCACTGTGGTACAATTGCGAAACCGCCCGTTCGCCGCCGCCAAAGCGAGCACGCAAGACGTATCGGCCACCCCCGCAATCGCCTGACCGCACAAAACGCCTTTGCCCGGCCCGCCCCGCAATTGCAGCTCCGCCTGGACGGGCAACCGCAGAACGGCCCGCGTCGCATCGGCCTCCACCAGTTCCAGCCCCATCCGCTCGACCCAGGGCGCAAAGGTGTCCGCTACCAGCGCCCGCGCCTCGTCCGGTCCGAATTCAGGCATGCCGCACCCCTTTCATCCCGCGCCGAGCCGCCACAAGGATCGTCGCAATGATCGCGATATTCAGCACATTCCATCCGATCCCATTGATAAAGGCCAGATCGTAACTGCCGGTGCGATCATAAATCCACCCCGCCATCCAGCCGCCCAACGCCATGCCCAGAATAGTGGCAAAGATCACAACCCCGACCCGCGCGCCCGCCTCCCGCGCGGGCATGTATTCCCGCACGATCACCGCATAACTCGGCACAATGCCCCCCTGGCTCAACCCAAAGACCATGCTGACAAGATAAAGCGACACCATGCCCCCCGCCGGCAGATACAGAAACAGCGCCAGACATTGCAGCCCCGACCCGATCAGCAAGGTCGGCACGCCCCCCAGCCAATCCGCCACAAACCCCGACACGATGCGCGAGGCAACGCCCGCCAAGAGCATCAGCGAAAGCATCTCCGCCCCCACGGCCGGCCCATAGCCCAGATCCACGCAATAGGCGACGATATGCACCTGCGGCATCGACATCGCCACACAGCAGCCCAACCCTGCGGCCACCAGCATCCACTGCACGACCCGGGGCGAAAAGCCGCCCTTGGCGCGATTACCGCGGGCCATCAGATCCGCCTGTACCCGCGCCGCCTCGGGCAAGCGCCGCCACAATGCCAGCGCCCCCGGAATCATCGCAACCAAAGTCACCCAGGCCAGAACCTGATACACCCCCGTCCAGCCGTCGCTTGCCAGCCTGCCGGACAAGACAAAAGGCCAGATCGCCCCCGCCAGGTAGTTCCCGCTGGCCGCAATCGCCACCGCAATCCCGCGCCGCCGCAAAAACCAATGGGAAATATCCGCCAGGATCGGTCCAAAGCTCGCCGCATTGCCGATACCGATCAGCAACTGACACAGGGCCAGCAGCAGAATCGTCGGCGCCAGCGTCGCCAGCACCAACCCGGACGAAATCAGAAACGCCGCCGCCACCAGGGTCTTCGAGGCGCCAAACCGGTCCACCGCCCGCCCCAGCAGCAGATTGCCCAGCGCATAGCCGATCATCGTCGCGGTATAGGGCAGCGCCGCATCCGCCCGGTCCACGCCGAACTCTGCCTGCACGGAAGGCATCACCATGATAGAGACCCACATCCCCGCATTGCCAACCGAGGCAACACCCAGCGTGATGCCAAGGCGCATCCAGGAATAGCGACTGTCCAGCACCTCACTCATCGCCCATGGTCCTGCCCGCATCAGGCCGCCCGGCGCCGATTCCAACCGCCGCCGGTTCCTGTCTTCTTCTGGCCCAAAATACTCCGGGGGTCCGGGGGCAGCGCCCCCGGCCGGTTGGATCGCGCAGCGATCCGAAACCGCTCACCCCACGCGTCCCTTCCACTCCGCCGCCCGCGCCATCGCGCCGCGCCGCAGGATCGTCACATCCAGATCCACTGCGGTAAAGACCGATCCCGCCGCGACCATCTCCTCCAGCAAGCCGTTGTCGGGCGACAGGAATCCTGCCGGCAGCCCCGCCGCCCGGATCCGCCGGATCGCATCGGCACACGCCTCGCGGACCACGGGATGCGTGTTCTGGCCGGGATAGCCCAGGCTCGCCGCCAGATCCGACGGCCCGACAAAGATCGCGTCCAGCCCCGGCACCGCCGCGATCTCCTCCAGCCGGTCCAGCCCCGCCTTGGTCTCGATCTGCACCATCACGCAAATCTCTTCCCGCGCGCGCTTGGCATAATCCTTCACCGCGCCCCAGCGCGTCGCCCGCGTCACCCCGGCCACGCCGCGGATCCCGTCCGGCGGATAGGTCACCGCCGCCACCGCCAAAGCCGCTTCCTCGGCCGTCTGCACATAGGGGATCAGGATCGACTGCGCCCCGCAATCGAGGAACTTCTTGATCTGCGCCGTGTCCAGCTCCGTCGGCCGCACCAGGGCGCTGGCCCCATAGGCCGCCGTGGCCTGCAACATCGGCAGCACCGACAGGGGGTCCATCGGCGAATGCTCGGTATCGAACATCAGCCAGTCATAGCCGCAATTGGCCAGCATCTCGGCCAGGCTGGGATCAGGGATGGAACACCACAACCCAATCTGCGGCGTTCCCGCCTGTATCGCCGCCTTGAACGCATTCTTCGGAAGGTCCATCGCCTGTCTCCTTATTCGTCGATATGTGCCACCGGGCGCAGCGCATCCTGCGTTGCGTATGGCTGCCCCAAAAACTCCTGACTGGCCGGGATCTGTTCGGACAGCTTGTCCGCCCCGACCTGCACCCAACAGCCCCGCGCCGTCGAAACGCCGTCTCTGCGCGGGACAAGACAACCTCGCCCACAAAGACCACAAAGACCGCAGGGTCAATCCATGCGTCCCGAACCGGCATCGCATCCCCCGCGCGTATCCCCGGCAGGGGCGCCTTGGTCCCGATCTCCCGGCCCCGCATTCGGCACGGCACCGTTCCCCACGCCGTCCGCCGCAACCAACGGGTCGCGGAGCATCGGAGCGCGACGTCAGCCCAGCGCCCCGCGGGATACGCGTTGGGCCGCGTCTGACCGGACATCTGCACCATCGCCCCCTTGCGCCGCCGGCTATTTGATCGGCGGGATCGGGATGCGCGACTCCCCCGGCTCCATCGTCAGGGTGTAGGTCAGCGTGTACCATTCCCCGATGTCGCCTTCCTCGGGATGCGGTCCGTCCCGCTTTTCCAACGTTCCAATCAGGGCTTTCGTCACGCCGAACTGCACATCTGTGTTGATGTATTCGGTCTCGTCCACATAGATCTGCGAGGTCAGGGTCTTGTACCCCTCCTTCACCGCCAGCGCATGGACATGGGCGGGCCGCATCGGATGCCGGTTCTGCGCCGTCAGCAGGTCGCCCACCGTCGTATCGGTCGGGATCGGGTAGCCGATGGGTTTGACCGACCGGAACCGCAGCGATCCATCCGCCTGCGTCCTGAACTTGCCGCGCAGGTTGAACTCCGCCTGCTCCGCATCCTGGTTCTCATACAGCCCCACGGGCGAGGCATGCCAGATATCCACCTCGGCGCCCGCAATCGGCCGCCCCTCCGGGTCCTGAAACAGCAGATGCGCATCCATTCGCGGCCCCGGCGTATCGGACCGCAGGATAGAGCCGCCATCCCCGGTCGGCGGATGGTTCAGCCGCCAGAACGGCCCCACCACCGATTGCGTGGTCTCTGTCTGGCCGTTGTCGCCGTTGTTGAGCAGGCAGACCAGGGTCGACACCCCCAACGACCCCGACATCAGCACGAATTCATTGTGCTTATCGTTGGATTGCTGGCCCATCGTGTTCAGGATCTTCGTCGCCTGCTGGAATTCCTGTTCGGTCAGCCGGACCTCGCGGACAAAGCCGTGCAGATGCTTGATCAGGCTCTTCATGATCTCGCGCAAGCGCGGATCCTCTGTCTGGTCCATCACCGCCTGGACGGCGGGCGTCACATCTTCCTGTGTGCGGATCATGGCACTCTTCTCCCTCAGCCAACCAGGGAACAGACGCGCCGGACGGCGGCCTCGTAACCCTCTATCCCCAGCCCGGCGATCACCCCGTCGGCCCGCAGCGAGACATAGGAGTGATGCCGGAAACTCTCGCGCTTGTGGACGTTCGAGATATGCACCTCGATCACCGTTCCCTCGAAGGTGTTCAGCGCGTCCAGCACCGCGACAGAGGTATGCGTCAGCGCGCCGGGGTTAATGACGATCCCGCAAGCCGCCTCGCGCGCGTCGTGGATCCAGTCGACGATCTGGCCCTCCCAGTTCGACTGCTTCAGCGTCAGGTCAAAGCCCCTGGCCAGAACGCCGCGGCAATTGCGTTCGACATCCTCCAGTGTGTCGCGGCCATAGATCTCCGGCTGGCGCTTGCCCAAGAGGTTCAGATTGGGGCCGTTCAGAATGTGGATCGTCTTGGTCATGTCCCCTCCCCCGCCCAAAGCCGGGCCTCGCGCGGCCATCATGCGCCAAAGTCCGGGACTTGCAAGGCATTGCCGGGCGCCAAAGCGACCACCTCGGCAAAGTGGTTTGCATTTGCATACTTTCGCATACAGAGTATGTGTGGGGTGGAACTTTGCTCGGGGACGCGCGCAGATCATGGACCGGCGGTTGGGAATGACGCTGGCGCTGGCCGCCGCGGGGGCCGGGGTGTTCTGGCTGCTGAATCTGCCCCTGCCGTTCCTGTTCGGGCCGCTGTTGGCCTGTCTGGTGGCGGCGCTGTTCGGCGTGCCGCTGAAAGGCGCGGGCGTCATCGGCACCGGGGCGCGAACCATTCTGGGGATCGCTGTCGGCACCTCTGTGACGCCGGAAGTTGTGGGAATGTTGCCGCAAATGGCGGCCTCGGTCGCGCTGGTGCCGTTCTATATTCTGGCCATCGGGCTGATCGGCGTGCCGTTCTTTCGCAAGGTCTGCGGCTTTGACTGGGCGACCTCGTGGTATTGCGCCATGCCCGGCGGGCTGCAGGACATGGTGATCTTCGGCCAGCAGGCGGGGGGCGACGTGCGCGCGCTGTCGCTGATCCATGCCACGCGGGTGCTGATCATCGTCACCGTGGCGCCGCTGATCCTGACCCAGGGCTTCGGCGCGGCGCTGACCAACCCGATCGGCGCCCCCGCCACATCACTGCCCTGGCACGAGATGGCGCTGATGGTCGCCGCCGCCTGGATCGGCTGGAAGGGGGGCGAGCGCATCGGCCTGTTCGGCGCGTCGATCCTGGGCCCGCTGATCGTCTCTGCTATCCTGTCTGTCAGCGGCGTGATCCATCACCGTCCCCCCGCCGAGGCCATTGTCGCGGCCCAGTATTTCATCGGCATCGGGATCGGCGTCGGCTATGTCGGCGTCACCCTGGCCGAGATCCGTCGCGATGTGCTGGCGGGCGTGGTCTTTGTGCTGATCCTCGCCGCTCTGGCCGCCGGGTTCACCGAGATCGTGGTGTTCTTTCAGCTCGCCCCGCCGGTCGAGGGCTTTTTGGCCTTCGCCCCCGGCGGACAGGCAGAGATGGCGGTTTTGGCGATCATCGTGGGCGCGGATCTGGGATATGTGATCGTTCACCACCTGCTGCGCGTGACGCTGGTGATCCTGGGCGCCCCGATTGCCGCGCGCCTGTTCCGGGTGGAGGACAAGACCTTTGACAAGGGCGTCTGACGCCGGCGGCTATCGGTGCTTCATCAACATCGGGGTCAGGTACATCGGCAGTTGATAGCAACCAATGAACAGCAGGATCTGGTCTGTCACCTCGGCTGGCAGCGCCACGAGGAACAGCGCGATGTTGCGATTGCCCGCGACAATGGCGGTCGCCGCGCGGTCCACATCGGCGACGGGCAGAAACCGGGCGGCCAGCAGCTGGGCGCCGAAATTCACCGCGCAGACAAAGCCCAGCCAGGACGCAAAGCGCAGCGGATCGGAGGTCAGCGCCGGACCGGCGGCCGACATCAGCCCAACGACCACAATTCCTAGCAGGATCGCCGCCGCCCCGTCCAGCGCCGTCCGATGCGGGATCGACAGCACGGGAACGGCGCGCGCGCGCAGCGCAAAGGCCAGCCCCACCGCGCCCGAGCTCACCGCGATCAGACGCAGGGCGCTTTCCATCACGGACGAAACGGCGCCGACCGCCGGGACCAGCAACAGCACCGGAATCGCGGTCAGCGGGAACAGTGCCGTGCCGACCAGCAACAGGCGCATCGCCGCCGCCGGTTCCCGCCCCATCAGCGCTGCGAAATGCGGGCTGCCGGTGACACTTGGCGCGGCCATCACCAGCACCAAAGCCAGGGCCGGCGCGGTTTCCGCCACGCCCAGCGCCCGGGTCGCGGCCACCGCCAGCAGCGGCGCCAGCAATTGGAACAGCAAAACGGTGCGGACCGACACACCCATATCGCGAAATCCACCCACCGCCGCCTGCGGCCCGATCCGGAACGCGGCCAGAAACAGCAGCACAGAGATCAGATGCGGGACCCAGGGCCGCAAGGCCAACGTCAGCGACGGCACCGCCAGGCCGACAACGATCCCGATGACAAGGCACCAGCGCCCATGACGGGCGGCGAAATGAAGGGCCGCAAGGCTCACGACAGCGCCGTTGCAGACCGGATTGCGCGCGGCAGACCCCGGTCCAGAGCGCCCGAAGACGCGCGCGTCCCCGACCGGAACAGGCTATTCGCCGCCACTGATCAGGCCACGCACCGCGTCAATCCCGGCAGAGACCCAACCGTTGACCTGCACGCGCAGGGAGTTCACCGTCTCAAGATAGGCCGTCAGATAGGGCGCCGATTGCGGCACCGCCTCGACGATCCGCGGGGCCAGCGCATACACCGCCACCCCAATCACGCAGATCAGCACCACCAGCAGCAGGCCCAAACGGGACCCGCGCGCTTTCTTCTTGGGCCGCAGATCGTCCGCAAGCAAAGAGGACTCGCCGCGTTCCTCGTCGCTGCGCAGAGTCGAGTTGATCTCGTCCACATCCGGCAGAAGGTCGCTGCGATGCGGGGATTCCCTGGCGGGCGTGGCCGGTTGATCCGCATCCAGCCCCCGCAGGCGAGACATCCGGGCCCGTGCCGCGCTGGACCGCGCCGCGATCTTTTCCTCGCTGTCGTCAAGGCCAAGGTCGGGCTGGCTTTCCAGGGCGCCGCCCGCTTCGGCCCGGCGCGCGGCGGCCTCGCGCTCTGCCTCCTCGCGCAGCACTTCGGCCACCGAGGGATCCAGCGCCCGCCCGCGGCGCGAGGACTCGTCGGTCTTCTCGATCGACACGGGCGGCGTGGCGCCGTCTTCCGCGTCCAGGTCCGCGTCCCCGGGCGGCTCTGCGCGCGCAGCTTCGCCCGACAGATCCGCGCCCGTGCCGAAATCGTCAGGATGCTGGAACCAGCCATGTCCACAATTCGAACACTGCACGTCCCGACCGGTTTCCGGGATCAGGCTGCTATCCACCTCGTACTGCGCACCGCAGTTCGGGCATATCAGTCGCATGGCGCCCCCAGGGTCCGACTGCACAACTCTCAATGCGCAATTCATGCCCGTTTTCCGGAGGTTGTACCAGCCTCTTACGTCAATTCAAACCTTTTGCGCCGCCCGCGATTGCATCAGAGCCCGGTTTTCGGCAAAAGAGCCGCAGTCTAGGCGCGGATGGGGAATTTTGGTGCTCGAGCTCGACGACGTGTCTTACAGCTACGGCGGTGGAGAGCTTCTGAGCGGGATCAGCCTGACCTTGCCGCCCGGCTCGTTCCATTTCCTGACCGGCCCGTCCGGTGCGGGCAAGACGACCTTTCTGAAACTGTGCTACGGCGACCTGCTGCCCACCGGCGGGCGGATCCTGGCCTTCGGGCAGGATGTCCGCGACATGCGGCGCGACGATATCGCCGTGCTGCGCCGCCGGATCGGTGTGGTGCATCAGAATTGCGAATTCCTGGACCATCTTCCGGTGGCAGAAAACGTGGCCCTGCCCCTGAAAGTCGCGGGCCGCGATGCCAGCAACGAGATCGGCAATCTGTCGGAGCTTCTGGCCTGGGTCGGGCTGTCGGATCAGGCCAATGCGCTGCCGCCGCAATTGTCGGGCGGCGAGCGCCAGCGGGCCGCCGTGGCCCGCGCGGTGATCATGGCGCCAGAGGTTATCATCGCCGACGAACCCACCGGAAACATCGACTGGGAGATGTCGCAGCGCCTGCTGACCCTGCTGGTAGAGCTGAACCGCATGGGCAAGACGATCCTGATCGCCACCCATGACCTGAACTTGATCCGCATCGCCAAGACTCAGGTACAGGCGCGCGTTCTGCGCATCCGCGACAGGGGCCTGCAACTCGCCGGGGCAGACCTATGAGCTTTTGGAC
>CAYGRI010000218.1:5716-9080 GCA_964352155.1 uncultured Maritimibacter sp. | reverse complement strand
ATCACATTCCGCTCGAACCCCAGAAAGTCGAGCAATTCGAACAGCTTGTCCTTGCCCGCGTCGCAGGGCGTGTATTTCCGCTCTGGCGCAAAGGGGAACTCTGCCGAGGGTCCGAAGACATGGCAATGGGCATCGACCGCCCCCTTGGGCAGCTTGAAATCGGGCGCCTTCGGGTTCGGGTGAAACACCAGCCAGTCGGGATCCATCACCTGATCGTTCATACGAACACCTCTCCATCCATCAATTTTCGCGCCGTTCGCAGAATCGCGGCAGAGACGACCTGCCCGTCGGCATCCAAAGTTGCCACCACCGTCATTTCGCCTGTCGGATGTTCCACCGACAGGGTCCGGCTTGGCCCGGCGCCCCGCTGCGCGAGATCATAGGCGGGGGCGCCGGGGGTCAGGCAGGCGGTGGCCACGCTGACCGCGCCCAAAACGCCAATCGTCTTGTGGCAGCGATGCGGGATGAAGGTCCGGGTGGAGATCGCCCCCGCCTGGCGCGGCGCGCTGACCATTGTCATCTTGGGCACCGACAATTCGACCACATCGCCCAGGTTCATCAGCGGACCGCAGGCCAGCCGAATCGCCTCGAGCCGCGCGCGCAGGGGGGCGTTCGCCTCCAGTTCTTCCGGCGTCTCATCGCCCGTGATCCCCATGTCAGAGGCGCGCAGGACAACGCAGGGCATCCCGTTGTCGATCATCGTGACCTCGACGCCCTCGACCAGGTCGCAGGCCCGCCCCGTCGGCAGCAGCGCCCCGCAAGAGGACCCGGCCGTGTCCTTGAACGCCACCGGCACGGGCGCCGCTCCGCCCGGCACCCCGACGATCTTCGCGGCACCTGCATAGCTGACCCGGCCGCCCGGCGTCTGCACCCGCTCCACCGCGATCTGCCCGGTGTTCTCCATGTAGACCGAGACAGCCGTCTCCCCGTCCTGCGCCGGCACCAGCCCGCGCTCGATGGCAAAGGGGCCGACCCCGGCCAGGATGTTCCCGCAGTTCTGCTTGTCGGTCACGATGGCCCGGTCGACAAAGACTTGCAGGAACAGATAATCCACATCCACGCCGTCCCGCTCGGATGCCTTCACCACCGCCACTTTCGAGGTCAGCGGATCGGCCCCGCCCATTCCGTCGATCTGCCGGATGTCGGGCGACCCCATCATGCGCAGCAGGACCGCATCCCGCGCCGCCACGTCCTGCGGCAGGTCAGAGGCCAGGAAGTACCCACCCTTCGAGGTTCCGCCACGCATCCACATACAGCGCACACCGTCCGACATGATGGATCCAGCCTCCCCATTCTATCCATTTCAAGTGCCCCAGGGGGGTGCCGGGGGGACAGCGTCCCCCCGGCCGGTCGCCGCCGCAGGCGGCGAAACCGCTCAGACGTAGGTCAGCCCCTTCTCCGCCAGGCGCGCGCGCATGCCGTAGATATCCAGCCCCAGCTCCCCGGCCTCGAACCGCGCCCGCTTGGACGCCTCGTTCGCTTCCCGGGCACGGGCCTTCTCCAGCACCTCGACCGCTTCGGCGCGGCGCACGACGCAGACCCCGTCGTCATCCGCCACGATCACATCGCCCGGCGCCACATGCGCCCCGGCGCAGACCACCGGCACATTGACTGACCCCAGCGTCTCCTTGATCGTGCCTTGCGCGCAGACCACCTTGGACCAGACGGGAAAGCCCATCTCTGTCAGATCGCGCACGTCACGCACGCCCGCGTCGATCACCAGCCCGCGGCAGCCCCGCGCCATGGCAGAGGTCGCCAGCAGATCGCCGAAATAGCCCGCATCCGAGGGTGTCGTGGTGCCCAGCACCATGATGTCCCCCGCCTGCAATTGCTCGATGGCCACATGGATCATCCAGTTGTCGCAGGGCGGCGCCAGGATCGTCACCGCCGATCCCGCCACCCGCGCGCCGGTGTAGATCGGCCGCATATAGGCCGCCAGCAGCCCCTTTCGGCCCTGCGCCTCGTGCACCGTCGCCACGCCGCATTCCGCCAGCCCGTCGATCACCGCCGGATCGGCCCGTTCGATTGTCTGGACGACCACGCCCGTCTGTCCCGGCTGATAGGTCATTCCAGCTCATCCACCGTGCGGGGGAATACCGTCTCGAACCCTTCGGCATAGCGGCAGTCGCGCCCGCCGGCCTGCCCGCCCGAGTTGCGGCGAAAGTGGTTGCCCCGGTTCTCGGCCACGTTCTTGTAGAAATGCCACAGATGCTCTTGCCCCTGCATGCACTGGATCGCGGCCCATTTCTTTTCCCACACCTCGGTGATGTCGAGAAACACGCTGGGCTTCCAGTTCATCTGCTCGGTCTGATGTGGCTCGAACAGATAAAGCTGCGGCGCGCCCAGCACCTTCTGGCCGGGGTTGTGGCCCCAGGCCTGCGCCACCATCCGCGCCTCCAGCGCGAAATCGGTCGTGCGCATGTGGTCGGTGTTGTACGGGTCCCATTTGGAATGGGAGAACATGAACTTCGGCTGCACCTCGCGGATGATGTCCACCATCAGATCCAGCGTCTCGCGGCCCAGATCCAGCGGATAATCGCCCCGGTCGAGAAAGCGGATATCCGTCACGCCCAGCGCGGTGGCGGCATTCTCTGCCTCTTCCTGACGGGCGGCCTTGACCTTTTCCAGCGTCATCCCCGCCTGTTTCCACAGCTTGGCGCTTTCGCCCCGCTCGCCGTAGGACAGGCAGACCACCGTCACGTCATAGCCCTTGGCCTGATGCAGCGCGATGGCGCCACCCGCGCGCCAGACGAAATCGGCGGAATGCGCGCTGATCACCAGCGCGGTCGGTTTCTGGGGCATCGTATCCTCCCGAGGCTCTCTTTCCGGCCTTCTTGCACCAACGCGCGGGGATTGCCTATTTCGAATGAAGCTGGCTTGATAAGTTTTTGCTATAGACCTTTTTGCCAGAGACCCCGATACCAGAGGCCCGCCCTGACCGCCGATTTTCCCAATATCCGCCATATGCGCGTCTTTGCCGAAACCGTGCGGGCGGGCTCCGTCTCGCTGGCGGCGGCGCGCTGTCATCTGTCGCAACCGGCGGCGACTCAGGCGCTGACCGGGCTGGAACGGGCGCTTGGAGCCGATCTGCTGATCCGCCGCACCCGTACGCTGGCACCCACCCCCGGCGGCGCGATGTTCGCTGCACGGGTGGAGGCAGCGCTGGCGCATCTGGCATCCGGCGCGCGGGCGGCGCTGAAATCGGGGCGGGGCGAGGGGCGCAAAGACGGCTTTGACCGGCTGGTGACGGCGGCGCAGCTGCGGGCGCTGATCGCGGTCGCGAATTCCGGCAGTTTCACCGTGGCGGCGGGCCTGCTCGGCGTGTCGCAGCCCACCATCCACCGCGCGGCGCGCAGCCTCGAAT
>CAYGRI010000218.1:0-5706 GCA_964352155.1 uncultured Maritimibacter sp. | reverse complement strand
CTTCACCGCCACCGCCGTGGGCGTGGAACTGACGGCGGCGGCCCAGGCCTTTGTCCGGGGGGCCAAGCTGGCGCAGGCGGAGATCCAGCAGGGCATCGCCGAAATCGCGCTGGCACAGGGCGCTCCCGCGGGCACGTTCTCGTTGGGCTCGCTGCCCCTGGCGCGCAGCTCGATCGTGCCGCGCGCGGTGGATGCCATGGTCTCGGCCCATCCCGGCATCCAGATCCGCGTGGTCGAGGGCCGCTATCCGCAATTGCTGCGCGGCCTGCGCGAAGGCGATCTGGATTGCCTGATCGGTGCCCTGCGCAGCCCCCTGCCCGCCGATGACGTGATACAAGAGGCGCTGTTCGACGACGGGCTGGTCCTTGTGGCGCACCCGTCGCACCCGCTGTTCACGCATCCCGCGCCGGACGTCGACGACACGCTGTCCTACCCCTGGATCGCCCCGCCCCGCGACACGCCGGCGGGTGGCTACCTGTATGAGACGCTGCGGATCCAGGATCGCGCGGTAACACCGGTGCGGGTCGTGGCCTCGTCGCTGGTGTTCCTGCGCGGGCTGCTGGCGCAGGGGCCCTATGTCTCGATCATCTCGCGCCACCAGATCAGCGTCGAGGAAGCCGCAGGCCACATCCTGCCCCTGCCCATCGCCCTGCAAAACAGTACCCGCACCATCGGCCTGACCACGCGCAAGGGTTGGCGGCCCACCGGCGCGCAGGCGCAATTCATCGAATATCTGCGCCGCAGCATTGTGCCCCCGGCCGCGCCACCGCCCCCCACGGCGACAGGCGTATAGCTTTTTCCAATGAATGGCGGCCGATTTCAATTCCCGCCCTCCCGGGTTGGGTGCTACATAGCCCATCGTGCCCGCGGCCCTTGCCAGCCAGAGCGATTTGGTCACACTGAACGCGGCGCATCACGACAGGGAGGATGACATGCCCACGAAAGACTATGAGGACATCCCAGGGACCTTTGTCTTCGATGCCGACCGTTCACGCGAAGGCTATCACCTGAACCAGTTCTGCATCTCGCTGGGCAAGGCGCCCAACCGCGCGGCGTTCAAGGCGGATGAAGAGGCCTATCTGGACAAATATCCAAAGATGACGGCCGAGCAGCGCCAGGCGGTGCTGGACCGCGACTGGAACCGCCTGCTCGAACTGGGCGGGAACATCTACTACACCTCCAAGCTCGCCGCCTTTGACGGGATCAATTTCCAGAACCTCGCCGGGCTGATGACCGGCATGGGGGTCGAGGCGTACCGAGAGATGATGGTGAACGGCGGCCGCTCCATCGAGGGCAACCGCTACAAATCGGAATGGGGAGAGGACAGCTAATGGCCCGTATCACCGCAGGCGTGGGCTGTTCCCACGTGCCCGCCATCGGCGTGGCGATGGACACCGGCATCACCGAGCAGCCCTATTGGCAGCCGGTGTTCGAGGGGTTCAAGAAGTCCCGCGAATGGATGAAGGAGAACACGCCGGACGTGATTTTCCTGGTCTACAACGATCATTGCACCGCCTTTGACGCCTCTGTCATCCCAACCTTTGCGCTGGGCTGTGCGGCCGAATTCCAACCCGCCGACGAAGGCTGGGGGCCGCGGCCTGTGCCGGTGGTCAAGAACCACCAGCGGTTGGCCAGCCATATCGCGCAATCGCTGGTGCTGGACGAATTCGACATCACGATCATGAACGAGATGGATGTCGATCACGGGCTGACCGTGCCTTTGTCGGTGATGTTCGGCGAGCGCACCCCCGAGGAAGGCTGGCCGAGCCTGGTCATCCCGCTCGCCGTCAATGTGGTTCAATATCCCGCGCCCACCGGCAACCGCTGCTACAATCTGGGCAAGGCGGTCCGGCGGGCGATTGAAAGCTATGACGAGGACCTGAGCGTGATGGTCTTTGGCACCGGCGGGATGAGCCATCAGCTGCAATACAAGCGCGCCGGGCTGATCAACCGGGAATGGGACACGCGGTTCCTGGATCTGCTGGTCGAGGATCCGGTCTTTGCCAGCCAGATCCCGCATGTGGAATACCTGCGCGAGGCAGGGTCGGAAGGTGTCGAGATGGTGATGTGGCATGTCATGCGCGGCGCGATGGACGAGAAGGTGAAAGAGATTCACCGCCACTACCATGTGCCCGCCTCCAACACGGCTGTGGGCCATATCATTCTGGAAAACGCCGCCGCCTGAAGGCGGGGCGCGGCCTGAAACACGCCGCCCCTTGGGGCGGTGCATCGGAAACCGCCGCCCATATGGGGCGCGAGGAGGATGGATATGCGGATTTGTGTCGCCGGGGCCTACGGGGCCTTCGGAATGAAGCATCTGGATGCGCTGAGCGCGATCGACGAGGTCGAGGTGACCTCTGTCATGGGGCCGACCCGGGCGAAGATCGAGGCGCTGGCCAAGGAGCGCGGGATCGGCCATGCCGCGACCTCGCTGGACGCATGCCTGGCGCGGGACGATGTGGATGCGGTGATCCTGGCGACGCCGACGCAGATCCATGCGGAACAGGCGATTGCCTGCATGAAGGCGGGCAAGCCGGTGCTGATCGAGATCCCGATGGCGGATTCCCTGAGCGACAGCGAGGCGATCTGCAAGGTCCAGACAGAGACCGGCGTCCTGGCGATGGCGGGCCAGGTCCGGCGGTTCAACCCTTCGCATCAATACATCCACAACAAGGTCAAGGCGGGTGAACTGAAGATCCAGCAGATGGATGTGCAGACCTATTTCTTCCGCCGCTCCAACAAGAACGCCAAGGGCGAGCCACGGTCCTGGACGGATCACCTGCTGTGGCATCACGCCTGCCACACCGTGGACCTGTTCCAATACCAGACCGGCGGCGAGGTGGCGTCCTGCTATGGGCTGGAGGGGCCGCATCACCCCGAGTTGGGGATCGCCATGGACATGGCTATCGGGATGAAGGCCCCGGACGGCGCGATCTGCACCCTGTCTTTGTCGTTCAACAACGACGGCCCGTTCGGCACCTTCTTTCGCTACATCTGCGACAATGGCACCTATATCGCGAATTACGACGACCTGTTCGACGGCAATATGAACAAGATCGATTTGTCGGGCGTGGCCATGTCGAACAACGGGATCGAGCTGATCGACCGGGAGTTCATTTCGGCGATCAAGGAAGGGCGCGTGCCGAATTCCTCGGTCCACGATGTGCTGTCTGCGATGAAAACGCTGGACCGGATCGAAAAGTCCTTCCTCTAGCTTGTGTCGCGCCCGACCAGATCCTCTGTTGCGCCCTACATTTCGGGGCGAGTGTTCAGGCGCCGCTTTTGCGATAGCGGAAGACGCCGGTGCCGGTGGCCAGAAGCTCGCCTGTGTCATCGTGAACGGTGCCTTCGGCGAAGAAGGTGGATTTGCCGCCGCCGATCCGCCGCCCTTCGGCGATCAGCCGGGTTCCGCGGGGTTGCGACAGGAAGTTGGTGGTCAGGGAGAGCGTCATCGACAGGCGCCGATGCGCCGGATCGCCGGTATAGACGCCCGCATGGCCCATCGCGCTGTCAAGCAGCATCGCATGCACCCCGCCATGCGGAATGCCGAAGCGGTTCGCCAGGTGCGCCGCAATCTCAAGCTCCACCCTTGCGAAATCCGGCGCCCAGGCGGTGACCTGGAACCCGATGAAGCGCGCGATGGCAGAGGTGATATCGCCGCTCGGGGCGGCCGCGTCGTCTGGTGGGGTCATTCCTGGGTCGCCTCCAATCCGTGCCGTGCATACTCGGGCACATGCGCCCCCATCCGCAAGCCATGCTCGGGGTTGGAGGCATTGCCCTCCAGCGCGCGGCGTTTGACCCCCTGCAGGATCGCGGCCATCCGGAAGAAGGCGAAGGCCAAGTAAAAGCCGAAACCGCCGATCTCGCCAAGCCCCATATGCCGACAATAGAGATCGACGAAGGCCCCGTCCGGCGGAAGGCCCAGCGCGGCCCTGTCGATCCCGGCGAGCCCCCGCCCTTCGGCCCCCGGCGGCCGGCGCCATTGCATGATCACGGAGGCCAGATCGGCGAAGGGATGGCCCAGCGTCGACAATTCCCAATCCAGCACTGCGGCGCAGCGCGGGCCGGCCGGAGCGAACAGCAGATTGTCGAGCCGGTAGTCCCCATGCACAAGCGTGCAGCGCCCGTCTTCTGGTGGCACATGCGCCGACAGCCAGTCGATCAGCGCTTCCATCTCTGGCAGATCCTCGGTGGCGGTGGCCCGGTATTGCCGCGTCCAGCGGTCGATCTGGCGGTCGAAGTAATTGCCGGAGGGGCCGAAATCAGCGAGCCCCGTGGCCGCCAGATCCACCGAATGGATCGCCGCCAGCACTCGTGCCATCTCGTCCATCATCGCGCGCCTGGTCTCTGGCGCCATGCCGGGCAGGGCCGGATCCTCGAAGCTGCGGCCGGGCACGGCATCCATCACATAGAACATGGCGCCCAGGACGCGCTCGTCCCGGCACAGGACCTGCATGGGGGCGACCGGCACCCCGGTGCCGGCCAGCGCCTGCTGCACCCGAAACTCGCGGTCCACCGCATGGGCGGATTTCAGCAACACCCCGGGCGGCTTACGCCGCAAGACGTAAGTGCCCGAGGCCGCCTGCAACAGATAGGTCGGGTTCGACTGCCCGGTCGCGAATTTCTCGGCCCGCAGCGGCCCCCGGAACCCGGGCATATGCGCCGACAGCCAGGTGGCGACGGCGTTTGTGTCCAGCCTCGCGATACTGTCGTCCATTGGCGTCTCTCCCTGGCCCTGGCGATGGCGATGGCGATGGCGATGGCGATGGCGGTATCATCGACCCAAGTCCGGTGGAAAAGGCAAGCCGCCATGTGATTTTGTTGCTGCCAGGGGCGCGGAAGGCGGCTAGGATCGGGCCATGCGATGGATCCCTCTCTGCCTGGCCCTGCTCGCGCCCGCTGCCCACGCGGCAGAGTGGCGATCGGACGGCCTGTGCGACACCGGCACCCTGCCCGCCGACCTGCGTTTGCAATTGCAACGCGGCGCGATCACCTGCGGCGACACCGCAGACGGCCCCGCCCTGCGGTTCGAGGCGGATGCCAAGGCCGGCACGGTGGGCAAGGCGGCGCTGATCGTGCCGTTCGAGGCGATGCCCGCCGGGCGCCGCGTCTCTGTCTCGGCAGAGGTCTTCCTGCCGCCCGACAGCCCAGCGAATTCCATCGTGCTGATCGACGTGGAATGCAAACGCTGCGGCCTGCCCGGAAACCCTGGCCTGCGGCTCTATCTGCGCGACGCCGGGCTGCGGGTGGACCGAAAGAAGATCGGCGAACGCCACGCCTGGGCCGTCCGGGATCCAGAGCGTCTGACGCGCGGCGCCTGGCAGCGCATCGGCTGGACGCTGACCCTGGCCTCCGACACCAGCGGGCGGTCCGAGGTGACGCTGCAAGGCGCCCCGGTCCTGACGAACAGCGGGCGCACCCTGCCGCCCGCCGGGGCGGACAGCGCGGTGGACCGGGTGCAGATCGGCATCACCGCCAATTCCAACGCGGTGCCGGTGACACTGATGATGCGCGACATCCGGATCACCCTCGACTAACGCGCGTTGCCCGCTGGGGCGCGCGCTGTCGAATGCCGGTCCGAGGCCGGGTTTGCAAAGCTCGGGCGCCTGCCGCATTCGGCGCAGACGGCTGTTGCACCCCAAGGTCGCCTTCGCGCCGAAGAGCCCAGAACGCCGCACACGGACCGAGACCCGACAGGCCCTGCCC
>CAYGRI010000217.1:0-9091 GCA_964352155.1 uncultured Maritimibacter sp. | reverse complement strand
CCCAGCCCGCCTTGTCGACGGTGACGAAATCTTCGAACGCCGATGGCTTGTAGTAAAGCGCATTCTCCCCGATGGGGAACTGATCGCGGTTCTTGTGCGGAAAGTAGAGCGTATCGTAGCGCTGCGCCGTCTTGACCAATTCTTCGCGGTCGAATTGCCACAGTGGCCGGGTCTCTATCGTGACCGTGTCACCGCGCTCGAGGTGGTGCTCGGCCAGGCCCGCAAAGAACGCTTCGCCGCGGGCGCGCAAGGCTGTGGTCGGGGGGCCTTCCTCGGCGGGAACCGGGTGCTTTCCCTTCTTGAACGACACGTCCATGCGCGGACGGGCGACGTAGATCGAGCGGCCGCTGGCGGGCCGCGGGCCGCTGGGTTCCAGAAGCCGGACATGGGATTGGATGGTCGACGGTTCCTCTGCCGGGGCGGGCGCCACGGGCAGCGACGCGGGATCGTCCGACAGCGCCTGAAGCCGCTCGCGACGGCGCTGCAACCTGGCCTCGCCGCCCGGCGCCTGCCGTTTGTCGTCCGCTTCGCGGCTGGCCTGCAGATGCTCTACCACAGGGACCGCGGGCGGGTTGGCAAGCTTGTGCGGATGCCGGTCGAAGACGTAGCACAACGGCACCGGCAAAAGCGCGATCGTATAGTCCGGCCGGGGGGCGGTCCGATTGTCGGCGAGCATGGCGACCAGGGGCGTCTGGTCCCATGCTTCGGTCTCTGCCTCCAGCCTGGTTTGCCAATCGGCCAGGAACGCCCGCGCGCCGGGGGTGTCGTTGAGAAGGACCGTGCCCGACCGCGCAAGCCCGTCCCGCATCACGCAAAAGGCGACATCCTGGCGGCAATCGCTCAGGTACGGCCAGGGATCGGCGTGAAAGATCGCGTCGACATCGACATACAAAAGCTGCCCCGCGATCCGCTCGCGCAAATCAGCCAGCACTCCGGGCTTGATCCGGACATTCTTGACCCAGGATCCTTCGTCGGACACCGGAACCAGATGGACCTTGAGACCGGCCGCCTGGGCAGAGGCCGCCATGCGGGTCGCCTCGGCCTCGTACAGGCTGTCCTTGGTGTAGAACGCGACGATGGTGCCCTGTTCCGCATGCGCCCTCGGCGGCAGACGCCCCAGCCAGAGGTCACTGGTCTCGAACCCCAGCCCCCGCAGATACTTTTGCAGCTTCGGGGCCTTGCGAAAAACCGTTGCAATGTCCTGAAGCGCGGCGGGCGCTTGCCAATCCACGTGCTCGGGCAGGGGGGCGGGCGGATCGTGGAAGGACGCGTCGATGTGCAGGCCCAGAAACGCCTCAATCCGCAAGCGCTCGCGCTCGGGGGTGTTGATCAGGTAGTGGTGGTCGACCACCAGCACATCCAGGTCCTCGCGGGCGAGGAGGAAGGCCAGTGCCTGCGCCGTGGGCCAAAGCCCGGGATCGGTCAGGCTCACCGCCGTGTCGCCGTCAAAGCGGATGGCATAATCGCTGTCAACCGCCGCCTGATGCGGAAAGCGCGGATGCCGGATCGACAGGATCTCGCGGAAGTCGCGGACGCTCACGATGAAACGGGGCCGCATCTTCTGCGCCTGACAATGCGCCACGATCTTGTCGATCCGCAGGAGGTCGCTTTCGCAGGCTGTGGCGATATGGACCTTGGCGGTCTGCGTCTGTTCGGCAGCCAGGCCAAGCGGGCCGGATTTGACCCCCTTCGGCAGGCTGCGCCCCAGTTTGGACCATAGAATGTCCAGTCCGGACAGCGGGAGCCCACAGCAAATTATGTGTTTTTTCATCGGCCCGGTCTTCCTCCCTGTACAGGGTGCGCCTGCCTGTACAGGTTCGGATCTATACGCCGGGCAATTGGCCGTCAACGCGACGGGGCCGCGAAAACCACGTTGACGGCGCCAGCGGGGTAAGGGATGTCTGGCGGTGTGCGCAGGGCCGCCGCAAGGCACAGGGCGCCCTTTGGGCGGAACGATGTCCTTGGCGGATCGTCATGGACAGATCTTCACGGGCGGATGGGATTGTTGCAGGACATGTCAAACAAGAGCGAATGGTTGCAAACCTGGACAGGCAATGAACGGTTCGAGGCAGAGCGGCAAAAGAAGTTCGAGGTGCTCTCGAAAGCCTTCGCGACACCGCCCGCGCGCCTTCTGGACATCGGGGCCGGTCTGGCGATCGAGGCGGGGATGATCCAACAGCGCTTTGGGACCCATCTGTATCTGCTGGACGGATCGCGCCCGGTCGCGCCCGCGGCCACGCCAGCGCGTCTGACGGAGTTCGGGTCGGTCGACGACATGGGGTTCTACCTGACCGAGGAAGAGTTGCGGAGCGAATGGGACCGGCGGGGCCTGACGTATGACTTCCTGGATGCCAGAAACCTCAAGATCGATCCGGATCTGAAGTTCGATGTTATTTATAGTGGCAAGTCTTGCGGCTTTCACTACCCGCTTTCGTCCTACCGCGATCTGTTGCACGCGCATTCGCATGACGACAGCTATCTGATCTTCGATCTGCGCAAGGACGCCGATCAGGGAGACATTCGGTTCCGCGTGAAGGACGTGCTTCTCGACATGGAAAAGGCGCAGACATCTCTGATTGAACTCCTTTAGCCGTCGCCCGGGGCAGGGGGGCGACGCTTGCCTCCCGCCGCTCCGTCGCCCATAAGCGCCCGAGGTGCCGCGCCGTGGACGGCTGAGCGAAACAAAAGAACAGACAGGTCGCAGAATGATCTTCAAACCTCACAAAATCCAGGCCGGCGTCAACCGTATGGGCGGTTTGTCGAAGGCGATCGAGTTCGCCTACAAGTCCGAAATCGATGGCGAGTATTGGGAATTCGGGGTGTGGAAGGGCACCTCGCTGGTCCGCGCCATCCAGATCAATGGCATGTGGCAAGAGACGACGGGCCGCAAGAACATCCAGCACTTCGTCGGCTTCGATTCCTTCGAAGGGCTGCCCGACCTCCGGTCGGACGATTCCCTGGATGAATATGGCGTCTTCACCAAAGGTCAGTTCGGTGACACCACCATCGACGGCGTCGCGCAGCTTTTGACCGAGGGCGGCGCCGATCCCGCTGTCTACGACCTGATCCCCGGGTTCTTTGAAGACTCGTTGCACGATCCCGACCGGGTTGGAAAGCTGGACGGCCGCAGGGTCGCGGTGGCGCATATTGACTGCGATCTTGCCTCCTCTGCCGATACCTGCCTGGAATTCCTGACAGACCGGCTCGCCGATGGCGCGGTTCTGATTTTCGATGATTGGTATTGCTATCGCGGCCGGCGCGACAAGGGCGTCCACAAGGCCTTCAACGACTGGCTGGCCCGGCACCCAGAGATCTATGCCCAGGATTACTTCCAATACAGCTGGGCGGGCCGGGCGTTCATCATCACCAAAGAGACGTGACCGTGGCGGAGACCGGCTTTTCGCCCCTGTTCATCGGCGGCTGCCCGCGCAGCGGCACCAGTGTTCTGGCCGAGATCCTGAACACGGACCCCTCCTGCTATATCTCTTCGGAAGAAAACCTGCTTCTGAAATATGATGCCATGGCCAAGCCGTTTTCAACCCGCGAGCGGCGGCAGCGGGTGTACCAGACGGTGGGCGAGCGCGCCATGTCAGAGCGCGAGACGCTGAACCAGAGCGTCCTGCAATACAATTTTTCGATTGCGGGCCTGTGGCCGATGATCCAGTCCGCCTACACATGGCACCAGTGTCAGCGGAACGGGGATGTGCCGCTTCGGCTTTGGGGCGACAAGACTCCGACATATTTTAGCTTTGTTCCGCGCATCCTGTCGATCGAGGGTGCGCGGTATCTGCATATAACCCGGCATCCGCTGGACACGGTGAATTCCATGCTGCGCCGGACCGAAATGGCGCGGCAGGGCAAGGACTGGTGGAAAGCCTTCACCGAATTCGACGCGATGGTCGCGGTCTGGAAAGAGGCGCTGGCGGCTGTGGAGCGGGTGGAGGCGCATGAAAACGTGCTGCACGTCACCTATGAAGAGCTCGTGTTCGACGCCGGACCGACCTTGCAGCGGATTCAGAGCTTTCTCGACCTCGACCTGGCCCTGGAGGATGTCACAATCACGGACAAGTCGAAGCATTTCGACCGGGGCTATCTCAGCGATGACCAGACCGACGCAGTGCTGCAGATGCCCGAGGTGAAGCGGTTCCTGGAGAGCCGGCAGGGGCTTCCCGGCTACGCGTGACGCCCGGGCATTCGCCGATCTTCCCATCGATGCGGACGGTCTGCGGGGGCCGTGCAAAGCCACGGGGCCGCAAGCGACAGTGTTCGGCCTGCAACGCTTTGTATTGCCAACAAGGCGGGCTTCTTATTTGGGACCCAACGGTCCGGAACGGGTCTTCCCTTCCGGATCTTGGGTTGTATTGAAACGGCCAAGAAACGTCCGCCAAAAGGCCTGAAAGTGGCCGATCATATCGATCCTGGCGTGAATTCGTTACCATCGACAGGCCGCCAACCCCAGGCGCGGGGCTTTGCAGGTGCAGGATTTCATGGCTGAACCTGTCGCGGGAAACTTCACCCTGTCAGGACGGCCCGATAGAGACAGTCTTTCTCGTGCTGGAAATGGTCAGGTCCGAATAATTATGGCACAGCCCCGGATTTACATAACCAATGAACTCCATTCCCTTTGACTTAACTTTCGCGCTTTAGAGTGCGGTTGACCGAAAAACTGTCCAAAGTTTCACAAGGTGCCACCAACGGTCGATGAAAAAACAGTCGAAAGACATCTGATGTGAGTGAATGAGAGGTCCTTGGGTGTGATATGCTTCGTGCACTAAATCTATCTTTGGATTCTCTGTGGTAACCGGAGGCAGCTCAACAATGGAGATGCTGAAAATGCTCAAGAAAATTTTCGCTGTTTTGGTACTTGCACTTGCTCCGGCCCTTTCGCACGCGACACCTCGCGGAACCTTGGATGAAGCCTCGGCCATGGCGGACCGCGCCGTCGCATATTATGAGGCCAACGGCATCGACGCTCTGATCGCCGCGGTACAAGACCCTGAAAACGCGGACTTTCACGACCGTGATCTCTACGTCTTTATCGGCGAGTTGGACGGTCCGCTGGTCGCGCATGGGGTAAACCCGGCGCTGGTGGGTAAGAACCTTGATGGCCTCAAAGATACCGATGGACTGCTTCTTTTCGTCGCTATGAAAGAACTGGCGACCAGTGAAGGGGATGGCTGGGTCGACTACAAGTGGACCGATCCCTCGACCAAGAAAATTGCCCAGAAAAGAAGCCGCATCGTTCGTTTCGGTGACAACTTCTACCTGGGCGTCGGCGCTTATGTCGAGTGAAGCGTGAAACATGTAAAGCTCTGGCACCCGTGTGCCGGAGCTTGATGATGTGAAGGCAAGTCTGTCAGGAGCTTCGCGGTGCTCTCTCGGAGCAATAGACGTGCGGGCAAAAGGGAACGGCAGTGCCTTTTAAGCTCAGGTTCAGTTTCTTGGTGTACGAGCGACGTAATTATGGAGGTTCTGCTGGATGATGATGAGATTTCTCGCGGTTCTGATCGTGGCGCTTTCTCCGGTCATGTCGCAGGCGAAAACCTATGGAACAGAGGAAGAAGCCTTTGCCGTGATGGACCGCGCCGTGGCGTTGTGCGAGGTCAGCGGATTGGACGCTTTGGCCGCAGGCGTAAGCGACACGTCGAACGCCGTTTTCCATGATCGGGTCCTACGCGTGATCGTGGGGGAGAATGACGTCGTGCGCGTCGCCCATTGGGCAAAGCCCGGGGGGGCGGGATCAGTCTTGACGGCCACAAAGATGCCGACGGAAAGTATCTTGTGCGGGCGAACAAGGACAGAACGCACGATCATGGCGGTTTTTGGGTCGACGATACATGAAGCAACCCCGGCACCGAAAGAATCGAGCAGAAAAAGTACCGCATCGTGCGTTTGGGCGACAATTACTACGTCGGCTCAGGCGTCTACGTCAGTTATCGTGTCAAGATCGTCACGCTCCGTCTCAAACATGTCGAAGCTTGATTTCGTGAGGCAATTTCCATCAGGGGTCTAGGGATGCTCTCCTACTTTAAAGATTTTAGCCTGCGAAAGAAGGGCTTGGTACTCGTTTCCATCGTGGTGCTGTCTTTGGTTTGCACCGTGGTGTTCGCCAGATCGGCTCTTTCGATCCTGAAGGATCACTTGATCTACACGGCGGAAGAGGCACTGCCGCAACTGGAACAGATTTCACAGACCATCGGGTTGCTGGAAAGCGCCCATCTGGAAGTTGTGCGCAGCAGTGCTCTTGCGAACACCGGATTGACCGGCCCCAGTCTCGACCGTCAGTTTGAGAAGGCCAGTACGGCACTGGCCTCGCTTCAGGCCTTCTATGAGGTTGCGGAGGATGACGAGGGAACCGCCGCAACGGACGGCGCTGGAGTGGAAAACGCGACTGAGGAAAACGCCACAGAAGAAGAGGCCGCAGAAGGAAGCGCCGCAAACGCAGAGGCCGTGGAGCCGGACTCGGTCGTTGATGTTACCAGAGACAGAGCCTTGGCCTATATCTCATCTGCGCAAGAGGCGTTGATGATGCTGTCAATCGAGCCGAATGCCGGAACGATGATGGTAAATTCATCCGACGACGCGTTCATCGATTTGATCAGTACAGCGATTAGTGCCGCCAGCAAATCTCGCGACTCGATCAATGATGAGGCACTGAATTCGATTGAAAAAGCGGGGCATTTCGGAAATATATTTCTTGTTATTTCAGGCATTAGTCTTGCGCTTTGTGTCTTGAGCACGGTTTCGATCATCCGATCCATCACCGGACCTGTGAAACAGATGACCGACAACATGCGGGAGCTGGCGGGCGGCAACCTCGAGATTGAGATCACGGGGACAAATGCAGCGAACGAAATTGGCAAGATGGCGAGCGCTCTGGCGGTGTTCCGCGACAATGCGGTGGAATCCGAAAAGCTGAGGCACGCCCGCGAACAGGCCAGGCTGGATCAGGCGCGGGTCGAGAAAGACGCGCTTGAGGCGAAAGAGGCACGCGCGGTCGAGGAAGCGGCGCGTATCAAAGAAGAAAAGGCCCTGGCGGATCATCGCGCGGCCGAGTCGCGAACGCTCGAAGAAGAGCTGTCGTTTGTCATCGGGGCGGCGGAAAACGGCGACTTCAGCAAGCGTATCACGAGTGATTTCGACCAAAACTCCCTCAACGACGTCAAGAAAGGGGTGAACTCGCTGCTCTCGACGTTTGAGGTCGGCCTGGAAGCGGCCTCCAGCGTGTTTCAAGACCTTGCAGGCGGAGATCTTGCTACGCGCATGAACGGCGACTTCCGCGGTGCCTTCGCCAAACTGCAGAAAGAAACAAATTTCTCTGCGGAGAATTTTGAGCAGGCCATCATACAGATCGCCGGAAGCGCGAGTGAAATCCTTAACAACTCGAGTGAAATTGCGACATCCGCCGACAGTCTGTCCACCAGAACAGAGAGAACGGCGGCCAATCTGGAAGAAACGTCTGCCGCCCTGGACAATTTGACAATGTCGATTGCCTCGGCCGCAAAGGGCGCAGAGAAAGCAAATCTGCTGGTCAAGACGTCGATGGAGAAGGCGCGGTTGAGCGAAAGCGTCGTCCAGGATGCGATACAAGCGATGGATCTCATTGCAGATTTCTCGACGCGCATTTCGGAAACGATCAATGTGATCGACAAGATCGCCTTTCAGACAAACCTGCTGGCGCTGAATGCCGGTGTCGAAGCGGCCAGAGCGGGTGAGAGTGGGAGGGGCTTCATCGTTGTGGCGTCCGAAGTTCGCGCTCTTGCCGTTCAGGCCGCGGAATCCGCGAATAAGATCGGGGACATGATCGGGCGGAGCTCGCAGGAGGTGAGCAAGGGTGTCGGGCTTGTCGCGCAGACGGGTGAGACGATCCGTGAGATGCTTGCCTCGATCGATGAAGCGGCGGAACATGTGGCGGAGATTGCGGAAGCGGCCGCGCAACAAGCCAATGGGCTGGCGGGAATAAATTCTTCGATCAGCACGATCGATCAAGCGACCCAGCAGAATGCGGCGATGTTTGAAGAGACCACGGCAGCGAGCCAATCGCTGGCGACGGCTGCCAAGGGGCTGACACGTCTCGCGGGCAAGTTTAAGGTCGGGGACCAGGTGGGTTCGGATCCGCAAGCCACTGAATTCAGACAAGCTTCGTGAGTTGGCACGCTCCCGGGGTGCAGGGTTCAACCGTAGACCCGGGGGCGGCCATAGACATTGTCACGTTGACATTGTCATTGTGGCGCGATCCTGCTTTGGTTTGGTGTAAGCCCGTGACGTGATCCCGGACCTGCCGCCAAGGCTTTGAACTGTCGATGTGCATTCAAAAGTGGCCCGGGGTGGGTCAGTTTTTTGGCGGGATTTGCTCTGGGCGAGGATGTAGGATGTGTTGCCCGTCTCGATGATGCTGCAGTGATGCGTGACACGATCAAGCAACGCCGTGATCATCTTGGCGTCACCGAAGACTGACACCCATTCGCTAAATTCGAGGTTGGTCGTGATGATGACGCCGGTTGTTTCATGTAGTTTGCTGATCAGATGAAACAGCAGCGACCCTCCGGACTTTGGGAACGGGATATACCGAAGTTCGTCGATGATGACGCAATCCAGAGCGGTCAGTTGCTTGATGGTCTTCCCGGTGTTTCCCTCGGCCTGCTCTGCGATCAGGGCATTGATCAGATCGATGGCGTTGCAGAACCGAACCCTCTTTCCCTGGCTGACCAGGCGGGTTCTCAAGGCGATGGAAATGTGCGTCTTGCCGGTGCCGGGTAAGCGTTCGGTCTGGGCGCGGTGCTTGGGCTTGATAGAGTGCTACGGCATTTGCGAGGCGTAGCGCCACGGCATGAGTTCATCGAGCTTGTTGGCTTTGTGGTCAGCGATCCGACTCAGCACCCATGAGAGCCAGGCTTGAGGATCGACGCCGTTGAGTTTGGCGGTTTCGATCAGGGTGTAGATGATTGCGGCGTAAGCGGTGTCTGAGCGCCACATTGCGGGTTCCGGGATGATTACGATTTGACGATCCGTGTTGAGCAGGATCGTGAGATGCAATGATACCCTCCAAATACACTCCATTTGTACGACGAAACGAACCGCATAGAGCGTC
>CAYGRI010000216.1:0-9093 GCA_964352155.1 uncultured Maritimibacter sp. | reverse complement strand
CGTCGCGCCATGCCGGTCGCGCAGGCCAAACAGCAGATCCATGATCGTGCCGCCGGTGGTCCCGTCCAGATTGCCCGTCGGCTCATCCGCCAGCAGAATGTCGGGCCGAGGCGCCGCTGCCCGGGCCAGCGCGACCCGCTGCTGTTCTCCGCCCGACAGCTGCGCCGGGTAGTGCCCCGCCCGCTCCGCCAGCCCGACGGCGGCCAACTCCGCCTCGGCCCGCGCGAACGCATCGGCCTGTCCGGCCAGTTCCAGCGGCGTTGCCACATTTTCCAGCGCCGTCATCGTCGGAATCAGGTGGAAGGATTGGAACACCACGCCCATATGATTGCGACGGAACCGGGCCAGCGCGTCTTCGCCCATCGCCGTCAGATCCTGGCCCAGCACCTCGATCTTGCCGCCGGTGGCACGCTCCAGCCCGCCCATGAGCATAAGGAGTGACGACTTGCCACTGCCAGACGGACCGACCAGCCCCAACGTTTCCCCGCGCGGCACGCTGAGCGTGATGCCTTTAAGGATATCCACCCGCCCGGCATTGCCCGCCAGGGACAGGCGGGCATCGGTCAGCGAAACGACGGTGTCGGTCATGGGCAAGGTCCTTTTCCGGGCGCGATCCTTGGCATATGGGGCCGGGCGCGCGCTTCGCAAGTTCGCCGCCGCGGTTCTGCTCCTGCCCGCGGCGGCCTCGGCAGAGCCGGTGGTGATCGCGGCCCTGGGGGATTCCCTTACCGCAGGCTACGGGTTGCCGATGAACGAAGGGTTCGTGCCGCAGTTGCAGGCCTGGCTGACGGATCAGGGCGTCGCGGCAGAGGTGCGCAACGCCGGCGTCTCGGGCGACACCACGCGCGGCGGCCTCAGCCGGGTGGACTGGACGCTGACCCCGGATGTGGACGCGATGATCGTCACGCTGGGCGGCAACGATCTGCTGCGCGGGATCGACCCAGCCTCGGCCAAGGAGAACCTCGCGGGCATCCTCCAGGCGGCGGCGGAAGCCGGGGTCGAGGTGCTGATGTTCGCCATGTCGGCGCCCGGCAACTACGGCCCCGATTACAAGCGCGACTTCGACGCGATGTATGGCGAGTTGGCCGCGGAATATCAGGTGCTGCTGGGCCCCACTTTCCTGTCCCCGCTGATGGAGGCGGTGGGCGACGACCGCGACGGCGCCGTCACCGCCTATATGCAACGCGACGGCATCCATCCCAGCGCGGAAGGAGTCTCCGTCATCGTGAAAGGTCTGGGGCCAAAGGTGCTTGAGCTGATCGCGACGGTCCATTGATCCATGCCTGCTCGGGGGCCGACGCGTTTTGCGCCTTTTCCCCGGCCGCAATTCTCGACAGGATAAGGCCTGAACTGCGAAAGGCCCCCTGATGCTGCCCATGCTTGTAACCGCTGTCCTGTCCTACTTGCTGGGCTCGGTCTCCTTCGGCCTGCTGATGGCGCGGATCTTCGGGCTGGGCGACCTGCGCAGCGTCGGGTCGGGCAATATCGGCGCGACCAATGTGCTGCGGACAGGCAACAGGCTGGCCGCGCTCCTGACCCTGATCGGAGACGCCGGCAAAGGCGCGGCGGCGGTCCTGCTGGCCCGCGCGATCTTTGACGAAAGCGCGGCGGGCATCGCGGCGCTGTTCGCCATGGCAGGGCATCTGTGGCCGGTGTTTTCCGGGTTCCGGGGCGGCAAGGGCGTGGCGACCTTCCTGGGCACGCTGATCGCCCTTAGCTGGCCGGTCGGTTTGCTGGCCTGCGCTACCTGGCTGGCCGTGGCAAAGCTGTTCCGCATCTCCTCGCTCTCGGCCATCGTCGCATCGATGCTGGCGCCCGTCTTTGCGCTGATCTTCTACCACTGGCACGGGGCGGTGCTGATCGCCCTGATGTCCGCGCTGATCCTGTACAAACACGGCCCCAACATCGCCCGGCTGCGCACCGGCACCGAACCCAGGATCGGCGAAAAGACCTAAGACCCCATCCCCTGTTCAAGCCAACCCCACGCCCGCCCTCCGCCACGACAGCCGACCCCATGCGGCGAGGCGCCAGACTCACACAAGGTCTTGCGCCGAAGGCGCTCCGCTAGGTGACAGAGAGGACGGCGCCTCAGTAGGCGTATTCCTCGTAAATCCGGCTCAGATCGCCGCCCCAATCGCCATTGTACCGGTCCAACAGCTCGTCCGCCGGCACTTTGCCGTTCTCGATGCTGTCTTCCAGCGCATGCAGGAAGTGCCGTTCGTCCTGCACCATGCCGCCCAGGCCCGGCCGGGCGCGCGCTTTCAGACCGGACCGCGCGATATCCACCACCTCGCGCGCCAGATCCCGCATGGACCGACCGCCCACCACCGCATCCAGACCCGAGACAGAAGCCGCGACCCGCCATTCCTCGCGCGTTTCCGCATCCCAGTCCTTGGCCAGATCCCAGGCGGCATCCAGCGCGGACTGGTCATAGACCAGCCCGACCCACAGCGCCGGTAGCGCACACAGCCGCCGCCAGGGGCCGCCATCGGCGCCCCGCATCTCGATGAATTTCTTCACCCGGGCTTCCGGGAACACCGTGGTCAGATGATCGGCCCAGTCGGACAGGGTCGGAATCTCGCCTGGCAACGCGGGCAACTCGCCCTTCAGGAAGTCCCGGAACGACTGGCCCAGCGCGTCGATATAGACCCCGTCGCGGTAGACGAAATACATCGGCACATCGAGCACATAGTCCACCCAGCGTTCGAACCCGAACCCGTCCTCGAACACGAACGGCAGCGTCCCGGTGCGCGCATCGTCCAGCCCGCGCCAGATCCGCGAACGCCAGGATTTGTGCCCGTTCACCTTGCCATCGAAGAACGGCGAATTGGCGAACAAGGCCGTCGCAACCGGCTGCAACGCCAGAGCCACGCGCATCTTCTGCACCATGTCCGCCTCGGACGAAAAGTCGAGGTTCACCTGCACCGTACAGGTCCGGTACATCATCTGGGTGCCGTGAGTCCCCACCTTGTCCATATAGCCGGTCATCAGCCGATACCGCCCCTTTGGCATCATCGGCATATCCTCGTGGTGCCATTCCGGCGCCGCCCCCAGCCCGATAAAACCCACGCCGATCTCGTCCGCCACATCCTTGACCTGGCGCAAATGCTCGTTCACCTCGTCGCAGGTCTGGTGGATCGTCTCCAGCGGGGCGCCCGACAGCTCCAGCTGCCCGCCCGGCTCCAGCGAGACATTGGCGCCGTCCTTTTCCAGCCCGATGATGTTGCCCGCCTCCAGCACCGGCGCCCAACCGTAGCGGTCGCGCAGCCCTTCCAGCATCGCCCGGATCGAGCGCGGCCCCTCATAGGGCAACGGCCTGTGGGTGTCGCGGCAATAGCCGAACTTCTCGTGTTCGGTCCCGATGCGCCAGTCTTCCTTGGGCTTGCAGCCATCGGCCAGATATTCGGCAAGCTGGTCCTGCCGCTCGACAGGGCCGCCGCCCGACTGAGGTATCGACATCGGCTGCATCCCTTTCTGCCTCGCTCGGGGGGAGAACTGAGGGCTTTTCCCGGCGAAGTCAATGCAGGCGCAACCGGCGGTCCCCCCGCCCTCGCGCGCGTGTCGGTCCCGGCACAGCCGGCACGGCGGCGGGCAGATCGGGCGCTCAGCCCCTTCTTCGGATCGCGGTATGGGGCAGATCGGATCCCCGCGCCACATCCGGAGCGGCCAAACACCCGCCCCCTTCGCGTTGACGGGGCTTGCGCCCGGGTGAAACGGCCCTCCCAACATCGGGAGCAAAAGCCCCGGTTGGCGGTCCAGGTCAAAGTGGGCGGTCCACAAGCGCGTGGCCGCAACCGCCACCTCCCCCCCTGCCATTGGCCGATCCCGGCGAGATGCTGTCAAACGTCGCGCCCTACCGCAACGTGACGGAGTTGAGATAGACCAGCGGGATCAGCGGGTTGCCGACATCGACACGCGCCGCGCTGCCAGTGTCGGCAGAGGGATCTGCCCGGGGCCGCTTCCGGGACGGATCCAGAACTTGCTGTGCCAAATCGACGTCTCCTGCCGGAGCGACCGGACCCGCGCCTTGCAAACACTGCCCCGGTCCGGCTTGAGATGTCGCGACGCGGGATCGGGCGCGCCCGGTGTCAGACGCCGCGGCGCTGGATCGCGCGTCCGGCGTCCTGCTTGGCACGGGCCTTGCGGATCGACTCGCTGTCAGAGACATCAGGCAGGCCCACCTCCCACCAGGCGTGGCCTCGGTCGGTCCAGCCTTCGTAGGGGTCCACCTGCATCACGATCACATAGGTCCGGTCCGCCGCCTGCGCCCGCCGGAACGCCGCCTCCAGCTCGGCCGGTGAGGCCACGGTTTCCGCCTCGGCCCCCATCGCGCGGGCATGCGCCTCAAAATCCACCGCGACAGAGTTCTTGATTGTGGGGGTGTCGCGGAACAGGGTGTTGAAGGACTCGTTCCCGGTGTTCTGCTGCAGCTTGTTGATTACCGCGAACCCGCCGTTGTCGAGCACGAGAAGGATCATCTTGTGCCCGGTCAGGACCGAGGAATAGACATCGCTGTTCATCATCAGATAGGAGCCGTCGCCGCAGAACACGATCGTATCGCGGTCCGGCTCTGCCTCGGACTGGGCGATGCGGGCGCCCCAGCCCCCGGCAATCTCGTAGCCCATGCAGGAAAAGCCGAACTCCACATCGACCGTGCCCGGCGACAGGGTCCGCCAGTTCGCCGTCACCTCGGCCGGTAGCCCCCCGGCGGCGGCGACGATGCGGTCGCGCGGATCGCAGGCGGCATTGATCACCCCGATGGCCTGGGCATAGCTGGCCGGTCCGTTGCCCACGGCGGTGTTCTGCGCGACATAGGCGTCCCAGGCCGCCCGCTCCTTGCTGGCCTCGGCGCGCCAGCTTTCGGGCGTGGCGTAGCCGCCCAGCGCGGCGCCCAACTGGGTCAGCGATTCGCGGGCGTCGCCGATGACCGGCAGCGCCAGATGCTTTATCGCGTCATGGCGGGCCACGTTCACCCCGATCAGGTCGGCAGAGGCGTCGAACACCGTCCACGACCCGGTGGTGAAATCTTGCAACCGCGTGCCCACGGCCAGCACCACATCCGCCCGCGCCGCGATGGCATTGGCGGAATCAGAGCCGGTGGTGCCGATGGGCCCGACGTTCAGCGGATGGTCCGCCAGCAGGTTGGCCCGCCCCGCTATGGTTTCGGCCACGGGGATGCCATGCGCCTCGGCAAAGCGGGCCAGCGCCTCCACCGCGCCGCTGTATTGCACGCCGCCGCCGGCGACGATCAGCGGCCGCTCTGCCTGCGTCAGGCGCGCGACGGCATCGGCGATCTCGCGCGGGTCGGGCAGCGGGCGACGGATGCGGTGCACCTTGCGCGCAAAGAACGCCTCCGGGTAATCCCAGGCCCAGCCCTGCACATCCTGCGCCAGCCCCAGAAAGGCCGGGCCGCAATCCGCCGGGTCGGTCAACACCCCCAGCGCGGCGGGCAGGGACCCGACGATCTGCTGCGGATGGGTGATCCTGTCCCAATAGCGCGAGACCGAACGGAAGGCATCGTTCACCCCCAGCGTCGGGTCGCCGAAATGTTCCACCTGCTGCAGCACCGGATCGGGCAGCCGGGTCTGGAAAGTGTCGCCGCACAGAAACAGCACCGGAAGCCGGTTGGCATGGGCCAAAGCCGCCGCGGTGACCATGTTGCTGGTCCCCGGGCCGGCCGAGGCGGTGCAGAACATCATCCGCTGTCGCAGGCTCGCCTTGGCATAGCCCGCCGCCGCAAGCGCCATGCCCTGTTCGTTCTGGCCCCGGTACAGCGGCAGGGTGTCACGCGCCGCATACAGCGCCTCGCCCAGGCTGGGGGCATTGCCATGCCCGAAAATGCCGAAGCCGCCGGCGAACAGACGGGTTTCGGTGCCGTCGATCTCGATAAACTGGTTTTCCAGATACCGCACGATTGCCTGTGCGGTCGTCAGTCGGACGGTGTCGCCGCTCATGTCCTTTGGTCCCCCTGGTCAGATTGCACCGGCAGCAGAATCCATTTGACCGGCGGTTGGGCGAAAGGTAACGACGACTTGCAACCGGTTGCAAGCGCAAACCGGGCCAAACGCGCAAAGGATGAGGCAGCGATGAAACGGCTGAACTGGGGGCTGGTGGGGGGCGGCGAAGGCAGCCAGATCGGGCCGGCGCATCGTCTTGCCACACGGTTGGACGGGTATTACGACTTTGTCGCCGCCGCACTGGATGCCGACCCGGACGCAGGCCGCGCCTATGCCCGGCGGCTGGGGGTACCCGCCGACCGCGCCTATGGCGACTGGCGCGAGATGCTGGCCGCCGAGGCCGCGCGCGAGGATCGCATCGACCTGGTGACGATCGCCACCCCGAACCATACGCATTTCGAGATCGCGATGGGCTTTGTCTCTGCCGGGATCAACGTGATGTGCGAAAAGCCCATGACGATGACGGTGGAGGAAGGCGAAAGCCTGGTCCGCGCCGCGCGCGAGACCGGCGTGATCTGTGGCGTGAACTACGGCTATTCCGGCTATGCGCTGGTGCGGCAGATGCGGGCGATGGTGGCGGCGGGCGATTTGGGCCGCGTGCGCCTGATCCTGGCGGAATTCGCACACGGCCACCATGCCGACGCAGCGGATGCCGACAATCCGCGCGTGCGCTGGCGCTATGATCCGGCGCAGGCCGGGATCTCTGCGGTGACGGCGGATTGCGGCATCCATGCGTTGCACATGGCCTCTTTCGTCAGCGGGCAAGAGGCAGAGCGCCTGACGGCGGACTTCCGGTCTTGCATCGCCAGCCGCACGCTGGAGGATGACGCGATGATCACGGTCGAGATGTCGGGCGGCGCCACCTGCCGGCTGTGGACCTCGGCCATTGCCATCAGGCGGCAGCATGGGCTGACGCTGCAAGTGTTTGGCGAAACCGGCGGGCTGCGCTGGTCTCAGGAACAGCCGAACCAACTGTTCCACACCCCGGTCGGCGGCCGGACAGAGATCATCGAACGCGGAGCCGGGGGCTTGTACGACGCGGCGACCGAGGCCTCGCGAGTGACCGTTGGCCATGCCGAGGGGATGCCGCTGGCCTTTGCCAACCTGTACACCGATCTTGCGGCGCAGATTGGCGGCGCGGGCCCCGGGCTGTGCCCAATGGCAGAGGATGGTCTGCGCTCTGTCGCGGCGGTGCATGCGGCCGCCGCCTCTGCCAAGGACAATGGCGCCTGGGTCGATGCCCGCCCGCCGATGTTCAAAGACGGCTGAGCGTGTCGCGCAGGATCACCTGACAGGGCAGCAGCCGCGTTTCGGGCCCCACCTCTGGCCCGTTTTCCGGCCCAATCTCTGGCCCAATCTCTGGCCCATTCTCTGGCGCATCGATCAGCGACAGCACCAGATCGACCGAGGCGGCGATGATCTGCGAAAACGGCTGGCGGATGGTGGACAGGCCGATGCAGCGCCACCGCGCCATGTCCATGTCATCCATCCCCAGAATACCCACATCGCCCGGCACGCGAAGACCGGCCTCCGCCAGCGCATCCATCGCGCCCACGGCCAGCAGATCGTCGCTGCAGAACCAGGCATCCGCCGTCTCGCCCACCGCGATCAGGCGCCGCATTTCGGCATGGCCCGCGTCATAGCTGTAGGCCCCCGCGAACCCACAGGCAAAGCCCTGCGGGCTGGCTTCGGCAAAGCCGCGCAGCCGGTCGAGCGTTGATGTGGACAGCTCTGGCCCGCCCATGAACCCCAGCCGCCGATAACCGTGATCCAGCAGCGTCCGCGCCGCCAGCCGCCCGGCATACAGGTTATCGACCCCGACCACCGGGGTCTGGACCTCTCCGGCATAGCGCCCGAAACTGTGGACCACGGGCAGCCCCGCCGCCCGAAACGCGGCGGCAAAGCTGGCGGGCAGCGTCGACGAGGCGACGATCACCCCGTCCACCGAATATTGCAGCAGCATCTCGACCGAGGCATCCGGGCTGGTCTGATCCGACAGGTTCACCAGCAAGGGCCGAAAGCCCCGGTCCTGCAACAGCCGGGTGAACTGGTCGAAGATGACCAGAAAGATCGGATTCGCGAAATTGTCCGCCACCAGCCCGATCAGCTTGGTGCGCCGTGTGGTCAGGCTGCTGGCCAGCACATTGGGGCGGTATCCCAACGCCTTGGCCGCCGTCATCACCTTGCGCCGCGTCGCCGGGCTGACAGAGGCACCCTCGGTAAAGGCCCGCGACACCGCCGACCGAGACACGCCGGCCGTCTTTGCCACTTCGCGCAGGGTCACTCGCCGCCGGACACCAGGCTTCATGGTCTGCCGGATCTCCGTCGCGCCCGGCCCCAGACCGATCTCCAGACCGCTCCCCGACCCACGCCCGCCCCAAGCCCCGGGCGTGGCGCGAGCGTCGCGGCGGCGGCGGTGTCAGCACGGTTTATAGACCCGGTTCGCCTCTGGATCCTCGGTGCCATAGGGCAGCGTGCCCAGCTCCTCCCACAGGGCATCGGGGGTGTCCCAGGCCGCCCAGTCAAGCGTCTGCTGCACCCGGTCGGGCCGGGACACGCCGCAGATCGTCGTGGCGACACGCGGGTCGCGCATGGAGAATTGCAGCGCCGCCACCCCGGTCGGCACACCATGGCGCGCGCAGATCTCCTCGATCGCGCGGACGGGGGCCAACTGATCCTCTGTTGCGTCCTGATAGGTGATGCGCGGCGCGGCCACGCTGCCCTTCGCCAACACCCCGCCCGCATAGGGCGCCGCGTTGAAGATCGCGATGCCGCGCGCATGGGCCGCGTCGAACATCGCATCGGCAGAGCGGTTCAGCAGGGTATAGCGGTTGTGGCTGATCAGCGCGTCGAACTCCCAATCGGGTAGCAGGCGCGTCATGATCTCCAGATTGCCCATGGCGAGGCCAACGGCCTCCACCAGCCCTTCGTCCTTCATCTTGAACAGCTCGTCCATCGCGCCGCCGCTGTCGGAGATGTCTTCCAGATTGGCGCAGTGTTCGGGGTCGTGCAGATGCAGGATGTGCAGCCGTTCGAGGCCCAGCGACTCCAGGCTTTCCTCAACCGACCTGCGGGCGCGCGCGGCGTCCAGTCGATTGGTCTCGAAATCGCGGTCCAGCTTGGTCGACAGCACGCA
>CAYGRI010000215.1:0-9109 GCA_964352155.1 uncultured Maritimibacter sp. | reverse complement strand
CTGCTGCTGGGCACGGTGCAATTGCTGGGCGTCGGCCTGGTTGTGGCCGGGGCAACCGCCGCCTCGACCTATATGAAGACCAACCAGCCCGCCCGCGTGCAGATCGACGCCCGCACCTATGTGCCCAATGTGCAAACGCGTGTGATCCACCTGCAAGAGCGCGACGTCGTCCTGACATCGACCGGCACCATCGAGCCATCGGTCTATGTCAACCTGTCGCCCGAGGTCTCGGGAGTCGTGTCCTCGGTCAAGGACGGGCTGGGCAGCGGCCAGCGGTTTTCCCGGGACGAGACGCTGTTTCACATCGACACCCGGGATCTGCAGATCGAGCTGCGCCGCCGCGAGGCGGAACTGGCCTCTGCCCTGGCCGCGCTGGATATCGAAAAGGCGCAATCCGAAAATGCGATTCGCGAATGGCAAAGCTATGGGCAGGGAGAGATCACCGATCTGGCCGCCCGCCGCCCGCAGGTCCGCTCTGCCGAGGCGCAGGTTCTGTCGGCCGAAGCGGCGCTGGACACGGCGAAACTGAACCTGGCCCGCGCCGGCTTTGCGCTGCCGTTCGACGGGAGGCTCGTGGAGATGTCGGTGGCGCCGGGCCAGAAGGTGACCAACGGCCAAAGCTATGGCACCGCCTATGCCTTTGATTCCATCGAGGTCCGGGTGTCGTTCGCGCCAGAGGATCTGGCCGTTCTGCGCCGGGTCGAAGGCACGCCGGTGCAAGTGGCGGCAGAGGTGCTGGGCCGCAAGGTCACCTTGCAAGGGACCGTTAGCCGCCTGGATGGCGAGATCAGCCGCACCACCCGGCTGGCCACGCTGATCGTCAGTCTGCGCGACGAGGATGTGATCGCCCACACCCTGCTGCCGGGCACCTTCGCCGTGGTCAGCCTGCAGGGTCCCCGGATCGCCAATGTCGCCGAAATCCCCAATGTCGCGCTGCAAGCCTTCGATCAGGTCTGGACCGTGGTCGAGGGCAAGCTGAAGCTGACCGAGACCGTCACCGTCCTGCAGCGCGGCCCCGACACCTCGCTGGTCACCGGATTGCCGGAGGGGGCGCGGATTGCCGTTGGCACCATCGCCGGGGCCGCCAATGGCATGCCGGTCACCGCCGAGGCCTATCCCGAAACGCGCCCCGACACCATTGCCGACGGCACCCGGCCATGAGCGCCCCCGCCAAACAGGGCGGCGGCGTGCTCGCCTGGTTCGCGGGCAACCATGTGGCGGCCAATATCCTGATGATCGCCCTGGTGCTGGGCGGCGTCTTCATGGTCTTCAACATGCGGACAGAGGTCTTTCCCCAGATCGACCCCCGCACCATAACGGTCAGCGTCACCTATTCCGGCGCCAATCCCGAAGAGGTCGAGGACGGGATCACGACGCGGGTCGAAACCGCCCTGACCGGGCTGTCGGGGATCAAGCGCCTGACCTCCCTCGCGTCCGAGGGGGTGGGAACCATCAGCGCCGAACTGTCCTCCTTTGCCGATGCCGACGAGGTGCTGGCGGATGTGCGCGACGCGGTGGATCAGATCCGCGATTTCCCGCCTGAAGGCGCCGACGAACCGACGGTGGTAAAATCCAGCGTCGAACCCGTCGTCCTGACGCTGGCGAACTACGGTCATCTCCCCGAGCGGCAATTGCGCGCGGCGGGCGAACGGCTGCGCGACGATCTTCTGGCGACCAACCAGGTGTCCGACGTGGTGCTGAACGGCGTGCGCGCCTACGAGATGTCGATCGAGATCAGCGAAGAGGCGCTGCAGCGCTTCGGGCTGAGCTTCGAGACGGTGGCGCAGCGCGTGTCCTCGGCCTCGCTGGACCTCGCGGGGGGCACATTGCGCACGGCGAATGGCGAGATCCTGCTGCGCACGCCCGCCAAACGCACCACCCGCGAGGAATTCGAGAGCATCCCGATCCTGACCCAGACCGATGGCTCCACGGTCCTGCTGGGCGGGGTTGCCACGATCCGCGACGGCTTTGTCGACGGCGAGTTGATCAATGTGTTCAATGGCGAACCCGCGGTCTTCATCTCGGTCTATCGCACGTCCGACCAAGACACCTTCGCGGTCGAATCCGCCGTCACCGATTATCTGGAAACCGTGCGCATCCCGCCGGGCATGACGCTGATCCTGCGCGACAATGACACGGACCAGCTGCGCGACCGGATCAACCTGATGCTGCGCAACGCCCTGTTCGGCTTCGCGCTGGTGTTTCTGTCGCTGGTCCTGTTCCTCGACCTCAAGTTGGCGTTCTGGACCAGCCTGGCGATCCCGGTATCGTTTCTGGGCGGGCTTGCGATTGCGGGCTATCTTGGCGCCTCGATCAACATGATCTCGTTGTTCGCGCTGATCATCGTGCTGGGCATCGTGGTCGACGACGCCGTGGTCGTGGGCGAGAACATCTTTCACGCACAATCCGAGGCCCGCGCGCAACGAAAGCCAGCGTTCGAGGCGACGCTGTCGGGCCTGTTGCAGGTCGCGGCGCCAGTGACGCTGGGGGTGATGACGACGATTGCGGCCTTTGCCCCGCTCGCCTTCACCAGCGGGACGCTTGGGCAGGTGATCTCTATCGTGCCGGTTATCGTGATTGCCATACTGGTCGTCTCGCTGCTGGAATCCCTGTTGATCCTGCCCGCCCATCTGTCGGGCGGGTCGGAATGGAGCACCGGGCCGCTGAAACGCGTGCAACGGCTGTTCTCCGCCGGGCTGGAACGGGTCACCCGCTGGATCGTCCGGCCCTTCGTGGGATTCGCCGTGCGTCTGCCCTATCTGACCATGGCGCTGGTCATCGTCACGATGTTCATCGCCGCGACCGCGTTCAGCACCGGGTTCCTGCGGTTCGTGTTCTTTCCGCCCACCGAAGCGGACCGGGTAGAACTGACGATCACCCTGGCAGAGGGCGCCCCCTTTGCCGCGACCCGCCGCGCGTCCGAGATCGCCCTGGCCGCTGTCGGCACGGTCAACCGCCGGATCGCCGCCGCCTCCGGATCCGGGGCCGTGGTCAATACCTCAGCCACCATCGGCCAGGCCAGTGTGCAGGCCGGGCCCCAGGGTGGGGCCGCAAGCCTTGGCTCCAACATCGCGCAGATCCGGGTGGAGCTGAAACCCTCTGACCTGCGCCGCCTCGGATCCACCGAATTCGAACAGATGTGGCGCGAGGAGATCGGCGCCCTTCCCGGCGCCGACAGCCTGATCTTCAACAGCGGTCTGTTCGTTTTGGGCGACGACGTCAGCCTCGAACTCAGCCATGCGAATGACGCGCAACTGTTCCGCGCGGCAGAAAGAGTGCGGACCCGGCTGGAGGCGACGCAGGGCGTGTCTGACATCGAATTCTCGCTGCAATATGGCAAGCGCCAGTTGGAATTCCGGCTGAACGCCATCGGCGTGTCGCTGGGGCTGACCGATTCGGATCTGGCCCGCCAGGTGCGCCGCGCCTTTTTGGGCGAAACGGTCCAGACCCTGCAGCGGGGCACCGAAGAGATGGATGTGGTCGTGCGCTACCCGCAGGAGGACCGCACCAGCCTGGGCGATGTCTACGACATGCGCATTCGCCTGCCCGGAGGCGACCATGTGCCCGTGACCGCCGTCGCCGAGATCACCGAGACCCGGGGATTCTCCACCATCGAGCGCGCCGATGGCCGCCGCATCCTGCGCGTGACGGCCAAGGTCGACAGCAGCGTCACCACCGCCGACAATGTGAACGGCGATCTCGCCGGCACCTTCCTGCCCGGGCTTGTGCAATCCGTCCCGGGGCTGACCTGGGCGGTGAGCGGCCAGGCCGCCGAGCAATCCAACGATCTGGCCAATATGCTCGCGGCGTTCGGGGTCGCCCTGCTGCTGATCTTTACGATGCTGGCGGGCTTTACCCGCAGCTATATCCTGCCGCTCGTCGTGCTGACGACCGTGGCCTATGGCATCTTGGGCGCCATCGCTGGCCATGTCCTGTTGGGATATTCGCTGACCTTTATCTCGCTGTTCGGGATCGTTGCGCTGGCGGGAGTGGTGGTGAACGACACGATCCTGCTGCTGGACGATTACGCCCGCCGCCGGCTGCAAAACCCCGATCTGCCCAAGGCGCAGGCCTTTGTGGACAGCGCCGCGCGCCGGTTCCGGCCGATCCTGATGACCTCGATCTCGACCGCCTTCGGCCTGTTGCCGATGATCTACGAAACCTCGGTTCAGGCGAAGTTCCTGGTACCGATGGCGGTCAGCCTGGGGTTCGGCATCCTGATCGCGACGCCGATCCTGCTGATGGCCGTGCCGGCGACGATGATCATTCTGGACGATCTGGGCAAACCGTTCCGCTGGCTCTGGCGCGCGAAGGCGGCGCCGGACACCGGGTTGCACCCGGCGGAATAAGGCGCGCGTCGAGGCACAGCGGAGCTGTGGATCTCTGCCTGTCGCGCGGCGCCGCGAACCCCTCCGTTTTGCGGGATACATCCATACCGTGCCCGACGCTGACACAGGAACGGGCACGGGCAAAAGAACTGGTAAGGACAAAAGAACGGGCACGGGCACGGGCACCGGAAGGATCGCGCGGTCCACCCCACCGGGCCAACCGGGACAGGTAGCGTTCCATGGCTGCGCGCGGCGCGGGCCTCAGGCCTTTTCCGCCGCTCTGACGGGCAGATCCAGGACGACTCGCAAGCCCTGCGGCACGTTCGTATCCAGCCGAAGCGACCCGCCCTGCCGTGCCATCAGCTCTTGCGCGATGGCCAGGCCCAGGCCGAAGCCTTCGGTCGATCCGGCGCCTCCCGCTTCGACCGAGGTCAGGCGGCTGAACGGTTTCAACACCGTGGCCCGAAGCGCCTCGGGGATGCCCGGGCCGGTGTCGGCGACGGTGATCTCAAAGCGCTTGTCGTCCCGCCGAAGCAGGCTGACCGTCGCGTCACCGGCATACGCGATGGCATTGCCGATAAGGTTGTTCAACACCCGCGCCATCAGATTGACGTCGCACAGGGTCACAGCGGGGCCGGACACGTCGCAGGAGACGGGATGGCCCTGATCCGCCCAATCGTCGCACATCGTGCGGCACAGGATCGCCATGTCGGTGGGCGCCAGATGCACCTGCTGCCCCTCGGCCCGCATGAAGCGCAGCGCGTCTTCGATCATGCGCTCCAGGGTGGACAGATCGCTGTCCAGCCCCTCTTTCGCCTCGCCCGCATCCACGCTTTCCAGACGCAGACGCAGCCGCGTCAACGGGGTGCGCATGTCATGCCCGATGGCCGACAAGGTCTTGGCACGGTCGTCGATCAGGGCGCGCAACCGGCTTTGCATCCGGTTGACCGCCGCGGTCGCGCGGCGCACCTCCAGTGGCCCGTCCTCTTCAATCGGCATCGCCTTTATGTCGCGCGAGAATGCGTCGACCCCCCTGGCCAGCCGCTCCATCGGCGCCGACACCGCAACCCCGGCCCAGACAGCCAGAAACGCCAGCGGCAAAGAGATGACGGCGACGGACATCGCCCCAAGCAGATATGGCGCCGTGCGCGCGAGGATCCCCGGATTCGGAATGAAATTCAGCCATGTGGCTTCACTCAGCCGAAGGATCACCCCAAAGGGCTGCATCGGAGGGCCCGGCCAATCGACGCTGTCGTCCAACGCATAGACCCGTAAATTGTCCCGCCAATCGGCCGTCGCCGCCGCACGCATCATGGTTTCCAACGGGTCCAGACGCTCGGTCACTTCCGCAGGCGGCGCCAGCAGCACCGTGAACCGCGGGTCATCGCGTAACAGCCGGTCCAGACCCGGGCTGCCCTGCGCCAGATCGGACGGAGACATCACCGACAGCACGCTCAACAGACTGTCGGCCAGATCCACCGCGGCCATCGTCCGGCGGCCCTCAAGGTTGGCGGACATCCAGAACACCACGAACGTCAGCACATGGGCGCCCATCTGGAACAGCAGCAGCAGCAGCACCAGCTGCACCCGAAAGCCCAAGCGTCCGGTCACGCCGCCGACCCACCCGACCAACGCGCGGGTCATGCCGGGATCTCTTCGACGGGGAGGCCAAACAGATAGCCGCCGTTTCGGACGGTCTTGATCATGGCGGGCGTTTCGGGGGTCAGCTCGATCTTCTGGCGGATGCGGCTGATCAACGTATCGACGCTGCGGTCATAGGGCTCGACCCGGCGGCCCTGGGTCAGGCGGACCAGCCGGTCCCGGCTCATGACCTCGCCCGCATGGCTGCACAGCACCGCGAGCATGTCGAACTCGGTGCTGGTCAGGACGATGGTGACACCGTCTGGATTGAGGATCTCGCGCGACAAGGTGTTCAGTTTCCAGCCCGCAAAGCTGTAGATCGCGCCGCCGCGCCGGGGGCGCCCGGGGCCGGAGCGGCGCAGCACCGCCTCGATCCGGGCAATCAGTTCGGCGGTTTGAAACGGCTTGGCAAGATAGTCGTCCGCCCCGGCGCGCAGGCCCACCACCTTGTCATCCGTTTCGGACAACGCCGTCAGCATCAGGATGGGGGTGTCCTGTTTCTTGCGAATCTTTTCGGTGATCTGCAGGCCGTTTATCCCCGGCAGCATTAGATCCAGCACGACCAGCGCCGGCGGGTCCCGATCCAGAACGCGCAACGCATCCTGGCCGTTGCCCACAAAGCTGACCCGGTACCCCGCGCGCCGCAACGCCCCGGTGACGAGCGACGCGATGGCAACATCATCCTCAACAACCAAGACATGCGTCACGTATCCAAAGACCTTTCTTGCTGCACCGGCTGAAAACACGGGGCTCCGCTGCGGAGACATCCGCGCCCTGCAAAGGCCATCCCGCCGAAAGTCAAACATATGGTGAAGGCGAAAGCAGCCAAAGAGATGTCACGATTCTTTTCTGGATGCGGCGCCGGGTCAGGCCCGCCCCCATGCTGCCCGCGAGGCGGATCGGCACGGCGAAGATGTCTTCCGGCACTTTGCCCTATCCTGGCGGCGCCGGGTTCGGCGCGAACCGGAACGGCAGGAGGAACGCTCGCCCCGAAAGGTACATCGCGCAGGCTGTCCTGTCCTAGCCATGCCCCGTGATGCGCGACAGGATCGGCGCCGGATCGGCCGGGTCGGCCGCACCGCGCCAGGCGATGTGTTGGTCCGGGCGCGCCAGAACAAGCGGCGCGTCATAGCCGGGATCGTCCGGCAGATCGACGACCGCCAGCGGCACGCCCCGCGCCGCGGCTTCCGCGATCAGCGCATCGCCTCCGGTGCCCGCGCGGCGCAGCAAGGTATAGCCCGGCCCGAACGCATCATAAAGCGACGCTCCGCCCGCCAGGGTCACATGCGGCGCCCGGCATCCCGGCACGGTCGAGGGCGTATAGCGGCCCATTGTATAGGCCGGGGCCTGGGCGCCATCGGGCACGATGATCGGCGATCCGGCATAGAAATAGCCGAAATTCAACCCCGCGCAGCAATATTGCTCTACATTGGTGTCATAGCAAAGCTGGCCGAACCGGGCGCGGGCGGCCTCCCCCTCGGGGGTGGTGTCCTCGATCTCGTCCGGCACCGTGCCGCGCGTGCGGATCATCTTTTCGGCGTGCTCCATGGCGAAATGCGACACCTGCTCCGTGATCGGATGCCGCTCTGCCGCGTAGGCGTCCAGCATCGCGCTGCCGCCCCAGCCCGACAGCCGCGCGTCCAGAAGCCAGCCCAGATCGCCCGCATCCGCGATCCCGGCATTCATTCCGTAGCCGGCGTAGGGCACCCAAATATGCGCCGAGTCGCCCGCCAGGAACACCCGCCCCTCGCGCATCTTGGTCGTCACCAGCCGCCGACCGATCCAATCCTCGTTGCCGATCATCGTATAGGCGAAATCCGCCCCGACCCCAAGGATCTGGCGCAGGCAGCTGTCGCGATCGACGGACTCGAAGTCCGGCTCATCCGGGCGCAGGTAATTGTGCACGAGAAAGCGGTCGTCTTCGGCGATGGTATAGAGCGTCCCGTTCCGGCGCGGGTTCAGGCAGATCGTGGCCCAGGCCGGATCGGCCTGCATCCGCGCGGTCAGGCCGGGGGCCTGGACAAAGCTGGATTGCACCCGCTGGATGACCGCGTCGCCTTCCAGCCGGGCCCCGATCGACTTGCGCACCTTCGACGCCCCGCCATCGCAGCCAACCAGATAGTCGGCGCGCAGGGCTTCGGCGCCGTCCGGGGTGGACAGCGTGACCGTCACACCCGTCTCATCCTGCGCCAGCGCCTCGAACGCGGTGCCGAACCGCAGCGTCAGGCCCGGTGTCGCTCTGGCCACCTCCATCATAACGGGTTCCAGAAATATCTGGTTGAGCCTGTGCGGCGGTTCGGGCGTGGGCCACCAGGTGTCCGGCCCCGGCGCGCCGGTCCGCCGCCCGTCGCGTCCGGGAATCGGGATGCGGGCGAATTCCGGCCCGGTCACCCTTGTCCGAAAGCTGATGTCATGGGGAAAGGCGTCGCTGAACCCGGCGGCGCGCACGGCATCGGCAAAGCCCAGCCGACGAAACGTCTCCATCGTGCGGGCCGAGACATGGTTGCAGCGCACCGTCAGCGGGTCCGGGGTGGCGCGCGCGTCGATGAGGGTGACCGCCCGCCCGCGCTGCGCCAGATCAATGCCCAGCACCAGCCCCACCGGGCCGGCACCCACAACGAGCACCTCGCATGGTTTGTTCACTTGGGGTTCCTCCTTGCAAAGAGGTATCGACGCGGCCCGCGGAAGTCTATCGGACAATGACATCGGGGAGACATCGGGGAGACATCGGGGAGACATCGGGGACCGCCGCGTGGGCACCGCAGCCCTGCCGACGACCGTGGCTGCGGCGCTGCGGCGCGGGAAATCCGGTCAGAACCGCTGCACCAGCTTCAGCCCCGCCGCGACAGAGGTGTTGCCCTCAAAACTCGACACGGTGGTGCCCAGCGCGCCCACATAGGGCGTCGCGTCATTCAGGAAGGTCGCGGTGACAGTCGCGTGCAACTGAGTGTTCCCGCGGGTGTAGATCAGGCCCAGGGACCCGCCATAGAACCCGTCGACCGGAGACAGCGGCGTGGTCAGCGGATCCGTGCCCGGCTCGTAGATCGCCGAGGCGAGCGCCGTCCAGTTTTCGCTGAACTGCCACCCGACGCCCAACGAGAATGTGATGGTATCGTTGAACTCCACAAGTGGATCGGGGC
>CAYGRI010000214.1:6944-9112 GCA_964352155.1 uncultured Maritimibacter sp. | reverse complement strand
GGACGGGGCGGGATGCCTTAATGGCTGGGCGCGGTCGGGGGGCGTCACCCGTCAACCAGAGACCAGAACCGGTGCTTGCGGCTGTGCTTGTCCCGAAGGGTGGCAACGAACATGTCATGGGCCGGGATGTCGCCATAGTCGGAAATCGCCGCGTCAGAGGCTTGGCATTCTGACAGATGGCGTGCGGCATGGCGGTAGCGTTTCGATTTGGCGCCGTCGAGCGTGTCCTGGATCATCGCGCGGCGCAGCACGGTGGCGGCCAGCGGGTGGTCGGCCTCCAGAGTGTCGGCGGCGGGCGTCAGGATGTCGAAGGCATTGCCATCCAGTGCGCGCGCCCGGGCCAGCACCACACGCGCGGCCCGGTCGAGGGCGGGCCAGCCCACCAGAAACCGGATCGCCACGCCCGGATGCGGGTAGCTTTCCGCATAGGCCAGCGCCGCCTCTTCGGCGTCGATATCGTCGAAATCCGGCAGCAATTTCAGGTATTTTCGCAGGCGCGCCGCGTTGAGCCCCTGTTCGAAGCTTTGCCAGAGGTGGGTCTTGAGCGGTTCGGTCTGGCCCAGCCGTTCCAGGCATTCCTCGAAGACGTCATCCAGATGATGGTGCAACCGCCGGAACGGTTTTTTCGCATCGGCGGCGCGGGCGCGTTCTATGATCTGATGGGCCTCGTCCACGCGGTCCGCATCCAGCAAGCGGCGGGCCACGCTGGGCGCGATGGTGGCATAGGTCAGCTGCTCGGCCGAATAGCGGGCGATGTAGGCGTCCACATCACCCTGGGCATCGGCCACATCGGCCAGGATGATCGAGCGGATCAGGTCCTTGTGACGCTTCAGCCGCTCTTCGGCGGAGGACGACAGGCCGTAGCCCCGGTCGGAGTCGAGCTCGTGGTCGCTTGGCGGGGTCTCGGCCCAATGCGCCGTGATCTGTTTGAGGTGCTCCAGCCCGTCGGGGCCCAGCGTTTCCGCCATTGCGGGGATAATGCCGTCGAATTCGCTGGCGACGGCCTCGGACACCGCGTCGAGGATCCGTTCGGCGAGGGGCCTGGGCTCCATCGTCACCGCGGGCGCCACGTTCGACAGGATCTCCATCGCGCGGCGCAAGACGCCGCCGATCGCGCCGTTGCTGTCATCCGTGCGCGCCAGGAGCGAGGGGGTGAGTTGCAGAAAGGACCACAGCAGCTCGAAGGCGTCGGCCGGGGCCTGCGGCGCGACCGAGGTCTCGATCATCGTCAGCAGCGCGTCCAGATCCTTGACGAAGGCCCGCTGCTTGCGCCAGCCGATAAAGCTGGTGGCCCGCCGCAGCGAGGCAAAGCGCTTGCGCAGATCGGCGGCCACGTCGCCGGGGCCTTGCGCCGCGCTCAGCTCCATCCTCGCGCGCCGCTGCAGGGCCGCGTTGCCCTGCACAAGCTCCATCACCAGCGCCGCGAGGGTTTCGGCGCCCAGCGTTTCCAGATTGGCCTTGTTCAGGGTTTTCTTGGACATGTATGGGCTGCCTGACGTCGTTGGTTCCGGACGGACCCTGCCAAACACGACGGGCGGCCACAAGCGCCTCGCGCCTTCGGGCCGGTGGCGCGGTTGCTCCAGGAGGAGGAGGAGGAGCGGTCAGGTGTGGCCCGACCCGCCGGTGCCCCCGCGCAGGGCGTTCCAGATCGGGGCGACCGCCTTGTTGATCAGCGTCAGCACCACCAGCCCGACCAGCAGGCCGCAGATCCCGTCCAAGGTCGCGGTGACGGCCCATTCCACAAAGCCCTCGGCGCGCCCGATTCCATGGGACAGGGCGGCAGCGGCCCCGTGAATCCCGTCATAGAGCGCCGGGTAGCCCAGATCTTTCAACCCATGCACGAGGATCGAGCCGCCGACCCACAACATCGCCCCGGTCCCGACGACCATCAGCCCGGTCAGAAAGCGGGGCATCGCCTTGACTATTCCGCGCCCCAGCACCCGGGTGACCCACAGATGGCCGCGTTTCGCCAGCAGCAAGCCGAAGTCATCGGCTTTGACGATCAGCGCGACAGAGCCATAGACCAGCACCGTGATCCCGATGGCGACCAGCGCCAGCGTCGCCGCCTCCATCCAGAAATTGCTTTCGGGAATGGCCGCCAGCGCGATGGTCATGATCTCGGCGGACAGGATAAAGTCGGTCTTGATCGCGCCAGCGACCTTTTGTTC
>CAYGRI010000214.1:0-6934 GCA_964352155.1 uncultured Maritimibacter sp. | reverse complement strand
CCGAGTCCCCGGTCGCGCCGGCGGGCGTGTCGTCCTTGTGCCCATGCGGCGCGAACAGGGCGTGGATCTTTTCTGCCCCCTCGAAGGCCAGATAGGTGCCGCCCAGCATCAGCAGGGGGGTGATGACCCAGGGCGCGAAGGCCGCCAGAAACAGCCCGCCGGGCAGCAGGAACAGCAGCTTGTTGCGCAGCGAGCCCTTGGCGATCTTCCAGACGATGGGCAGTTCGCGCGCCGGTTTGAACCCGGTGACATATTTCGGTGTCACCGCGGCATCGTCGATCACCGCGCCCGCGGCCTTGGCTCCGGCCTTGGCGGCCTGACCGATGGCGTCATCTACCGAGGCCGCCGCGATCTTGGTGATCCCGGCAACATCGTCCAATAGGGCGAGCAATCCGCTCATGACGTCTCCTGTGCGTGGTCCTTGGGCCTGACGCCTGACATAGGGGATTTGAGGCGTGGTTGCACCTCACTTGATTGGCAGCCGGTTTGGGCCTGCGGCTGGACTTGTGGCCTGAACTGCGGCTGGTACGGCGACTGGTGCCATGGATGGCTCGGTCACTGGCAGGCCGACAGGAACCGGGCCGACGGGAACCGGGCTGGCAGGATGGCCCGCATCGGCGGACGGGGGCGGAGGACAGGGCAGGCGGTGGTCCGCCCCGGGCGCTTTGCTGGTCCCGGTGCCACGGCGATCCCGGTCGCCTGTCTGGACACAAGGTCAAGGCGCTTGAATTGGGGCTGGACTTTCTTCATAGAGCGCGGACACTTTGTACCCAGGCACCACAAGAAGCGGATTCATGACAAAGCATACCCCACAAGAGAAGCCCGCCGCAAAGATATCCCACCACGGTCACCGCATCAAACATGCGCGCCGGGTCAAGGGCTATACCCTGCGGCAATTGGCCGATCTTGTGGAATGTTCGGAAAGCATGATCTCCAAGCTGGAAAACAGCCGCCTGTCGCCGTCGCTGTCGATGCTGAACCGGCTGGCGGTGGCGCTGGACACGACGGTGCCGGACCTGCTGATCCTGGATGGCGACAGCACCGAGGACCCGGTCACGATCTTTCCGTCCAGCCGCTTCGATGTGCGCACGGATGAAGAGAATACAGAAGGGATGCTGTGGTTCGACCGGATCCTACCGTTCGAGACGACGGGGCTGTTGCAGATCAGCATGCTGCACCTGCGCCCCGGCGGGGTGCAGCCGCGCGCGCTGAGCCATGAGGGAGAGGAGTTTATCTTCGTGCTCGACGGGCTGCTGGATGTGATTGTCGAGGAGCAAAGCTATCCCATCGGGGCGGGCGGGGCGATCTATTTCGATTCCCGCCGGCGGCACCGATACGCGAATACCAGCGATACCGTTGCCCGCGCCTTGTGGATCAACACGCCTCCGACCCTTGGTCGGGACGGGAAGCGGAATTGATCGCGGCCCAGATCGCCGACGGGGTGGCGGGCATGTCCACATGGTCGATCCCCAGCGGCGACAGCGCATCCGCCACCGCCGAGGCCAGCGCGGGCAGGGCGCCCACCACCCCGGCTTCGCCCGCGCCCTTGGTTCCCAGCGGGTTGGCGTCTGTCGCCGTGGGCTGCGACAGGGTCTGAACGAAGGGCATGTCACCGGCGCGGGGCATGGCGTAATCCATGAAGGATCCGGTGAGCGGCTGGCCTGTGGTGGGATCGTGGCGGATCGCCTCTGCCAGCGCCTGGCCGATGCCTTGGGCGACGCCGCCCTGGATCTGCCCGATCGCAAGGGCCGGGTGGATCAGCCGCCCAAGATCTTCCACCGCGACATAGCTCAAGATCTCGGTCAGGCCGGTGTCAGGGTCAATCTCTACCTCGGCGATATGGCAGCCGTTGGGATAGGTGGGGCCCTTGGTTCCCTCGAACCGTTCTGCGGACAGGGACAGGCCAAGCGCTGCCACAAGGTCCGCCACATCGATGGTCCGGTTGGTCCCTTCGGCGCGGAACACGCCGTCGGCGAAGGCTACCTCGGCCACCGGCACCTCGAAATGCGCGGCGGCATGGGTTGTGAGCGTCTCCAGCACTTCTTCGGTCGCATGTTGCAGCGCGCCGCCCGCCGCGCCGAGGCTGCGAGAGCCGAAGGTGCCCATGCCCTGTGCCACAAGGCTGGTGTCGCCCGAGACATAGCGGATCGTTTCCGGCGCCAGCCCCAAAACCTCCGCCACGACCAGCGGAAAGGTCGCGGCATGGCCCTGACCGGAATCGCCCGAGCCGAGGCGGATCTCGCAGCCGTCCGGGGACAGGTCGATGCGGGCGTATTCCGGGCCGGGCTTGGCGACCGGGCCGCCGGCGATCTCGATGGAACAGGCCAGCCCGATCCCCCGCAGCCGCCCGCGCGTGGCGGCTTCGGCCCGGCGCGCGGCAAAGCCCGACCAGTGCGCCGCCGCCAGCCCCCGGTCTAGCGCCGCCGGAAAGTCGCCGCTATCATAGACAAAGCCCAGCGGCGTCGCGCGGGGCAGGTCGGCGGGGGTGATCATGTTGCGCCGCCGCAGCTCTGCCCGGTCGATCCCCATGCGGGTGGCTGCCAGGTCGATCATGCGTTCGGTGATATAGGTCGCCTCTGGCCGCCCGGCGCCGCGATAGGCCGCGACGGATTGGGTGTTCAGATGCAGCCCCTCGACCCGCGCATGGATCGCCGGAAAGCGGTACACCCCGGCCAGCGAGCCAAGATTGCCGACCGAGGAATGCAGCGTGGACGGCCCGATGAAGGCGCCCATGGCGGCGACGATGTCGACGCTCAACGCCAGAAACCGCCCGTCGGCATCCAGGGCGAGCGTGGCGTCGGCGATCTGTTCGCGCGCCTGCGGATCGGCCAGGAAGCTTTCAGAGCGGGTCTCGATCCACTTGACCGGGCGGCCCAGGCGGCGGGCGGCGGCCAGGAGCGGCAGATATTCGGGCATCGCGCCGTTGCGCATCCCGAAGGACCCGCCGCAATGGCCGCTGACGACCCGCACCGCCTCGGCCCCCGTGCCCAGCAGACCGGCGAGGGTCCGCGCCAGCCCATGCGGCGCCTGTGTGCCGGTGGTGATCGTGTAGCTGTCGTGGCCCGCGTCCCAAACCGCCAGCGCGCCGCGCGGTTCCATCGGGGCGGCGGTGACCCGGCTAATCGTCAGGCGCTGGGTGATCAGATGGGCGGCCTCTGCCATGGCCTTGGCCACCGCCGCCTGATCCCCGACCGAATGAACAAAAACCCGGTTGCCGGGGGCGGTCGGCCAGACATCGGGCCCTTGTTTCGCGGCGCTCAGATCGGTGACAGCGGGGGTTTCGGCGATTTGCAGGTCAATCGCCTCGGCCGCGTCGCGAGCCTGGGCGCCGGTTTCCGCGACAATGCCAAGGATCGGCTGCCCGGGATACAACACAGCTCCGTCCGCCAGCCCCGGAAAGGGCGGCACATGCACCGGCAGACCATCGGACGTGGCGGGCAGGCGGGACGGCCCCAGATGGCCGATCCCCATGGCATCAAGCTCTGCCACCCCAAGGACCGCCAGCACCCCCGGCATCGCCCTGGCCGTTTCAACATTCAGGCCCAGGATCCGCCCTGCCGACACATCCGAGCGGAGAAACACCATCTCGGCGCATCCCTCGGGGTGGGTGTCATCGGGGAACCGCCCCTCGCCGCGCAGCAGGGGTAGGTCTTCGGCCCGAGGCGGGACGGCGGCTGCGGCTGCTGCGGCGGAGGGGCGGGGGGTCATTCCGCGGCGGCCAAGGCGGTGGCGCTGCGGCCCAGATGGTCGACTACCTCGTCCAGATGCATGACATCGGCGTATTTGTGATGCAGGTCGAACAGGTTGACCTTATGGATCAGCTCGTGCCGGTCAAAGGTGCATTCCTCGACCACAGAGACATGCAGCCCGTTGGAATAGGCATCCACGCAGCTGGCGCGCACACAGCCAGAAGTGCTTTCGCCGCAGACAATGACGCTTTGCACCCCCAGGATGTTCAGATGCGACACCAGCGGCGTGCCCGCAAAGATGCTTGCGCGTTGCTTCTTGATGACCACATCCCCGTCCTGGGGCGCGAAATCGGGCCAGATCTCAAAGTCTTCGGCCGATTTCTTCTTGACCTTGCGGCGGGTGGCGCCGACGCCCTGGGGCGCGGCCATCGGGCGGAAATCGGAGGTGCAGTAGAAGATCGGCACGGCGGCCGCCCGCGCTGCCGCGATCAGGCGTTTGGTGGGCTCGATGGCCGCATGGGCATATTGCCCGCAGGAGCTGGGGAATTCGGCCTGCAACTCTACCGGCGGTTTGGCGCCGCCCTGATAGGCCATGTTGTACAGGTCGATCAGCAAAAGCGCCGGTTTGGGGCCGACAAAAGTCTCGCGGCGGTAGGGGGAATAGATCTGCAACAGATCGTCGGGGGCGATGTCTTTCCAGCAATGGTCTTCGAAACGGTCAGGTGTCATGGAAGGCTCCGGTGTGAAAGATCAAGGGGATGTGGTTGCAAGAACCACGGCTTGTGCAAGCAATCCCGCCAGCACGGGCAATGTCATGCTGGACAGGAAACGCAGGGCGACAAAGCGCCAGCCCATGATCGGCGCCTCATAGGCCAGCAACCGATGTAGGGCAAAGACCGACCAGCCCGCGATCAGGCTGACCAGTTGCGGGGTCCCGGCGCCACCCTGCAAGAAGATGATGGCGATGGGAAAAGAGGTCATCGGACCGCCGGGCAACACCCCGCCGATCAGCGTGGCGATCAGGATGCCCGACAGGCCGGATTGCGGGCCGATGGTGGCGGACATCGCCTCCATCGGGATGATGCGGACCAGGAAGGACGCCATCAGCAGCGCCAGCGGCAGGCGAAACATCAGGCCCTTGAATTGCGTCACCGCACCCTGGCCAGAGCCGGTGAGCCCCTCCATCCCCGCGCGACGCCAGACCAGCAGCGACAGGATCGCCACGATGCCCCAGACGGTGACGAGCGAGGCGATCATTCCGCCGGCGCCTTTGCCAGGGCTAGCCCCGCTACCCGCGCCAGCCAGCGCGCCATGAAGCCGGCCAGAAGCGGCAGGGGCAGGCAGACCAGAACCCGGATCCAGGTGAAATCCCAGCCCATCAAGGGCAGTTCCCAAACGATCATCCGGTTCAGCCCCAGCAGCGCCCAGGCGGTGACATAGGCGATCAGCGTCCCCGCATCGGCCCCGGCCATCCAGAACGCATGCACCAGCGGGAAAGAGGTGAACGGGCCACCCGGTGTCAGGCTGCCCGCAAGGGTGGCCAGCAGCAAGCCGCGAATGCCCGATCCTTCGCCCAGTGTGCGGGTGATCTTGTCCCGGCTGACCAGCCGCTGCAGCAGCGCGCCGATCAGCAACCCCGCCGCAAGCTGCGGCAGGATGGTCAGCAAAAGCCAGGCCGCGTCCCCCATGGCCGCCACCACCGCGCCGGACCCGGCCAGGGCATAACACAGGGTGCCGGACAGGCTCGCCAGCCCAAGGAAAACATAGTCGGATCGGCTGAACTTCATGCCGGCAGTGCTCCCGTCGCGGGGCCGCCGGGTCCGGGCCCGGCGGTTGAGTGGGGCGGCGCCTATTCCGCCGCTGTCGCCTGGGACATCCCCGCACCGGACGGCAGGTCGAACATGCCCTGGCTCAGAGTGTTCAGGTGGTCGATAACCTCTTCGCTGGGAAGGACGTTGGCATATTTTGCGTGCATGTCACACAGGTTGATTGCATGGCTGGCCTGGGCACGGTCAAAACAGCCATCCTCGACCACCGTCACCCGGAAGTTCAGCGAGAAGGCATCCAGCACCGTCGCCCGCACGCAGCCAGAGGTGGTGGTGCCCGTCACGATCACGCTGTCGCAGCCCAGCAGTTGCAGGTAGGACGCCATCGGCGTGCCGGCAAAGCCAGAGGGCTTTTGCTTGTGGATCACCAGATCGCGGGGGCCGGGCTCGATCGCGGCGACGATCTCATTGCCGTCGACCTCGCCGGGCTCGGGGGCCTTGGTGACCACATCCTCGCCGCGACGGCTGTTCTTCCACGACCAGGACCCGCTGTCCCAATTGTCGGCGCGGCGGGTGCCGGTGGTGTAGATCACCGGGATACCCTTGCCCCGGCAGACGTGGATCAGCTTTTGCAGCACCGGCATCGCCTCCCAGGCGTCCTCTCCGCAGGAGGTGCGCCATTTCTTTATGCTTTCCAGAATGGGCACCGGTTTCTCGTCGCAAAAGGCGTAGTTCACGTCGATGATCAGCAGCGCGGGGCGCTTGCCCCACTCGGCCGTCGCGCCAAAGCCGGAGGCCGCGAAGACCTCCTTGTCGCGCTCTGTCAGAAAGGAATCCCAGATACGGTCTGCCATCGTCTTTCTCCTTTGGTCAGGGGGTTCTGTGGGAAGGGCGGGTCCGGTTGACCCAAGCGAATGTCAGTGTCAGTCCGGCCAGAAGCGCGGCGGTCACCAAGAGGCCGCCGCTTTGGCCGATCGGGGTGATGTCGATCACAAATCCGATGGAGATCGGGCCGATCAGATAGCCCAGGTCCCCGGCAAAGCGCATCGTGCCCATCGCGGGGCCGTAGCGGTCCGGCGGGGCGAGTTCCACGGCATAGGCGGCGACGGCGGGGCCGCCTATGCCGGTAAAGATCCCCATGCCGATCATCCCGGCCATGATCCCCGTCATCGAGCTCGACAGCACAATCGCCGCCAGACAGGCGCCGGTGGCCAGCAACGAGGCGCTGATCAGCGGCACGCGCGGCATCTGTTCCACCAGGCGCGCCGCCAGGGGCAGAACTGCCAGTGTGCCAAGGGCCGACAGCGCCAGCGCCAGGCCGATCTGTTCCGGCCCGCTGCCAAAGCGCTCGGTCGCCAGCAGGGGGATCATCTGCCACTGGCCCGCCGTCCTGGTCAGGAAGACCACGAAGTTGATCGACATCAGGCTGAGAAACGGCAGCGTCAGGATCAGCGCGTCCGGCCCGTGGCGGGCCAGTGG
>CAYGRI010000213.1:2173-9152 GCA_964352155.1 uncultured Maritimibacter sp. | reverse complement strand
GTCATCGGACGCGCACCCGAAGACTGGGCGCCGGTTCCTTCGGGGACTTGCTTGGGAAACAAGGCGGGCCTTGCAAGTTGCCATGCGAGGACGCAAAGCCAGACGATGCCCGCCCATTTCAAGGCCCCGAGCAGGACCGGCCAACGATCAAGAACCGTGCCGAGGCCGAGCGCAAAAGACGACAGCATGACTGAGAATCCCAGTGCTATTCCCGCGATATGCGGAGCCGTTGCGCGTATCCCGAACGCAGCGCCCGAGGCAGCAACCATCAGATTGTTGGGACCCGGCGTTATGGACGCGACAAAGGCGAAGTTCACAAACGCCAGAAGCACGGAAGTATCAAGAGAAGGCATTGCGAAGCGCCAATCTGGAGAGGAGGCGGGAAAGGTGAGCCGAGGGGGTGTGCCCAACGGGTGCAGCGCACCCCGGACCGGGCAAGCGCCGTCAGGCGGCCGTGCGCATCGCGCGGGTTTCGACGAACCGCCGGTTGGCAGCGACGAGCTGGCCGATCGACTTGCGGATCTGCCGCTTCATCAGCGGTCCCAGCAGGCGCCCGAACACGCCCAGCTTCGGGACGAACGAAAACCTGAAGGTCAGCTCAGTCCGGCCATCCGCAAGGGGGACCATGGCGATGCGCGCGATTGCCGATTTCACCGGGATGGTTCCGTCATAGATGTCGACGACCATGAGCCGTTCCGGCACATATTCGACGATGCGCTCCTTGACGTGGTTCTTGCCATCCGCAAGATCGCACTGACGCCGCGCGCCCAGCCCTGTACTGGCGCTGTTGTCGATCAGGAAAGATCGCTTAAGGTTCGGATTGAACCGGTCGATATGTCCGAAATCGTCCCATGCGGTCCAGACTTCGGAAACGGGGGCGTCGATTACGGTTTTGACTTCGGCTGTCGGCATGATTTGCTTCCTCTTTGAGGTCTTTGTTGCTGTTATTTTGATGTATCCCGAAGCGGTCTTGTGGCCGCTCCGGGATACTGGTGTGCGTCACTGGGCGGGAGGGGCGAAGGCTGGCGCGAGCACCATGTTGTTGAGCGAGGTGTTGGCGAGGCGCAGTTCGATGGCCTGCTGATAGGCGTCCGAGTTGTACCAGCCTTGCATGGCGGCCTCTTCCGACGGGAATTCGATCACCACGGTCCAGTTGCCGGGCCATCCGCCTTCGAGCGTGTCGACCGCTGGCGAAGCAACAAGAACGCGCCCGCCATTGCCCACGACGATTGGGCCTGCGGCCGCACCGTATTCGTTGAAGAATGCCTCATGATCCTCGATCTGGATTTGAGCGATCATGTAGACGGGGTCGGCCATCGCCGGCGCGGCAAGCACTGCGGTTGCAAGTGCGACCGTCGAGAGGGTCTTTAAGATGGGGTGCATAGAAGTCTCCTTGTGGGTTTTGCGGTTTAACTCTCCGTATAAGTTTGTGTATTTGTCGCAAATCCGCCAAACAACGCGAGGTTTCGCTCTACCGTGGGCAAAAATGCACGCACACCACTCCCTTGGTCCGACGCACCGTTCCTTCTGGCCCTTGCGCGGTCCGGCAACTTCATGGCCGCCGCCAGCGAATTGGGGGTGGACCGCACGACCGTCGCGCGCAGGCTTGACCGTCTTGAAGAGCGCCTCGGGACGAAGCTGTTCGAGCGGATTTCCGGGGAGCTCGAACTGACTCTTCATGGTCGCCGGACGCTGGCCGTCATGGAACGCGCAGAACAAGAACTCAGTCATCTCTACCCCGACAAGGACGACGCCCGGATCACCTTCGGCAAGGTTCGCGTTTCGCTTTCCCCGCATGTGCTGGCCGGGTTCTCCGATGAAATCATCCGCTTTTCTGCATCGCATCCCCAGATATTCCCGGTGCTGACGACGTCGGATCGCTTCGTCGATCTGCATCGCTATGAGGCGGATATCGCGCTGCGTGTCGCCGTCACGCGGCCGTACGATCTGCACAGCATCGATCTCGGCCCGGTCCGCTTCGGCCTTTACCGGCGAAGTGATCAGAGCGGCCCCGTGCGCGCCGTCTTCACGCCGCCGGGCCAAACGGAACTGTCCCGGGATTTCGTGCCGCAAGACGAGACGCCCATCGTCGTCGCCAGCGTCGATGGCGTCCTGCCGACCCGCGAACTCGTTCTCGCCGGGGGCGGCGCAGCGCTTCTGCCGCAATTCGTAGCAGAAGACGATCCGCGTCTGGCGCTCGTGTCCGACGGTCTTGCGGAAGGGCGGCACCGCCTTTGGATAAGCTGTCTGTCCGAGCAGAAGACCAATTCCCGGATCAGAACGGTGATGAAGGGCTTGTCGGAGGAGATCGCGCAGCGGTTGAAGGCGCGCGACGCGGACAGGCCGTCATCCGCCCCGGGGTGAACGCGCATGGCCGGTGTCCGGGCGACATCGGGCCGGAGTGCGTCCCGATGCAGGTCGGGTATCAAGGCGCGGCCCGACCGGCCTTGGATGACGCCTTCAGTTTCTCTGGCCTTGAACCGCCGGCAGATGCGCCCGATCCCTTCGCTCCGCCCGCAGTCGGCTGATCGCGATGAAATGGAAGCCCATGAAGATCGGGACGAAATAGGCGGGGAAGAGCGCCAGCGGGTAGTCGTTGATGATGTTCGGTGTATCCTTGGACAGTGTGTGGAACATCCCCTCCGATGTCATGACGCCAAGCACGACGGCAATCGCGAAGTCCGCAAGTCCTATGGTGTTGGCGCGCACCAGTTTCCGGCGCGCATCGGGCGCCCCTGTGGCCAGGGCTCGGGTCGCCTGGTACCCGGCGATACCGGCCCAGATGTCGCCCAGACCCGCGGGAATGGCGAATTCCGGCGGCACACGCCCCATCAGCCAGCCGATGAGAAACAGGCCGCCCATCACCCGCGCAATCTGAACGGACGCAATTGCGCTGAGCGGCGCGGCATCGGTGATCTGCCGTCCGGTCGGTGTCAGCCGCGCCAGCGCCCAGACCAGGGCCGCGCCGCCGATGAGAAAACCGATGACCACGGGTGGTTCCGCGAAGCTGTTGGGGACACGGAGCGCCCCGACCTGCGCCAGCGGCACACTAACCGCGAACCACGCGCCACCGATCAGCGCCGTCCAGATCGCCGCCTGCGCCATCCGGAAACCCGAGAGGCCGGCACGCATCGCGCCAAGGGCAAGGATGGCCATGACCCAAACGGGCAAGGCCACAGCGAAACCGCGCACGAAAATCTCAAGAACGTCAAACATGGGTTTCTTCCTCGTTGGTGCCGTGTGTGGCGGCAGCGTCAGGGGGTAGCGTGGCGGGATCGTCGGCGTACCATGCTTCGATCGCCTCGCAGATCGGGCCGGGTGCATCCTCCTGGATGAAGTGGCCGGCATTGCGCAGGGTGATGTCCCTGTGGTTCGGGAATGCCGCACGGAACTGGTCCCGCTCTGCCGTCTTGAAGGCAAAATCGCTGTCGCCCCACAGGATCAGGGCGGGTTTGTCCGCGATCTCCGGCAGCGCGGCCTCGATCCGGGATAGGAACGGGCCCGCTGCAACCAGTTGTCGCGGGAAGATCGCCGTCGGGCGGCGCGCGTCGCGTTGGCGGAACGGGGCGAGATACATGGCCCACTCCGCCCGCGTCAGTTTGTTCATGACCCCGGCGGTAAAGAACCACCGGACCACGCCGTTGAAGGACCATGCCGCGAACCGCCCCGCGGCTCCGCCCATGACGGCCGAGAAGACGCGCGGCCCGCGCCGCCGGAACGGCCCGGCGAACGTGTTGCCGATGATCAGCCGGTCGATCCGGTCCGGTCGCGCCAGTGTCGCGCCAAGCCCGATCGGCCCGCCCCAGTCCTGCATCATCACGCCCGCGCTGCGCAGATCGAGCGCGTCGATGAAGGCGACGATCGCCTCGCTCTGCTCAAGGGCGGTATAGCTGTATCCGGGCAGGGCCGTGGACAAGCCGAAGCCCGGAAGATCCGGCGCGATGCAGCGAAAGCGGCGGCTCAGCCGCGGGATGATCTTGCGATACAAGAACGACCAGGCCGGGTTCCCATGTAACAGCAACAGGACCGGCCCGGACCCTTCGTCGACATAGTGGATCCGCGTTCCATCGGCGAGCGTCAGCCACCGCGAGGTGAACGGATAGAGTTCCGGATCGGGCCTGAAGCTCATGGGTCATTCCGCTCCGGCTGCGCGGTAGTCGGCAAGGCTTTTGACCGGCGCGATCTCCTGCACCGCTCCGGTGGCCACGTCATACAGCATGGCGGACACTGTTATCTCATCGGGAATCCCCGGCGCATCGGCAAGCCGGCCGATATCTGTCATGAGGTCAGCAGCCTGGTCGGTAATCGCATATTCGGAGGCGTCGACACCGAATTTCCGCTTCAGCATGTCCTGCAATTGGGGATCTGCCAGGCGCTGCGCGCCGCAATTGGTGTGCTGGAGCAGAATGATATTGAACGTGGCTTGCTGCACCCCCGTCGCTGCTCCGACCAGGACCGTCAGGGCCAGGATCTCGTCCATGACGGCCTTGGTCACCCGGCCACCGTTGTTGCGGGTCACGACGGCTTCGCCGAGATCGAGGTCGAGGAAATGGGCTGGATCGACTCGTGCATCGACGCAGGTCAGGATCAGGGTGCCCAGCCGCGGCAAGGCGGGCATGTCGCCACGATCGAATGTGGCCGCGAAGCGAGCGTTGCGGGCGATCAGTTCATTTTGAATGTTCATGAGGAAGTCTCCATTGTCTTGGTTGAAAGTGCGGTGAGCGCGGGGGATCAAGCGACGCGCAGGTGCGCGGTATCGCGGAGGCTGTGACCGCCCAGCCATTCGGCGTCGTCCTGCGCGTAGGCCGGCTTAGCGATCCGGACATAATCGCGTGCCTCCTCGGCCGCTTTCAGGTCGAATGGCCGGGTCAGGAGGATCTTGGCGAACCCGCCCATGGCACCCAGAGTGCGGGCTGCACTGCGGCGCAATGCAGGGCGTTCCTGCACGTATCTGCGCACGACCGTCTCGAAAGGTTCGGGGTCGCGCTCGCTGATCCGCGCCACATGATCGGTCGGCGCGCCGACGGCAAAGGTGCCCCGGCGGTATTCCTCGGAATAGAGCGCCAACTGCGTGACCGCTGCGACGGAATAGTTCGAGGGTGGGTGCGCCTTGAGCGCTTTGACCATCATGCGCTCGGAAATGTCCATGTACCGGACCTTGCGGTCAAGCGCGCGGCCCATCGCCGTCGCGATCTCGTCCGGAGACAGAAGCTCCGGTCCCGTCGGGCGATACGCCTGGCCCGAGTGCGTGTCGGGATCGATCAGCGCCGCCGCGACCACACGCGCGATATCCTCGTTCGAGGGCGCCGCGTTCTTCTTCACGCGACCATCGCCAAGCGGCATGGTGAAGACGCCCAGATGCGCCGCCATATCCAGAACCATCAGGTAGTTGTCGGCAAACCAGCCCGGATTGACGGTGGTCACCGACATCTCGTCACGCATCCCGATCAGAATATCGCTGAGGTAAACCTCGCGGGTGAACAGCGACGGGTGGTTCGCGCTCGACAGCCACTGGCTGAGCGTCACCACGTGTTCCAGCTTGGCCTCAAAGGCCGCGGCGGTAAAAACCGCGTTGAAATGCAGGCCATTGGGCGCGGTCGGTGCGCATTGATAGGCCCTCTGCACGCCGCGCATCGCCGCGCGCATATCAAGCAGCGCGTATTGATTGGCGACCATGACCTCGGCGCCTGCACGCTCCAACCGCTCGGACCGGTGGTCGCGCCGCCGAACGAGCGCCCGGACGGGAAAATCTCGATGCAGCAGCATCAACGCAGTTTGCAGACCGGTTTTTCCGCTGGCGCTGGTGACAAGGATCTTCGGCTTTCTGGACATCGGGAGGCACTCCTTTTGGATGTTGGTTGTAATCTTAAATTTTAGATGATATGTGAAATCCAAAGTGTCAAGCCCCGGAGGTCGGCCCGATGCCGAGAATGTCAGCGGACGAAAAACAGAAGAGCCACGAGCGCATCCTCAAGGCAGCCTCTCAGCTCTTCCGAGAGCGCGGGATAGAAGCCACCAGCGTCGCCGATGTCATGAAGGCCGCAGGGCTGACCCATGGCGGTTTCTACCGGCATTTTGCCTCCAAGGAGGCCTTGGTCGCCGCGGCGTTCAGCCATGCGGTGGACGAGGTGCTGTCAGATGTCGAGGCGGCGCCTTCCGGTCCGGACCAAGCTGCCGCCTTGGACCACTACATTGCGCGCTACCTTTCGGCCGAGCATGTGGCGGATCGTGGTCAAGGCTGCCCGCTTGCCGCGATGGGTGCTGAAATTTCCCGTCTCGACGGCGCAGCCGAGGCCGAAGCATCGGATGCCGTCGAACGCATGGCCCGGCTGCTGGCCGCCGACGAACGTGGAGCGACGGACAAGGGGGTAGCGACCATGGCTTTGCTTCTGGGCACCGTCACACTCGCCCGCCTGGCCAAAAACCTGGAGCTTGCAGACAGGGTGCTCGATGCAGGAAAACGAGGGACCGCGCATATCGAGCAGCATTGGTGACGTCGCCGAGAGAAATCGCGAAAGGGCGATCGCTACCCTTCCGAACCGTCCTGCCCGACCGAAGCGCGCCGCAGACTGCCCGGTGAAATATTGAACTCCCGCCTGAATGCGCGGCAAAATGCTGCCTCGGATTGGTAGCCGAGGTCGTGCGCGATGATCGCTTGCGGGTCCGTGGTGCGCGCGATGCGATTGCGGGCGATGCTCAGCCGCCAGTGTCGGGCATAGGCCATTGGCGCCACACCCACCTGCGCCGCAAACCGCGCGGCAAAGGCAGAGCGCGACATTCCCACGGCACTTGCCAGGCCGCTGATCGACAAATCGGAACCCGGCTTGCCATGGATCATCGCGAGGGCCCGTCCGATCTGCGGATCACGAAGAGCGGCCAGCCAGCCCCGCCGCGCATCGGGCGCGTTGTCCAGCCAGAACCGCAGGGCCTGAATGACGAGGATGTCCGACAGACGGGTGATGACGGTCTCCCCGCCCGG
>CAYGRI010000213.1:0-2073 GCA_964352155.1 uncultured Maritimibacter sp. | reverse complement strand
CGCCCCTGCGTGACGACCAGAAAGGACAGGAGATCGTCTTGCCGGGGGATCGAGATGCTCCAGGGAGCCGTGAGTTCGCTGCGGTTGTAAAGCGTGCCCTCCAGCCGCAGGAGATGCAGGCTTGCGCCAAGCGGATCGGACAGGTCTGTCGGGGTGGAGGCGGGAACGGTCATACCTCCTTTTAGATCGGGTTTTGCCAAACGTCTATCAATGTGGACGAACTGCACATCATCGTGGAGCTGTGATCATAGTTTAACCCGCCATGTCAGCTTACCTGATATACATCGTGCAACAGACATAGGGACTATCATCATGCACTCTCTTCCCATCCTCGTGATCGGAGCCACCGGCAAGACCGGTCGCCGCGTCGCCGATCTTCTCGAAGCGGAGGGCCATGCGGTCCGCCGCGCATCGCGCAGTTCGCCAACCCGGTTCGACTGGGACGAACCTGACACATGGCCGCGCGCGTTAGAGGGGGTCTCGGCGATTTACATAAATTACTACCCCGATCTTGCCTTCCCAGACGTGCCCGCAAAGATCCAGAAGCTGACCGACATGGCCGCTGCGGTCGGGGTCGGGAGACTGGTGATGCTGGCAGGTCGGGGCGAGCCACGGGCCGAAGTATGCGAGGAAATCGTGCGCCGATCCGGCCTCGACTATACACTGGTTCGCGCCGCTTGGTTCGCACAGAATTTCTCCGAGGGTTTCCTTTACGACGCAGTGACGCAAGGCATGCTGGCCCTTCCGGCCGGGGATGTCGCCGAGCCCCTCGTCGACATTGATGACGTTGCCGAAGTCGTGGCGGCTGCGCTTACCGATCCGCGCCATGCCCGCCAGGAATACGACGTGACCGGACCGCGCCTGCTGAGCTTCCATGACGCGACCAAGGAGCTGACCCGAGCGACAGGGTGGATCGTGGCCTATCAGCCAATCAGTCTCGAGCAGTTCCACGACGCGCTCATCGAACTCGATGGTCCGCTTCTGGCGGATGTCTTCGCCGAAGTCTGTCGGCAGATCTTCGACGGACGAAACGCAAGGCTCGGCGATGGCGTGCAACGTGCCCTCGGGCGCGAGCCGCGCGACTTCGCCGCGTTCTGCGCGCAGGCTACGGCCGCAGGGACGTGGAATAGGGCCGCGTGATGCAAAGCCCCCTAGAGCCCGCCTTGCTGGTGGGCTCTAGGGGAATCCTGATTTCAACGAGTTGAGAGCAGAGAAGGCTCGACGTCAGGCGCACCCCTTCCAGTGCCTACAAAGGCCAATCTGTTGTTCTTGATCGCTGGAGGATCGGACCGAGCCGCGGTTTGACGCGGTTGAGCATGTTGCATGTGCGGATCGTGTGCAAAGAATGTCTCGACTCACCTTTTTGTCGTCGCCAAGGTTGAAATAGCACGGTTGGCCCCATTGCACGACATCGCGGCCACTTCTACGCCACAAGCTGCGGGATCACGCTCTCGACCAACCGCAGGAATCGTGAGTTGCGAGCCCTCGAAGCTAAATTTACGTTATAAATAAAATGCTTGCGCATGTGGTATCCCGATACCACCGGCCTTTTGCGCGTTTACTTCAACGCCATGTCAACACCAGACCTGAAAAACCGCACCAGCGGGCATAGGCAGGCAGCGACACGCAGCGGCGTGCAAAGAAGCGCGACTCGCCGTGTACCGCTTGTCGCATTGAATCTGGTCCTACGCAAAATCCCGTGGCAGCATCGTGCCATGATCACCTTCCGCCCCTGTCTGATGACCATCCCGACCTTGCGCATTCGGCGCTCCTGCGCGCGGCGTTGCTGACGCTACAGTACACTCAGGAACATGGCTCCATCGCCCTGACCAAGACGAAAGCGTTCAGGCGCGTCTTCGTCCATTGGGCCGTCGAACATTTCGACTGGCCAGGTTCAGGCGCGGATGAAATGTTCCGCTACAGCAAAGTCATCAATGAGTACGAGTTTCCGCCGCTCGAGGTGCTGCACTACGTCTTGATCACTTTGCGACTGGGGCGGCACTTCAAGGGTGAGTTCAGGCTGACCAAACGTGGCTCAGAACTTGCGCAGGCCCCGGGGCGGCTCTTCGCTGA
>CAYGRI010000212.1:0-9154 GCA_964352155.1 uncultured Maritimibacter sp. | reverse complement strand
TCGCGGAAGAGAAAGAGGCAGTCGAGCAATACGGCTCCTCTGATTCGGGTGCGTCGCTGGGCGACATCCTGGGCGCCGCGCTGAAGGGCGACGACCGCTAAGCGCACCGCGTCACAACCAAGATACCGAACCCCGCGCCCGACCGGCGCGGGGTTTATCGTATTCAGCGCGTCCTGTGTGGCCCCGACAGCAACCTGCGCGCCGAGGCGCGGCCCATTGCCTTGCAGAGTGCCAGAGGCGCGGGCAGGGGTCTGGTGGCGGCACCCGCCACGCGGTGTGAAACGACCCGGCCACCGCCACCCGTTATCGCGGCTGCGGCCATAGGCCCGCCCGCAAGACCTGGGCCCTGCGGGACGCGGCGCGCCCGAATCAACACCCAGCCACAGCCGCGATGGCCGGCTGACCCAGGCGATTCCCTTGCACTTTTCCTTCCATGCGGCCAAAATCGGTCCAGAAAATCCGCGCTTTGGTTCAATTTCGGTAGGAATCTCGGTGCCTTGCTGTTTGTGGCCTTTGCGTTTCCGACTATAGTCCATCAAATCCGCATGCCACGGTTGCGGGCGCTGCCAAGGGACACACAGGGGGAAGACGCCAATGATCCGCTCGGAGCTGATCCAGAAGATCGCCGACGAAAACCCGCATCTGTTCCAGAGAGATGTCGAACGGATCGTCAATACGATCTTCGAAGAGATCATAGAGGCGATGGCGCGGGGCGACCGGGTGGAACTTCGTGGCTTTGGGGCCTTTTCCGTCAAGCAGCGGGATGCCAGAGTGGGTCGGAACCCGCGCACCGGCGAATCCGTGGAGGTGGAAGAGAAACACGTCCCCTTCTTCAAGACCGGCAAGTTGTTGCGCGACCGATTGAACGGAAACTCCTGATCCCATGCGCTATATCCGCTATCTCATTCTCTTGGCCATCGCGGCCTCTCTGATCACCGTCGCCCTGGCCAACCGTGCTCCGGTGACGCTGAACCTGCTCCCCGAAGATCTGAGCCTGATGCTGGGCTTTGGCGAATCGGTGACATTGCCGCTGTTCCTTGTGATCCTCGGGGGCGTGGTCGTCGGTCTGCTGCTTGGTTTCGTCTGGGAATGGCTGCGCGAGCACAAATACCGCGCCGAAGCCGCCCAGCAGCGCGCGGCGCGCAATGCGCTGGTGCGCGAGGTCGAGAAGATCAAGGTCAAGAACCCCGCTGCGACGGACGATGTCCTGGCGCTGCTGGAAGATCAGCGCAAGGCCGGGTAGGCCGGCCCGTGTCGGACATCCGCGTCAAGATCTGCGGCCTGACGGCGGCGACGGACGTGGCGGCCATCTGCGCCGCGGGGGCGGCCTATGCGGGGTTCGTGTTCTTCCCGAAATCGCCACGCCATCTGTCGCTGCCCCAGGCCGCCGAGCTGGCCGCGCAGGTGCCCGCCGGGATCTGCAAAGTGGCGCTGTCGGTCAATGCCGACGACGCGCTGCTGGATGAGATCACCGCGCAGGTCCCCATCGACATGCTGCAATTGCATGGCAAGGAGTCTCCGGCCCGGGTGGCCGAGGTCAAGGCCCGCTACGGCCTGCCGGTGATGAAGGCCGTGGGTGTCGCGACCGATGCGGATCTGCCGGCGCTGGATCTTTATGGTCAGGTCGCGGATCAGCTTCTGGTCGATGCCAAGCCGGCCCCGGGCGGCGATCTGCCCGGCGGGAATGGCGTCGCCTTTGACTGGAGGCTGATCGCGGGCCGCCGCTGGCCCTTGCCCTGGATGCTGGCGGGCGGGCTGACCCCGGACAATGTGGCCGAGGCGCTGCAGCGGACCGGCGCCCGGCAGATCGACCTGTCCTCTGGCGTGGAAAGCGCGCCCGGCGTCAAGGACCCGGTCCGCATCGCGGCCTTCTTTGCTGCGGTCCGGGCAGCCGCCCCCGCGCTGGGGCAGGGCGCGGCATAAGGCCCCGCCGCCCCGGCGCGCGGTCGCTTTACGGCCCCCGCCGATGCACCTATACCCGTCTGAAGCCCCAGCGGGAGAGAACCCAATGCCCGAAGACCTGATCAATTCCTTCACCAAAGGCCCCGACGAAAACGGCCGCTTTGGCCAATTCGGCGGGCGGTTCGTGTCAGAGACACTGATGCCGCTGATCCTCGAGCTTGAGGCGGAATATGAAAAGGCCAAGACCGACCCGGATTTCTGGGCCGAGATGGACTTTCTGTGGAAGCATTACGTTGGCCGCCCCAGCCCGCTGTATCACGCGGAACGGATGACCGCGCATCTGGGCGGGGCCAAGATCTATTTCAAGCGGGATGAGCTGAACCACACCGGCGCGCACAAGATCAACAATGTGCTGGGGCAGATCATCCTGGCCCGCCGCATGGGCAAGACCCGCATCATCGCCGAGACCGGCGCCGGCCAGCACGGCGTCGCCACCGCGACCGTCTGCGCCAAGTTCGGGCTGAAATGCATCGTCTATATGGGCGCCCACGATGTGGAGCGGCAAAAGCCCAACGTCTTCCGGATGAAGCTGCTGGGGGCCGAGGTGGTGCCGGTGACCTCTGGCCGCGGCACGCTGAAGGACGCGATGAACGACGCCCTGCGCGACTGGGTGACGAATGTGCGCGACACGTTCTACTGCATCGGCACCGTCGCCGGGCCGCATCCCTATCCGGCGATGGTCCGCGACTTTCAGTCGATCATCGGCAAGGAAACCCGCGACCAGATGCACGAGGCCGAGGGGCGCCTGCCCGACACGGTAATCGCGGCCATTGGCGGTGGGTCGAATGCGATGGGGCTGTTCTATCCCTTCCTCGACGATCCCAGCGTGGCGATCATCGGGGTCGAGGCGGGCGGCAAGGGCGTCAACGAAAAGATGGAGCATTGCGCCTCTCTGACCGGTGGACGCCCCGGTGTGCTGCATGGCAACCGGACCTATCTTTTGCAGGATGACGATGGCCAGATCCTGGAGGGCTTCTCGATCTCGGCGGGGCTGGACTATCCCGGTATCGGGCCCGAGCATTCCTGGCTGCATGACATCGGCCGCGCTCAATATGTCTCGATCACGGATATGGAGGCGCTGCAGGCGTTCCAGCTGTGCTGCGAGCTCGAAGGCATCATCCCGGCACTGGAGCCAAGCCATGCGCTGGCCCATGTGATGAAGATCGCGCCGGAGCTTCCTGCCGATCACCTCCTGTGCATGAACCTGTGCGGGCGGGGCGACAAGGACATCTTCACCGTCGCGCGCGCCCTCGGGATGGAGATGGGTGAGGGCGACTAAAGCCCGCCGCGCCCGGTCACAGCCCTGCGTTCATGTTCCGACCCAAGCTCGGGTTCGCCAAGCGCGGACCCGTCCGACCCGGGATCAGGCTTTGGTCTGACGAGCGCCGCTTCAGGCCGGATCACGCGTTCGCTTCGTCGGCATGTTGGCGAAGGATGGCCAGGGGCACGACCTCCATCGCGCGCATATGGGTGGCTGGCAGCCTGACATGGGGCGCACAGCCTTCCTCATGCGCCTGCAGAAAGCGCCCGGCGCACAGGCACCAACAGTCGCCCGGCTTCAGCCCGGGAAAGGCATATTCCGGCCGCGGGGTCGACAGGTCGTTGCCGACATATTTGGAATAGGCCAGGAACTCTTCGGTCATCGTGGCACAGACCGTGTGGCTGCCGGTATCCGGCGCACAGGTATCGCAATATCCATTCCGGAAGTAGCCGGTCATGGGCGCAGAGGAACACAGCTCCAGCGCGCCTCCCAGAACATTTAGCGACGGATCTTTCAGCATATCGGTTCCTCGGTGGACATGATGCAGCCATCAGACGGGTGACCAAGATCCAACCATGACGCTTATCGGGTGTAGAGGCTAGTTCATTCGCGCAGGCACTTTCAAGGCGTGGGCGTTGTCAGAAAAGGACACGCGCCGAGGTTTTCGCGTCCGCTCGGGCAGCGGGCCGGTGAAGCCCATTACCCTCACCTGAATTCAGCCAGCATTACGAGGGGGTTATACGATTCTGGCGCCGGGCTGGAGCGGCGTGTCGGGGCGGGGCGAACACCAGATTGTGAAGGCGGGTAGAACGCCTTGGACCGCGCCCGGCAACCGTTATCCGCGCAAACCGGGACCGAGGCGGTGCCCAGGCTAACGAAACCGGTCCGCCAGCTTCTGAAGGGCGCTGCGGGTGTCCTCCGGCGCGGGGTCTTTGGGCGGCTGACCGGAGCCTGTCGGCTGCGCCTGAGGCGTCTTGTCCGCTGATGCCGAGGATCGCGGCGGGGCTGTGCGCAAGGCGACGGCATTCATGAACCTTCCAGTCTCGCCAGCCGCAAGATCCGCCGCGCCGTCGCTGATGCCGCGCAGCAGGTCTTCGATCCAGTCCTGGTCCGCCTTGGCGAAATCATGCAGGACGTAGCTGGCAACCTTGTCCTTATGGCCCGGATGCCCGATGCCGATCCGCACCCGGCCATAGTCGGCACCAACCTGCCCGTGGATCGAGCGCAGGCCGTTGTGACCGGCATGGCCGCCGCCGGTTTTCACCCGGCACTTGCCTGGCGCCAGATCAAGCTCGTCATGGAACACGACCATATCCTCGACGCCCAGCTTGTAGAATTGCACCGCCGCCAGAACCGACTGGCCCGACAGGTTCATGAAGGTTTCGGGCTTGAGCAAAAGCACCTTCTCATGGCCCAGCCGCCCCTCGGCCACCTGTCCCTGAAACTTCGCTCTCCATGGACCAAAGCCGTGATCCTGGGCGATCCGATCCACGGCCATAAAGCCGATGTTGTGCCGGTTGCCGGCGTATTTTCCCCCGGGGTTCCCGAGGCCGACGAACAATCGCATGGGCCATATCCACTTTGCTGCGGTGTTTCTACTGGTCCGCGCGCCGGTCTTCAACGGGCTTCCTGGGGCCCTCTGTGGTCGAAACGGCGCAGACATGACCGCGCAATTGTGTCACATACCGGACAAACGAAACGCCCTTTGCGCAAGACTTGCGGCATTCCTGTCCCAAAAACAACAACGGGGCCCAAGGGCCCCGCTGCAATCCATGCCTGTGCAAGGCATGGAATCAGGCGTCTTCGCCCTCTGCCGTCTCTTCCGATTCTGCGTCATCGCTGGCGGCAAGCCCGGACGGGGCAGAGACATTGGCGATCACAAAGTCACGGTCAATCGTCGGGCGCGTGCCCGCTGGCAAGGTCACCGACGAAATCGTGACCGCTTCCCCGATCTGCAGGGCCGAGATATCGACCTCTACCTTTTCGGGGATGTCACCGGCGGTGACCATCAGCTCGATTTCCGGACGGATGACCGTCAGAACGCCGCCCTTGCGGATGCCCGGGGTGTCTTCCTGCCCGACAAATTCCACCGGGATGAACAGCTTGACCCGGGTGGTCCGGCGCAGACGCATGAAGTCGACATGGATCGGCAGGTCCTTGACCACGTCGCGCTGAACGCTGCGGCAGATGACGCGCACGTCGTCATGCCCCTCGACCTTCAGGTTAAACAGCGTTGCGAGGAACCGGCCTGCTTTCAGACGCTTGAGCAAGACGTTATAGGGGATGTTCAGCGCCACGGGATCAACCCCGCCACCATAGACAATCCCCGGTACCAAATTATCACGGCGTGCTTGACGGGCGGCCCCCTTGCCTGTCCCCGTGCGCTCCGTGGCGATGAGATCTGGAATCTCTCCGGCCATGTTTGATCTCCTGATCAGATGGGTGGGGCATCCTCCAAGGGTGTATGCCCCGATGAAAGGCCGCCTATAGGCGAGAACGGGCGCAAGGGAAAGAGGTTTTCCGAGGCAAGGCGCCTTGGCTCTTGAATGCGGCCCGGCTAGCGTCGCGGCGATTTCGGAAAGGACGCCTATGTCGATTCTCAAAGGGCTGGCGGTGTCGCGGGCGCCTGCGGCGGGCCTGATGGCTGTCGGAGTGCTGTGGGGCAGCTTCGCCGCGCTGGTGCCTGACATCAAGAAGCATGTCGGCGCATCCGACGGAGAGTTCGGCCTGGCGCTGCTGATGTCGGCCCTTGCGGGGATGATCGCGATGTGGGCGGCCCCCTGGGTCGGCGCGCGGCTGGGCCGCTTCGCCATGCCAAGCCTGGGGCTGTTGGTCAGCCTCGTCGTCCTGGCGCCGATCTTTCCCAGTAGCGTCGTGACGCTGGGCGCCGCGCTGTTCGCGATGGGCTTTGCGGTCGCCTCGCTGGACATCACCGCCAATGTCCATGTCAGCGCGACCGAAGCGCGCCTCGGCCTGCACCTGATGAACGTGAACCACGCCATGTTCTCATTCGCCTTCGCCGCTGCCGCCTGGGGAAGCGGACTTGCACGGCAAGCGGGCATGGGCCCGGCCGAGATCCTACCCGTTATGTCGCTGGTCTGCCTGATTCTCACGGCGCTGACCTATGTCCGGAGCGCGCCCGTGTCAGAGGAGCTCGAGGACATCGAGGCGCCGCGCCGGATCCCCTGGGGCACGATCGGTCTGACCGGCCTGATCCTCTTCGCGGCCTTCATCGGCGAGAACGCGACAGAGGCTTGGTCGGCCCTGCACATTGAACGCACCCTGGGCGCCGAGCCGGGGCACGGCAGTTTCGGCCCGGCGACGCTGGGGCTAGTCATGGGGATCGGGCGCTTGTCCGGTCAGGTCCTGACGGCGCGCCTCGGCGATGCCTGGCTGATATTTGGCTCTGCCGCGCTGGGGATCGTCGGAGCATTGACCATCGCAGCGGCGCCCACTGTACCCGTTGCCCTGACCGGGGTGGCGCTGACAGGGCTGGGGATGGCGGTCATCGTGCCGTCGGTCAACTCGATCCTGGGGGCCCGGGTCACCGAACGGCAACGCGCGCATGCGATATCGCGCGCCTGGATGCTGGGGATTGTCGGCTTCTTCGTGGGCCCGTCCCTGATGGGCGGCCTGTCGGAGCTGTTCGGGCTGCGGATGTCTTTCGTGGCGATCTCCCTGATCGTAGCGCTGATCCTGCCCGCCATCTGGGCCCTCGCGCTGCGGCAAAACCAGCGCGCGCGACTATCCTGAGATCTGGCTCCTTCTTCTGGCCGAAAATACTCCCGCCGGAGGCAGAATTCTCTTTTGGACCAAGAGATTTCATGCCTCCGGCGGGAGTATTTTCGGCCAGAAGAAGGGCATAGACAGGAGCGGTCAGCTGTCTTGCCAGCGTCCCTCGAAGCCCTCGGGAACCAATAGGATATCGCGGTTCAGTTCGTCGATCCGGCGGCGGCCGCACAGGGCCATCGTCTTGTCGAGTTCGTTGTGAATGACCTCGAGCGCGGTGGTAACGCCCTTTTGGCCCATGGCGCCCAGGCCGTAATTGAAAGCGCGGCCGATATAGGTACCCTTGGCCCCCATGGCCAGCGCTTTGAGGACGTCCTGGCCCGACCGGATGCCGCTGTCGAGGTGCACTTCGATCTTGTCGCCGACCGTGTCCATGATCGCGGGCAGGGCCCGGATGGAGCTGAGCGCGCCATCGAGCTGGCGGCCGCCGTGGTTCGACACGATGATCGCATCGGCGCCCGCATTCAGAGACAAGCGCGCATCGTCCGGGTCGAGAATGCCTTTCAGGATCAGCGGGCCGTCCCAAAGGCGTTTGATCTCTTTGATCTTTTCCCAATCCAGGGACGGGTCAAAGCTTTCGGCGGCCCAGACCGACAGGGAAGACAGATCGCTGACACCCTTCACATGGCCCACGATGTTCCCGAAGGTCCGCTGGTGGGTCTGCATCATCGACAGACCCCAGCTCCATTTCGTCGCAAGATTGACGATGTTGCCAAGGCTCGGTTTCAGCGGTACCGTCAGCCCGTTCTTGAGATCCTTGTGGCGTTGGCCCAGAAGCTGCAGGTCGAGCGTCAGGACAAGGGCGGAACATTTTGCCTCTTTCGCGCGCTCGATCATCCGGACGACGAAATCCCAGTCGCGCATCACATAGAGCTGGAACCAGAACGGCTTTGAGGTTTTTTCCGCCACCGATTCAATCGAGCAGATGGACATTGTCGACAGGGTGAAGGGCACCCCGAACTTTTCCGCGGCGCGGGCGGCCAGGATCTCTCCATCCGCCCATTGCATCCCGGTGGAGCCGACGGGGGCCAGCGCCACGGGCATCGATACATCCTGGCCGACCATCTGGCTGGCAGTGGACCGACCTGTCATGTCGACGGCCACGCGCTGGCGTAGATAAATGTCGTCGAAGTCAGAGGAATTCTCGCGGAAGGTCTGTTCCGTCCAGCTCCCGGATTCGCAATAATCGAAGAACATCTTCGGCACCCGGCGACGATGCATGCGTTTGAGATCTTCGATTTCCGTGATGACGGGCATAGGCTGAACACTCCCCCAATTCTGTGTGCGTATCGGTATCAGCCCGGTCGCGGCGTGACAATCCGCTAGGGGTGGGCCGTGACCCCGGTATCGGTCCGCAGGCGGTTTTTCACGCGCGTTCGCCGGATGCGACCAGAGTGCAGTTCTTGACCGGCGGTTATGCCCTGTGCGCCCCATCGGCAAGCGTGCGGACAAAGGACAAGACATCGGCGGGGCTGTCGCCCTTTCCGATCCGGGCGACGATGGCGGATCCGACGACGGCGCCGTCCGACACGCTGGCGATGGTCTGGGCGGCCTCGGGCGTGCGGATGCCAAAGCCCACGATCACCGGCAGGTCGGTTGCGGCCTTGATGCGGGCGACTTCCGGGCCGACATCGGTCGCTTCGGCGGCGGCCGCTCCGGTGATTCCCGTGATCGAGACGTAGTAGACGAAGCCCGAGGTGTTCTGCAGCACCTTGGGCAGGCGCCGGTCATCCGTGGTGGGCGTGGCCAGGCGGATGAAGTTCAGGCCGCCAGCCTGGGCGGGAATGCACAATTCCGCGTCTTCCTCGGGGGGGAGGTCCACGATGATCAGCCCGTCGATCCCGGCCTGTTTCGCATCCGCGATGAACCGGTCGACGCCGCGATTGTAGATCGGGTTGTAATATCCCATCAGCACGATCGGGGTGGTCGTATCGGTTTCGCGAAAGGCGGCGGCCAGATCCAGCGTCTTTTGCAGCGTCATCCCGCCCGCGAGCGCCCGCTGTCCGGCCAACTGGATCGTTTCGCCGTCGGCCATGGGATCGGTGAAGGGCAATCCCAGCTCGATCACGTCCACCCCGGCGGCGGGCAGGCCCCGCACGATCTCCAGCGATGTGTCGAAATCCGGATCGCCGGCCATGATAT
>CAYGRI010000211.1:0-9156 GCA_964352155.1 uncultured Maritimibacter sp. | reverse complement strand
CGCTGGAATGGGCATTCCGGGTCGAGAAAGCGCAACTGGAGTTGCCGCCGCCCCAGGAGGTCACCGAGGAAGGCTTTGGCTTTGGCCTCGAATATGTCCTCATGCAGCGTGCCGCGCTGGGCTGCAAGGTGGACGGCGGTCAGCACAAGATGGGCAGTTACACCCATGCGGATGCAGAGATCATCGCCGCCATCGTTGCTGGCATCCCCGACAGCCTCGGCGGAATTCGCATGGCGATCCGCGTGGCGGAACTCGCCCGCGCCGGGCTGACACCGGATTGGATGCCAGGAGCGGTGCCTCGCTGCGTGCCAGTGGAAACCCGGCGTAACCAGCATGGCGAACGGGCGGTGACCGAGGTGGTCGGCACCGAGCGGGTGCTGCACCGCGGACGCTGGCGGAGCGTGGACGTCTTGGTCTGCCCCGTTACCTGGCGACCGCATCCCGAGCAGATCGCATCGGCGCGGCGCGGTTATGACGACTGGTGGCAGGCGCTGGACTGGCTGCGGGATGGGTTGGCAGCAGGCGAGATGTTGCGAGAGGTTGAGGTGACGGCCGCGATGCCGAAGGCGCGGCCCTGGGTTGGAAGATTTTTGGTCGAAACGGTAGGCAGGCGGGTGTTCGTCGCAAGGGCGCGTTTGCCCTCCAATGAACTGCCCCACGAACATTCACGCAGCGATACTCATTAACTCTCGCGTGGAACATCGCTCAAAGGAAGCCTCCGCAAACCACTTGGATCAGTAAGCTCGTATCTCTCAGCTGAGGATCCGCCGATCGAAACAGAATCGCTGCATACCGCTCCTTGCCGCTCCCTGGTCCATTTCGTCGCGAACAATGTCTCACCAAGGCGCTCGCCCCGACCGTAAGCGGGCAGAATCATGAGAGAAACAACAGTCGATCATACAGGATTGACACGATTGTATATAATATGTCTCATATCAGGATAACTTGGAAGGCCGCCAAACGACCGATCCACCAACCCCAGGGAGAATGACATGATGTTTGAAGGAACCATCTTTGGCGCGGCAACGCGCGGCCTTGCGATCGCTGCGGCCAGCCTGTTTCTCGCACCGATCGCCGGCGCGCAGAGCCTGAACGAGACCGCAGCGACCGAGGGAGTCCGCGTCGCCTATTTCAACTACCCCCCGTTTGCCTATGTCGCCGCTGATGGCAGGGTTGTCGGCACCGATGTCGAGATACTCGAGGCCGTCTTGGGCCAGATGGGGATCCAGGTCGCCAGCGCCGTATCGACCGATTGGGGCGCGTTGATCCCGGGGCTCAAGGCAGTGCGCTATGACGTCATCGCGGCGGGCATGTTTGTCACCCCAGCGCGCTGCGCCGAAGTGGCGTTTTCCGAACCGACCTTCGGCATTCGGGCGACGCTGGTGGTTCCGGCTGGCAACCCGAAGGGGATCACCCGATACGAAGACATCCTCGAACAGGGCGCCACTTTGGCCGCCGTCGCGGGCACGGCGCAGGTAAACGCGGCGTTGGGGCTAGGCATCGCGCGCGAGAACATCCAGGAATATCCAGATGCGCCCACCGCGCTGGCCGCTGTGCGCGCAGGTCGGGCAGCCGCATTTGGCGTCGATGCGCCCAGCGCACGCCAAATCATCGCCAACCAACCCGGCAACGACTTCGAGATGGTCGAACCCTTTGCCGAGATCGGCGGGCAGTCGGCGGTGGATCACGGAGCCTTCGCCTTTCGGAACGAGGACCAGGCCTTTGTTGACCGCTTCAACGAGGTGATGCGTGGTTTCATTGGCAGCGCCGACTACGTTGCGATCAACGAGACCCATGGCATGACTGCCGACGAGGCCCCGGTCCTCAGCGTCTCCAGTCTTTGCGGCGAATAATTTCCGATCCCGGCCAGTCGGTTCCGCAACCAACCGGCCGGGGTGTTTCTTGCAAGCGAATCCGCCTATGTCACGCAGTCCGATTGCCATCCTTGTCCCGCTGGCGTTCCTGGCAGGCCTTTACTTCGCTGTTTTTTCCAGCGTCGCGCAGTTTCTGCCGTCTTTGCTGAACGGACTGTCGGTAACGGTTGCCGTAGCGGTGCCCTCGGTCCTGCTGGCTTATGCGATTTCCATTATTGCGGGGCTGAGCCGGCTGTCGCCGCTTCGCCTGCTGCGTTGGACTTCCTTGGTCTATATCGAGGTTTTTCGCGGGGTCAGCCTGCTGGTGATCCTGTTCTGGCTTTACTTCGTGCTGCCTGAATTCGGTCTGACCCTGTCGGCTTATTCCGCAGCCCTGCTGGGGATCAGCCTGAATGCAGGGGCCTATGGCGCGGAAGTCATACGCGGCGCGGTGCAGGCGGTGCCAAAGGGGCAGTCAGAGGCCTGTATCACGCTGAACCTGCCAGCATGGCGCAAATACACCCGTATCATTCTGCCGCAGGCGCTGGTGATTGCAGTTCCGGCGATGACGAACGTGACTATCGAATTGCTCAAGGGTACGGCGCTGGTTTCGGCGGTGACCCTCGTCGACCTGACCGCCGCCGGAGTGCGGCAGAATCAGCTGACCTATCGCACGGTCGAGATCTTTTCTGTGCTCGCTTTGATCTATTTCTGCCTTGCGCAGGTAGTGCGCTTTTTCGGCGCCCGGATCGAGCAGGTCTTCAACCGGCATCTGGGGACGCAGTGATGGATTGGCGCTGGGATTTCACATTTGAAACAGTCCTACCGCGCATCCTGCCAGGGCTGTGGGTGACGATCGAGGTGACCGTCCTCTCCTTCGCGCTGTCGCTGGTTTTGGGGCTGGTCCTGATGATGGCGCTGCGCTCGAAGATCCGCCTGCTGTCCATCGCGGCGGGCGAATTCATCGAGCTCATGCGCGGCATGCCGCTGGTCGTGGTGATCTTCTTCCTGTTCTTCCTGCTGCCCGAAGTGAACATCTTTCTCGCGCCCTTCTGGACCGGCGTGCTGGCGATGGGCTTCTACAACGCCGCGCCCGCGGCCGAGATCCTGCGCGGCGGCTTGCAGGCGGTACCCAAAGGGCAGTGGGAAGCGGCGCATGTGTTGAATTATCCGACCTACCGGACATGGCGGCACGTGATCCTGCCGCAAGCCATCGGCCCGGTGGTTCCGGGGCTGGGCAACCTCTTGATCTTGGCTTTCAAGGAAACGCCGATCTTGTCCTTTGTCGCCGTGCCCGAGATGCTGGATTCCGCGAGGCGCATCGCCTCGGAAACCTATCGCTTTACCGAGCCGCTTACAGTGGTTGGGATCCTATTCCTGATCCTCAGCCTTGTGTCGGCCGTTCTTGTCCGCTTCGTCGAACGGCACATGCTGACGGAGACCCACCATGCCAAATGAAAAGATCCGCTTCGAAGGCGTGACGAAACGGTTTGGCGCGCTGACCGTTCTGGACAGGCTCGACCTCTCCATAGGCGAGGGCGAGGTGGTCACCATCATCGGCCCCTCGGGTTCGGGCAAGACCACTGTGCTGCGTTGCCTGATGACGCTGGAAAGCATCGAGGACGGGGTGATACGCATCGACGGCGAACCGCTGAACAAGATGGAACGCGACGGCATGCTGCTGCCGGCTTCGACGGCCCATCTGCGCAGGATGCGGCGCAAGCTGGGCATGGTGTTTCAAAGTTTCAACCTGTTTCCGCATCTGACCGTGCTGCAAAACTGCGCGGAACCGCCGATGATGGCGCTGGGCGTCAAGCGCAATGAGGCGCGCAAGCGGGCGCAAGAGTTGCTGGACATGGTCGGCATGGGTGAAAAGCAGGGCCATTACCCCGCGCAGCTGTCAGGCGGGCAGCAACAGCGGGTCGCCATAGCCCGCACCTTGGCAATGCAGCCCGAGATCCTCGTGTTCGACGAACCCACCTCGGCGCTGGACCCCGAGACGATTGAAGAGGTGACCTCGGTGATCCGGTCGCTGGCGGTCGAGCACAGCTACACGATGCTGATGGTCACCCACCAGATAGACTTTGCCCGCGACATCTCGGACCGTATCTGCTTTTTCGACAAGGGCCGGATCGTCGAGGAAGGACCTCCCGCGGCGGTCATCGACGCCCCGACCGAGGCCCGCACCCAGCAATTTCTGCGCAAGGTCGCGCAGGCACGATAGGACTGAACATGAATGACTCGCTGACATTGCCGAAATCGGAAATCGCCTATCTGAAGGTCAAGCAAGACATTCTCAGCGGCCGCCTGTCCGATGACGTGCCCCTGCGTATCGAGGCGCTGAAAGCTCAATATGACGTCGGGATCACGCCGATCCGCGAAGCGCTGGCGCGGCTTGAAGCAGAGGGTTTCGTCAAGCTGCATCACAATCGCGGTTACTACACGACGCGGCTGAGTGCCGAGGATTTCGAAGACCTCGTGTTCTCGCGGTCGACGATCGAGGGGGAATTGCTGAGACGATCAATCGAGCGCGGTGGCGAGGATTGGGAGGTCGGCCTTGTTGCTGCCCATCGCAGGCTGGGTAACTGCAAGCTCGATCTGCGCTTCCCGAACCTGAGCGATCTCGAACGCTGGGAAGAGCGGCATATCGAGTTTCACATGGCCTTGGTCGCTGCCGCCGGCGCGAGACATCTTCTTGGCTTTTACCGCAGTATCTACGACCACTTCCGGCGCCATCAGAAGGCCTTTGTCCTGCTTCCTTCGGCGAACCGCATGGGGCAAGAAGATGAAATGGCCCTGCGCGCAATCGAAGGAATGGAACAGCGCATGTCCATCGAAGAACACACCTGCCTGATGGAGGCCGCCCTCGCCCGGGACGTGGACCTGGCTGTGCGACTGATCCGGGAACACTCCAGCCTGTCGCCGTCGCAGACCGGCGTGCCCTATTTCGTCGGTTCGCGCGGATGAAAGGCCCAAGCCCGATGTGCACCGTTCGGATCCCCAGCCTAGACGAGATCACCGAGGCGTCGCAGCGGATCGCACCCCATGTCGGCGAAAGTCCGGTAATCGAGCTACCGCTCGGCCTGCCTGGAAAGCGGATCTTCGTCAAGGACGAGGGGCGCAATACCGCCGGCTCGTTCAAGCTGCGCGGCGCGCTGAACGCGGTGCTGTCGCGGCCGCCCGAGCGGATCGCCCAAGGGGTCTGCACCGTCAGTTCCGGCAACATGGCCTATGCCGTCGCCACTGCCGCCCGCATCGCCGGGGTTCCGATGGCCGCCTATATGTATGCCCACGCCCCGCAGTCGAAAATGGACGGTGTACGCGCGAATGGTGGCGAGGTCCGAATCGTCAGCGACGAGGTCTATTGGTCCTACGCCCTTGGCCAGTCGGCGCCGGATACGGATTGGGCCTATATCTATCCTGTCACAGATCAGCCCGTGATCACCGGTCATGCCTCGATCGGGCTCGAGATCGCGCGTCAGGTGCCGGAAGTGGACGTGGTGCTCACGCCCTATGGTGCGGGCGGGCTGACCACCGGCACCGCCAGCGCGCTGCACCGGCTGGACCACAAGGCCGAGGTCATCGCAGTCGAGGCCGAGGTCGCGACGCCGGTTACTGCCGCCCTGGCCGCCGGGCAGCCAGTGGAGGTCAAAATGGAGCGCTCCTTCGTCAAGGCCATCGGAGGGCCGACGGTCATCGACGGAATCTGGAGCGCAACCCGCCAACTGATGCGGCGCAGTTCAGTGGTGACGCTGGAACAGACCGTCGCCGCGATGCGTCTGCTGTTCGACGAGGCCAAGATCGTCACGGAAGGGGCGTCGGCCACCTCATTGGCGGCAGCCATCCATGATCCGGCTCTGACCGGCACCATTCTGTGCGTCCTGAGCGGACGCAATATCGACGCCTCCGACTATGCGTCCGTGCTTCAAGGAAGGATCCCGCAATGACCGAGCCGAAAGGTGACGCGACGGAGCAACGCTTCTTTCACGACCCGTCGATGGTCGGAAAGGTCGCCTTGGTTAGCGGCGGGATGGGCGGCGTCGGGCGCGAGACCGTCAAGGCGATGGTCGCGCACGGCATTCGCGTCGCCTTGACGTATGCTGATGGATTTGAGGACCCCGAACAGGCCAAGGCCTTTGCTTCCAGCCTCGACGGCGAGGTCCGCGCCATTGGCCTGAACCTGATTGACCGCGACTCGATCGAGCGCTGCATGGGCAAGGCATTCGATGCTTTCGGGCGCGTCGATATCCTCGTCAACAACGCCGCGGTCGGGTCTGCCACTGTGACCGCCTACGGCGAGACGCCCGGCGAACAGGACCGCGCCATGCTGCTAATCAACGCCGATGGCACGCTGGCGATGGTACAGGCATTTCTGGCACAGCGCGCCGCCCGCCGGATCGATGGCCCGGCGAAGATCATCAATCTCAGTTCCGTGGGAGGTGGCACCACGCAGATCCCCGGTTTCCGCCTGTCCGACGGCATGAGCAAAGCCGCCATAGCATTTCTGACCCGCGCCCTTGCCGCTGAACATGTGCATGACGGGGTCGATGTATTCGCCATCAGCCCCGGGGCGATCAACACGCGAATGCTGAAGGCCAGCACCCTTGACCGGATGGGCGAAGAAGAGCGCCTCGCCTACATCGCCAGAATGCCCAAGGGCAGGCTGATCGAACCGTCCGAAATCGCGGTGATCATCCTGTTCCTCGCATCGCGATACTCGACGGTGTTGCATGGCAGCGTGATCGACGCCTCGTTGGGATTGGGGGTTCGGCCCGGGTTAGCCTCGGAGCCGGCTCCCGCCGCTTGAGGTGTCTTGATGCATAAGGATCGCATCGACGCAGCGCTATCACTGATCGAGAATCTGGAGTTGGACGCCGCGATCCTGTTCGATCCGGCGGCGCAATTCTATTTCCTCGGCCATGACTCCTTCGCCGGGGTCAATACGCCCCAGGCGTTGATCCTGTCGCCCGGCCTGCCACGTCCGCGGATGGTGATCTGGGACGCCGATGCCCCGATGCTCCCTGCTGGAGGCGACGGGATCGACCTGCGCCGCTATCATTTCGGCATCGACAGCCCGGCCAGTGCCCTTGCCGAGGTGTTGACCGCACACTTCCCCGCCACGGCGCGATTCGGATGGGACGCGCAATCGGCGGCCCTGAACCATGCGCTCGCCAGCGAGATCATGGTCGCCTGTGGTATTCAGCCGCTCGATATATCTCAGGCGATCGCGCGATTGCGGGTGTTCAAGTCGCCCGGTGAGATCGCGGCGATGCGCAAAGCCGGTCAGATTGTCGAATACGGTTTGGCAGCTTTTCGAAACGCTGCACGGGCAGGCGTCAGCGAACACGCAATCGCCCTCTCGATCGAAGCTGCGCTGCGCCGGGCAGGATCGGACTATTGGGCGGTTCCCATCGAAATGGCCTCGGGCGACCGTGCCCATCATGTGCACGGCACTCCCTCGCACCGTCTATTGCAGCATGGCGACTTGCTGCATGTCGAGTTTGGCGCCGTACACCAACGTTACCACGCGGTCGGCTTGCAAACGTTGGTGATCGGCGAACCTGACCCGAAAGCCAAGTGGTATTATGATGTCGCGCGCCGCTGTCTCTCGGCGGGGTTGGCAGCGGCGCGGCCCGGCATTCCGGCCGCCGAGTTCGAAGCCCCGGCTCTCGACATCCTGCGCTCTGAAGGATTGACCGATAGGTTCGCGATGCGGTTCGGGTATAGCGTCGGTATTGGTTACCCCCCGACATGGTTGGAGCCTTTTGGGATCACGCGCATCAATCTTGAACCAGTCCAACCAGGAATGACCTTCGTCATGCATGCCTGTCTGCTGGATCAAGAGCGCACGCTTGGGGTTCTGGTCGGCGGCACCTACGCTATGATCAAGACAGGGCTTGTCCAGTTGGCGGGCGCAGGGAACTGCGATCTGCTATGTATTGCCTAAGGTCCGACTTGACGTAACTGCATCGCAGACCCGCAGCAAGAGTCAAGTTTCCCGATATGTGAAGGTTTTCTGATGCGGGTCGCAGCGGAACATTGCGCACTGGTTCGACCAACACCCGCGTTGGAAAACCTCCCAAGGCGGAAGCTGCGGGGGTCTTGGATTCGTATATGGGGAAGTGTGCAGTCGGCTGGGGCGACCGTTGCATCAGAGGTGTGGCTGACCTTTTGTCCGTCGCCTAATTTAACGCGGTAATCCTTCCAGCGGAACGCCATGGTATCGGCAATGGCGCTCACCAGGCGTGTATTGGAGATGGCGACACGGTGGGTATGCCGGCTCAGGTAGGCCAGCACGGCTTCAGCCGCCAGGGGGCGATTTGGTATAAACCACCCATTCAGTCTTTCGGAACGGCACGAGCCATGCGGCAAACGCCCTTGCGTCTGCCAAACCGGCCAGTTCACCGAAGAACGCCAGCTGCCTGGAGCGATGCAAATCCGTCAGCCCTTCCAGAAATAGGTGCCGAAACAGTCGCGACAGAACCCGCACATGCAGGAAGAACCCGGGCTTGCAGGCGACCCACCTCGTGCCATCGGGCGCCAGGCCGCCGCCGGGCAGGTTCATAGGGACGTGCGGATGGTGGGTCACCCGCGGGCCGTAGGCAGTAGAGGCTCAACCGCCGTAAACGTCGCCGGCCTCTGCGCAGTAACTCGAGCACGACCTGCCCCCCCTCCGATGGTTCCTCCCTGGCTCGATCCGTATACGGGGGGGCTTGGCGCGCCAATTTTCTAGCGACTGGCTTTTTCACCGGGGAATCCACTTGGAGGCCACCCCAGCAGATCGGTTCCAAATTCTGACTCAAGATCAGCGACTTATGGGATCGCGGCACCGGCAAGGTGGATTCGACGATGGAATCCAGGGAATCCACTTCGCGGAAGCCAGCCTTCGAAAGAGCCGCCACAGGAAGCCACCCTGGCGCCACGCTTTTTCGCGCGAAGCGGAACGCCTTGATTCAAAGACCAAAAATGGTTTGACAAAGCTGCCCCCATTGACCTACCCCTTGATCATCGAAGAATAGCGCCCGGAGGACCCCCCTCGCGGGCGCTTTCGTTTTCCCGACATCGCGGATCCCAATCCTGCCGCTGGCCGTCCTAGCTGCGCGGATCGACGCGTCCGCCCTCCCCGCATCAGAGACCCGCCCATGGACCTCGTCTTCGCGCCGAGCCAGATCGAGAGCTGGCCGATCGACCGGCTGCGCCTTTATGCGCGCAATGCAAAGATGCACGGCGACGACCAGGTGGCGAAGATCGCGGCCAGCATGGCAAAGTTCGGCTGGACCGTGCCCTGCATGGTCGCCGACGA
>CAYGRI010000210.1:0-9159 GCA_964352155.1 uncultured Maritimibacter sp. | reverse complement strand
GGATAACAAATCCGAACCTCAGATCCCGGAAAGCGGGCAGTCTGTCGTTGGCTTGAGCGGCACTGGCAAGACTCACATTGCCTTGGGCCTCGGGCTGGCGGCCTGTCAGAAGGGCCTGAAAGTACGGTTCACGACCGCCGCGGCGCTGGTCCACGAACTCGTCGAAGCCGTCGATGAGCGTCGTTTGCAGCGTCTCCAGAAAACCCTCGCCAGCCAGGATCTGCTGATCATCGACGAGCTGGGCTTCGTCCCGCTCTCCAAGACAGGCGCCGAGCTGCTCTTCGAGATCATCTCACAGCGCTACGAGCGCGGCTCGATAATAATCACCTCGAACCTGCCCTTCGACGAATGGACAGAGGTCTTCGGATCCGAGCGTCTTACAGGCGCCATCCTCGACCGGCTGACCCACCACGTCCACATCCTCGAGATGAACGGCGACAGCTTCCGCCTGCGCCAGAGCCGCAAGGCCAAAACCTGATTCAAACCCCAGATCAGATCGTCCCGGGAACTGGCCTTCGGCCAGTGCGCCTCGACGCGCGCCAGCTAGTCGCCCGTGAACTTCCGATTATTTGGCGTCAGGCGCCGACGGCCGGCTGCCGAGGTGTGAGGCAGCGGTGTTCGACCCACAGGATTGCGGTCAGGATCAGAGCTAAAAGAAGCCTCAGCCACCGGGCCAGGAGGCGCATATTGTGACCGGCGGCGCAGAGGACGGCATTGATCGCATCGCCTTGGGATCCGGCGAGGTGGTTCCGTTCGAGGTGCCCGTCTTCTTTCAGGTGGCCGATGACCGGCTCGATACCGCTTCGTCGTCGCATTTCGCGGCGGATGGTTGGCGAGGCGATCCCGCGTGTGTGGGAGATGGTGATATCGAGGCCGTCGCGCTCAACCTTGTGGCCGCGGTAGCCGCGATCGACATAGGCTCGGGCGACGGATGTTCCTGTCAGGCGGGCCACCTGGTCAATCTGTCCGGCCAGGCTGTGGCCGTCATAGGGGTTGCCAGGCAGCGCCATGGCTCCGAGGACGAACTGGCCGCCTTTGGTGCGCTCGTTGGTGGTGGCGATCGAGGTCTTGCAGCCGAACTCGTAGCGAGCCCGGGCCTTGCCCTTGCCAATGCATTCAACCTCCGGCGCGTGGAAGGCGTAAAGTTTGTCCTTATCGCCTGGCTGTTGGCCCAGAATGCGCTCGGCATGTTCCAGCACTGTGGTGAACGCGGCTTCCAGCGCCGGATCTCCGTCGATCTTGCGGCGGATGTCGCGGGTCAGCCGACCGAGCCAGGTCCGCATATGTCTCAACCATCGCAGGCCCTGCTTGTTGCCACGGCCATGCAGCAGCCGGGCAACCTCACGCCGGGCCCGTGTTGCCAGCCGCAGGAAGGATTGGCGCAGCTTGATCCCGTGGCGTGTTGGATGTCACTGAGAACTGACCCAGCAACAGTCGAAATTGTCACTGAGATTTGACCCATGTGGAAGCTTGCCCCTGACGGGATGCGTCGGGGGATATTGGAGTGATCGACATGGGATTTTTGAGCGTCATTCGACGTTGGGCGTTACGGGACAATGTGCCCATCCGCGAGATCGCGCGGCGGACAGGGCTGTCTCGCAATACCATCAAGAAGTATTTGCGTGAGGGGATCGTTGAACCCCAGTTTCAGACACCGGCGCGACCGAGCAAGCTGGGCCCGTATGCGGAGAAGCTGTCAGGCTGGCTGGTGACGGAGCAGCGCAAGTCGCGCAAGGACCGGCGCACCGCCAAGCAGATGCACGCTGATCTGGTTCAGCTTGGCTAAGGTGGACCCGGAGCGCCCGCTGGCGATGCGGGACTGGGAGGCGACCTTGGGGTCGCCACCGCCTCCGTACCTCTCGGTGGCCTTCATGCGGAAGGCCGTCGCCCACGAGATGCAATGCCGGGCATCGGGCGGCCTGCCTGCGTTGGCGCGACGGGTGCTGCGGCTGATCGCGGGCGGTACGCCGGTTCGGGAGGTGCGAGGGGGTGGCCTGCGTCCCGGCGCGCATCTTGTCCGGGAATGGAACGGGCGGACCTACCAGGTCGAGGTGGTGGAGGGCGGGTTCCGGATGGACGGCAAATCCTGGCCCTCGCTTTCCGCCATCGCGAAACACATCACCGGAACAACCTGGTCGGGTCCGCGCTTCTTCGGGCTGGCCGGCCGGACAGGGGGGCCATGATGAAGAAGATCCGCTGCGCCATCTACACCCGCAAGAGCTCCGAAGACGGGCTCGAACAGGAGTTCAACTCGCTGCATGCCCAGCGGGAGGCCTGCGCCGCCTTTGTCGCCAGTCAGAAACATGAAGGCTGGGTGCTGCTGGCAGAGGCATATGACGATGGCGGCCTCTCCGGTGGATCGCTGGAGCGCCCCGCGCTGCAGCAATTGCTGCGGGATATGGAGGCCGGGAAGGTCGACCAGATTGTGGTCTATAAGATCGACCGGCTGACGCGGTCGCTGGCCGACTTCGCCAGGATCGTTGATATCCTCGATGCGGCCGGGGCGTCCTTCGTGTCGGTGACCCAGTCCTTCAATACCGCGACCAGCATGGGGCGGCTGACGCTGAACATGCTCCTGTCCTTCGCGCAGTTCGAGCGCGAGGTGACGGCCGAGCGGATCCGGGACAAGATTGCGGCCTCGAAGCGCAGGGGGCTGTGGATGGGCGGGCAGGTGCCTATGGGCTACGACCCGGATGGGCGGACGCTCCGGATCAACGAGACCGAGGTCGCGACCATCCAGATAGTCTATGATCTCTACGAGCAGCATGGGACCGTCCGGGCCGTGAAGGAACAGGCTGACCGGCTTGGCCTGCGCACCCGGCGGCGGCAGAAAGCGGATGGAACGACCAGCGTGGGTGCTGCATTTGACCGGGGGCATATCCACCACATCCTGACGAACCCGCTTTATGCCGGGCGCATCCGTCACCACAGGCTGGTTCAGGATGGCGTGCATCCGGCGATCATTGATCCCGAGCGATGGGACCGGATCCAGGAACGCTTGCAGCGGGGTGCATCAAAGCCCCGCGCGAAGGCCCCGGTCGGCCAGGCCTCCCTTCTGTGTGGCAAGCTCTTCGACGAGACGGGCGATCGTCTGACGCCGTCGCACGCGAAGACGAAAGCCGGCATGCGGCTGCGCTACTACATCTCGCATCGGCTGGTGGCGCGCAGCGGTGAAGCAAACCTGAATGGGTGGCGGCTGCCGGCGGACCAGCTTGAAGCCCGGGTGGCCGGGATGGCGAAGTCGCTGCTGTCGGATGCATCTCTGGCCGGACGGTTGACCCCGACTTCCGATGTTGCCGAAATCGGTCGGCTGCGCAGTGAACTCGAACGCCTGACGGCTCGGTCCGACAGCGGCGCGCTGCTGTCACTCGTGGCGCGCGTCGACATCGCACCGGGCGCGATATCTCTGACTCTTGATCCAAAGCTGCTGGCGGAGGCGCTGAAGATCGATCCGGACACGATCGATCCGGACACCCTGCAAGCCGACTCCGCGTTCCGACTCAGAAAGCGTGGCGTCGAGACGAAACTGATTCTGGCCGACGTGCCAGCCGAACGGGACGAGACTCTGATCCGCAACATCGCGCTGGCGTACGGCTGGCTCGGACAGATCAAAGCCGGCAAGACCTTTGGCGAGATCGCCCGGGCCCAGGGAACCTCACCCCGGCGGGTTCAGCATCTGATCGACCTCGCCTTCCTGGCTCCGGACATCGTATGCGATGCCCTCGATGGGAAGCAGCCGATCGGACTCACCTCCGACTGGTGCAAGGCACACTCTCTGCCTTCGGACTGGCGGGAACAGCGTCGCGTGCTCGCAAGTCTCTGATCGTCCTGCCCCACACCTGCTACCGCTAAAATGCCAAACGCAGACTTTGGTCCGTTTGCGGTATAATTTCGGGTTGGTCCGCGGTCTGCACCGGGATACGATCTGCGCAAGCCCCTGAAAACACGCGGCTATAAGCAGCACACCTCGTCCGGTCTGGAGCCAGGAGTGTGGCTGGCTGGGGAAGTCGGATTCGAAACTTCGGTACATCATTTGATGGCCGGGAATTCCGGAGCGAATTCAGCTATTTCGAGAGTTCTGGACTGGACTTCGGCACGGAATGGAGCGGTACTGACATTGCCGACGCACCTGATCGAAGGTGCCGAGATCTCCGCCCGGTCTGCCGGGCTCTGGTCAGTAGCAGGAGCGCTTGTGTCCTGCACGATCAGAACGGAGACTCAAATGACCACGAAAACCACCGGAACCGCACCTAAGACGACCGGAACCAGGGCGTCTGGAACCGGCAAGCGCCCGACCAGGACGACCAAGAAGGCGCAATTGATCCGCATGCTGAACCGGAAGGACGGCGCGGATGTCGCGACCATCAGCAAGAAACTTGGCTGGCAATCGCACACCACCCGCGCGGCGGTGACCAGGCTGCGGAAAGTCGGGTACGAGATCGTCTCGGAAAAGGCGGGGCAGGGCCAACCGTCACGGTATCGTATCGCGGCCGCACCGGCCGTCGCGCCGAGCTGATGGCGAGCGAAGAGCCTATCGCGGCACGTTGGGCGGAACTCGGTCGGATGGACCGGGCCGCCCTTCGGGTCGCCTGGTCGCAGGACTTTGGCGAGCCGCCGCCGAACTTCCTGTCGATGATGTTCCTGCGCAAGGCGCTGATCTGGCACGCGCAATGCCAGAGATATGGTGACCTTGACGCGGACCTGCGGCGCACACTGAAAGCGCTGGCCGTCGGCAAACCGCTTCGCCGGGCGGTCGCCTCGGCGCCGCGGCCGGGCACCCAGCTCATTCGTGAGTGGAACGGGCGCAAGTATCGGGTCGAGGTCAGGGATGACGGGTACGTCATGGACGGCGAGAGCTTCAGATCGCTCTCCGCCATTGCGCTGCGCATTACCGGAACCAGCTGGTCGGGGCCGCGATTCTTCGGTCTGAATGGCGCGAACGAGGGCGGCTCATGAAGCGGATCCGCTGCGCCATTTACACCCGGAAGAGTTCGGAGGACGGGCTCGAGCAGGAGTTCAACTCGCTCGACGCACAGTACGAAGCCTGTGCCGCCTTCATCACCAGCCAGAAGGCGGAAGGCTGGATGCTGCTCCCCGAGCGATACGACGACGGGGGCCTTTCCGGCGGTACCCTGGAACGGCCGGGGCTGACGCGGCTTCTGGCCGAGATCGACCGCGGCACCATCGACCAGATCCTGGTCTACAAGATCGACCGTCTGACGCGCTCGCTCGCGGACTTCGCCAAGATCGTCGAGCGCCTCGATGCGGCCGGCGCCTCCTTTGTCTCCGTCACCCAGTCGTTCAATACGGCGACCAGCATGGGGCGCCTGACGCTGAATATGCTGCTGAGCTTCGCGCAGTTCGAACGCGAAGTCACGGCGGAGCGGATCCGGGACAAGATCAGCGCGTCGAAAAAGAAGGGCCTCTGGATGGGGGCGACGGTTCCGTTGGGGTATGCCCCCGATGGCCGGAGCCTGAAGCTTGCGGAGCCGGATGCCGAGGTCATCCGGACCATCTATGATCTCTACCTGCGGCTCGGGAACGTGCGGATCGTCAAACAGGAGGTTGATAGGCTCGGGCTCCGGACGCCGGTCCGAACGCTCTGCAGCGGTCGGGTAAAGGGCGGCGCGCAGTTCAGCTATGGCCACCTGCATTACATCCTGACGAACCCGGTCTATGCCGGTCGGATCCGGCATCATGCAAAGGTCTATCCGGGGCAGCATCCGCCGCTGATCTCGCCAGACGTCTGGGACGGCATTCAGGACCGGCTGGGTTCCGATGCGGTCAAGCCCCGGACGTTCACCCGGCGCAACCGCAAGGGCGGCAAGCCATCGGCATCGCCGCTTGCGGGCAGGATCTTCGATCAGACCGGCGATCGGCTCACCCCCAGCCATACAAAAACAGCGAAGGGCCGGCGCCTCAGATACTATGTGTCCCACCGCCTCGTCCGCGGGTCGGCGCCGCGGGATCCCTCCGGTTGGCGGCTGCCAGCGCCGGACCTCGAGCACCAGGTCGCCAGGCTGATCGACCAGCATCTGATCAGACCCGAGATCCAGGCCGGGATCATCATCGACGCCTCGACCGAAGAGATTGCAGCGATCCCCGTCAGGCTGGCCGCATTGGCCGAAGGGCCGGGAGGGACGGACCATACGACCTCTGCTCACCTGGCCCTGACGGATCGCATCGACATCGCTCCCGGCGAAATCCGGATTGCGCTCTCGACCGAAGCGCTCGTGTCGGTCCTGGAAGTCGACGCAGACCGCGTCGCTGAGAACCTCTTGACAATCAGGGCGCCATTCCAACACAGAAAGCGCGGCGTCGAGACCAGGCTCGTACTCGGGAACGCACCTCCGGAGATCGACGAGACCCTGCTGCGCAACATCGCCCGGGGCCATCGCTACTTCGAGCTCATCCGCTCAGGAAAAACGTTCGGAGACGTGGCCACCGTCGAGCAAGTCTCAAAACGACGGGTTCAGCAGCTTGTTGAGCTGGCGTTCGTGGCGCCGGATGTCGTTCGCGCCGTGCGGGACGGAAAGCATCCTACCGGATTGACCTCCGAATGGCTGATGCGGCACGCGGTCTCGCCGCTGTGGCAAGTCCAGCGCGATCTCTTCGCCACTCTCTGATTCTGATGCACCCGGCTGTCGTGATGCGCCGGAAACCCGATGTACGACCCGATCACGACCCCATCCCAACAGTCTCAAACTGCTAGCGCGGAAAAAGCCTTTCCAGACTTTCCGCCGAGTTCCGCGGAATGGCGGCCAATTGCCGGTCTGAGGTGTTTTGATACCTCAAAACGCCCCGGAAACTGCGGCACAATTCCGTATAATCTGCATTAATAACAAGTACTTAGCTGTTTTGGCTGGGGTGGTAGGATTCGAACCTACGATACACGGTACCAAAAACCGATGCCTTACCGCTTGGCTACACCCCAGCATTGCGCCGTCTCATACGGATTCGAGATCGCCTCCGCAAGACCCATATGGCACTTTCCGTCGCTTCATCTACCTGGTCAGCTTGAGACCTGTTCGCGCAGGATCGATGCGGTCAACGAGATCATCAGATAGATGCCGCCAAAGATCAGGAATGCAAGGATCGTATTCTCGAAGGCGCGCGGGAACGCGGCCGTGTCCGGGGCGATCGGATTGACCGACATTGACAGATAGCGCGTCTGGCGGTTGGCTTCGATGCGAGCCGTCTCCATCTGCTGCAGGGCCTGGGTCATCATCAGTTCCCGCGTCTGCAGGTCCCGCTCTGCCAGGCGCAATTCGCCGCTGACACGGGCCAGCGATTGCCCGGTGTCCGATGTCACCGTCATCTGGGCCCGAAGCTCTGCGATCAGCAATTCCAACCGCTCCACATCGCCGCGGGCGCCGTCAACTCGTGCCTGGTTGGGGCGCGCATTGTCCAGAAGCTGCTGCAGTTGCAGCCGCTTGTCCGAAAGCTGCGTCTCCAGCGTCGTGATCTGGGTCATCAGGCCCTGTTGCTCTGTGATCGGGTCCAGCACGCCCAGCTTTTCCTGCAGTTCCAGCACCCTTTCCTGTGCGGCCACCATCGCCGCTTCGGCGCCCTGGTAGCTTTCAAGCGCGCCCTGCATCTGGTCGTTGCGCAACCGCAGCGACAGCGTGTCGACCTGTTCCTCGGCGTATCGGATCAGCCGTTCCGAGAACAGGCGGCTGGTCTCTGGATCCGCGGCGCGCACATCCATCTTGATGATGCCTTCGGTCGGGTCGTAGGCGATCTTGACGGTCTTCTGATACAGTTTGTACGCCTCCTCCTTGGAGGCATCCAGATCCAGCCGTTGCAGCGGGTCAATGTCGGGCGCCGCGAAATGTTCGACAAAGCCCATGTCTTCGTCCAGGCGCAGCATCGCATCGATCGATTGCAGATAGCCCTGCACAGCGATGGAATCCTGGCTGGTCGCAAAGGAGGTGCCCGAAAACAGCCCGGCCAGGCCGCTTGCGCCGCCACCGGCGGTGGGCTGGGCCTGCTGGATCACGAATTCCGAGCGAGTCTGATACATCGGCGTCGCGATCTGGTAATAATACCAGCCCACCAGCAGGGTGGGCAGCAGTACGAAGAACATCAGCCGTGCCGCCAGCTGCGCCAGCTTGCGTCGGCGGCGCTTCACGATGTCGCGCTGCATCCGCACGATTTCACGGGCACGCTCATCCTCTGCCTTGACCTCGGTCGAGGGGAGCTGCGGCTGCGGTTTGCTGGGCGGGACAAGCACGTCGGTGCCGGTTTCCGTGCCCCGGTCGTTCGGCACCAGTTCCAGCGTGTTGGCGCGCTGGAACGGGTCGATGCCCTGGTGCCGCAGCAGGCGGATCGCGTCGAAATCGCTGTTCGGCGTCAGCCCGTATTTCAGGGCGACGCGACGGGCCATGCGCAATTGGCGCCCGGTCAGCCCCTCGGCCCGGATCTGTGCGATCTCCGCTTCGGCGGAGAGGCCCTTGTTCAGCTTGACCTCGGCCACTGCGGGGCGGGCGACCGCCGTCGAACGGGGGCGTTCGGCAGCGGAGAAGGACGCATCGCCGAAGCCGTCGTCGTCGTCATCCGCGAACAGCATCTCCTCGGCGGTGTTGCCACCAGCCGCGGCGGGCCGCGCCGTCGCACCCGCCGCCGTGCGACCGATGCGGAACTTTCTAGCCTTGGGTGTCATACTCATAAAGGGATCTGGCCTCTTCCAAGGTATCGAACATATACAGTTTGCCGTCGCGCAGCACGGCGGCCGAGCGGCAGAATCTTTCCAGTGTCTTGGGCTTGTGGCTGACCACAATCAGGGTGGAATCCTTCAGCCGCTCCCGCAGGATGCCGCCCGCGCGCTTGTTGAAGTCGACATCGGTGGTCGAGGGCATGCCCTCGTCGATCAGGTAGATGTCGAAATCCAGCGCCAGCAGCAGCGAAAAGTTCAGACGTGCCTTCATACCGGCGCTGTAGGTGCCCACGGGCATGTCGAAATATTCTTCGAGGCTGCAAATCCAGCGGCAGAACGCCTCGACATAATCGGGGTCCAGACCATAGAGCCGCGCGATGTAGCGCACATTCTCGCGGGCAGTGTGCTTTTTCACGACCCCGCCCATGAAGCCCAGCGGAAACGACACCTTGCAGTTGCGGCGGATGATCCCGTCATCGGGTTTTTCCAGCCCGGCCATCATG
>CAYGRI010000209.1:0-9164 GCA_964352155.1 uncultured Maritimibacter sp. | reverse complement strand
CGACCAGGACGACAGCGACTCGTCGGAAGGGCCAGCGCCCGAGGACAAACCGGCGGAAGCGCCCGTGGAGGCAGAAGCTTCGGCCAATCCCGACGGGGCCGAGGCCGCGCCGAAAAAGCGGCGTCGCCGGTCCCGCGCCAAGAAGGTGGAAACGCCCGAACTCGTGGCAGAGACCGCCGAAGCCAGCGCCGGGGATGCGACAGCAGAGACAGCGGCCCCCGCCGAGGCCGCAGCGGCGGCACCTGCCGGTGACTCGGTCGTCGCCGAGGCGCCCGATGCCGAAGCCATCGCGGAGGCTGCGCCCGCACCTGCCACAGAGGCGGCATCGGAACCCGTCGCAGAGTCTGCGCCGGATCCTGCGGTGGAAGCTGCGCCTGATGCTGCCGTGGCAGCCGCTGAGTCGGCAGACGTTGCGCCGGCCGAGGCCCAGCCGGAGGTAGAGCCAGTCGCCGCCGCAGAGCCCGCAGTGAGTGACGCGCCCGAACCGCCTGTGGCGGAGGCGTCCGAAGCAGAGGCCGCTCCGGCGCCGGAGGTTGCACAGGCTGAGGAAACCCCCGCCGAGGAAACCCCCGCCGAGGAAACCCCCGCCGAGGAGGCCCCGGCAGCAGAAGACCCCGCCAAGGAAGCGCCCGCCGCGCAGGCTCCGGCAGAGGAAGCGCCAGCGGCGGAAGCACCCGCCGTCGCGCAAGCGCCGGCGGCGCGGGCCCCGGAAGCTCCGGCCGAGGAAGCGCCTGCTGCGCAAGCCCCGGCTGAGGCCGTCGCAACCGAGGCGGCGGCGATTGCCGAAACGCCAGAGCCGGAACCAGAGCCGGAGCGTGAGCCAGCCCTGGCCGAAACCGACGCGGCGGAGGATGAGGCCAAGCCGAAGAAACGCGGATGGTGGTCCATCGGCCGCTAGGCTTGGCGGCAAAACACCTGGCCAATAGGCGCGTGATAAAAAGGCCCGGGGATCTGACAGGTTCTCGGGCCTTTCTTCGTTGTGCGATGACCTCCGCGGATCTTTCAGGGTTCCGCGAGGCCGCCCCCGAGGGGCCGATTGCCGCGAACATGGGGCTCTTGCCGCCTATCCGCCGTCCCGAGACACCGCGTCGCCGTTCAAAGCCTGTCCCTCATCCAGAGTTGCGCTGTCACGCGTCGGGCGGAGGCAGGTCTCGCAAAGCACAGCGGATCCGCCGCGGCGGGCGGGTTCGATGTGGCGCGACAGGCTCCGGCAACCCAGCCTTACCGCATGTCGCGTTTCATTGGAGCCACGGAGCCTAAAAGTACCCCATCCGAGCGGGAGCGAGAGGCAGGGTGTTTCGACCCCAGTTGACCGCGACACGCGTTGGCGCGTGCCGCGATCTTTCAGATAAGTGCATTCACCCGCCAGAGCGAGGCAGCGTTTGCAAAGCACAACGCGTTCGCTTTGGCGGGTGACTTCGATTATGCGCGACACGCTCTAGCGCGGCAACAGGGTGGTGATCCCGACAGCGGCGGCGCGGGCCAGCTCTCTGTCCAGCGACATGGGGGTGTATTCGCCGCGCCGCCAAAGCTCACCCAGATCGTCATAATGGCGGCTCAGCGGGTGGCCCGATTGCCCCGTCGCGATCACGAAGACAGAGGAATCAGGGTCGGCGAAATCGTAGATGCCGCGATAGCCCGCCCCGTGCACGTTCAGGAAGGGATGCGGATCGCGCCCCGAGACACGGCCGCGCATCAGCGTCTGGTCGCCGCCAGAGGAGGATTGCCGGATGTTTACGATCCAGCGCAGTAGCGGGATGTCGCCCAGAACAGGGTGGTCATGGGCCGCCTCATGCGCATCGCCCCAGCGCAGGGATTCCAGCGCTGGGCCGTAGGTTTCGGTGATCCAGACCAGCGCATCGTCGAGGGCGAACCGCGCGATGTCGGTGCAGGTCTCGACCGGGGCGGACTGGATCACGTCGCACCAGATAGAGGCGCCGTCGATGTCGCGGAACACCCGCTCCAGAAACACCGGCTCCATATGGTTGAACTCGCGTGCCAGACGGCCCAGCTCGTCGCGGATCAGGCGGTCTTGCAGGGCGCGCATCCAGGCCGAATAGATCAGCGGTTCGGGCAGATGCTCGTTCATCTCGCCGTTCCAGTTCGCCAGCAGATCCAGAGCGTCCTGGCGCAACCGCTCTGGCGTGCCAGTGGGCGCGGCCTCGCCGGTGAACCACAGATCGGCGGCGATCAGGGGCAGAAGTGAGCGGGCCGAGAACGAGACGGTGTCCAGCTGCGCCTCGATGAAGCTTTCGCGGGTATGAACCTCGCGCGCCTGCATCAGGCGGCGCCAGCGCTGCACGCGCTGGGTGTCGCCCCATTCCCAGGAGACATGCAGCGGAAAGGGGCGTTCGACCATCTTGTTGTTGGTGTTGCCGACAATGCCGCCCGCCGGGTTGATGAAGGTGGGGTTGGATTGATAGGACAGCTCGCCCTGCCATTGGTTGGCGGCGATCCAGCCCGGCGCGGGCAGCCGCCCCTTGGTCTGGTGCCCGGCATCGCGGCGCGGAATCACGCCCACGGTCTTCATCGCGATGCTGTTGCGGTCGACCATGGTGATGTTCTGCGCCGGCGCGATAAAGCGGGCGCCGGCGGCGATCCCTTCGGCCACGCTGCGGGCGCGCATCAGGTCCATTGCCGCGCTCATCGAGGTGTCAGCGCCCGACAGCGCTTTCCACCCCAGGCTGGCCACATGGCCCCGGGGGGTGACGGCGGCCAACCCGAAGTGATGGCCGGGCAGGACGGGGCCGTTGCCGGTCCATTGCAGGGTGACGGTGACGGGCGGTTCGTCCTTGATCCGGATGATCGAGGGGCGGGTTTGCATCGGGGCGTAACCGTCCGGGGTCAGAACTTCGGTCGGATCGTCGGGGTTGAGTTGCTCGATAAAGATGTCCTGATCGTCGACATAGGCCGAGGTGAGGGCCCAGCCAAAGCCCTCGGACCGGCCGGCCAGCACGATCGGCATGCCCGGGATCGTGGCGCCGATGACGCCGCCCGTGGCCAGTTCCAGCCGGGCGAGATACCAGGAGGAGGGGGCGGTGAAGCCCAGATGCGGGTCATTGGCCAACAGCGGCACCCCGGCGGCGGCCCGGCTGGGGGCGGCGGCCCAGGCGTTGGAGGCCCCGGCGAGGCCCCGGGGGGCGTAGGGGGCGAGGGGATCTGTTTCGGGCGCGACCTCGGCATAGCGGGGCAGGTCTGCGTCCGGGAACAGGCTGGCATATTCGGGCAGGGCGGCGATGCCCGCGCCGGGGCTGTCGGGCAGGATGTCGCGCAGCCGCGCGTCGCTCAGCAGCAGCGAGGTGCGGGCACGCAGTACCTCTTCGGCGACATGGGGGGCGAGCTGCAGGGCCATCAGCTTGATGATCGCTAGCGAATCCGCCGGTTGCCAGGGGGCGATTTCGGGGCTGAACAGGAACAGCTCTGGCGCGCCGCGCCCCAGCGATCCCTGGTTGATCTGGTCCAGCCAGGCGTTGATGCCCGCGGCGTAGGAGGTCAGCGCGGCCAGGGTGGGGGCATCCTGCACCGCCACGGATTGAACCGACAGGTTGTACAGATCCAGCCGCCGCAGAAGCTCGTCGAACCGCAGCGTGCGGCGGCCGAACAGCTCTGACAGGCGGCCCTGGGCGGTGCGGCGCAGCATCAGCATCTGCCACAGCCGGTCCTGGGCATGGGCATAGCCGAGGCCGAAGAACACATCGGGCTCGGCCGCGGCGAAGACATGCGGGACATTGGCATGGTCGCGCAGGATCTCGATCCGAGAAGTGGGGCCGTCCAGCGTGACCGTCGCGTTGTAGTCCGGCAGCGAGCGGGACGCGACGTAATAGGCCAGCAGCAGGGCGACCACCGTCAGCACAGCGACCGCCGCAAAGAGCCGCAGGAGCCATTTGAAGGCAATGGCCATCGGGAAACCTTTGGTTGACCGCCAAGTTGAAGCCGTTAGTTAGACGGCAGTGATGCGCACCGCAATGGGGAGTTGGCAATATGGCGAAAGTGGCGTTTCTGGGGCTTGGCGTGATGGGCTATCCGATGGCGGGGCATCTTGCCGCGGCCGGGCACGAGGTGGCGGTCTACAACCGTACATTCGCCAAGGCCGAAGCCTGGGCGGCGCAGCATGGCGGCGTGGCGCATCGGACTCCGCGCGCGGCGGCGGAGGGGGCGCAGTTCGTGATGGCCTGCGTGGGCAATGACAATGATCTGCGCTCTGTCTGTCTGGGCGAGGACGGGGCGTTTGCCGGAATGGCAGCTGGCAGCGTCTTTGTCGATCATACGACGGTGTCGCCGGCGGTGACGCGCGAGCTGTTTGCTGCGGCGAACGCGGCGCAGTTGTCCTTTGTGGATGCGCCCGTGTCGGGCGGTCAGGCGGGGGCCGAGAACGGCCAGCTGGTGATCATGTGCGGCGGCGATCAGGGCGCCTATGACCGGGCCGAGCCGGTGATGAATGGCTATGCGAAGCTGTGCAAGCGTCTGGGCGAGAGCGGCGCGGGGCAATTGTGCAAGGCGGTGAACCAGATCTGCATCGCGGGGCTGGTGCAGGGCCTGTCCGAGGGGCTGCATTTCGCCGAGAAGGCCGGGCTGGACGGGCGCGCGGTGGTCGAGGTCATCGGCGGCGGGGCGGCCGGGTCGTGGCAGATGGTCAACCGCTACGAGACGATGCTGGACGATCAGTTCGAGCATGGGTTCGCGGTGGACTGGATGCGCAAGGATCTGAACATCTGCCTGTCGACCGCCGACGAGATCGGCGCGGCGCTGCCGGTGACGGCTTTGGTGGATCAGTTCTACAAGGAAGTGCAGAAGATCGGCGGCGGGCGTTGGGACACCTCGTCTTTGATCAAGCGCCTGCGGGCGCTGGACGGCTGATCGCTGCCAGGCGGCGCCGCGCCTGCGGCGCGGCAAGACACTTCTCTCCGCCAGCGCCTACGGCCCTGGCGGAGTCCGCCCCTTGAGAGCTGACGCGAGGCAGAGGGGCCTGCGCCGCTTGTGCCGGTTGCGTCAGGCGCGCGAGGCGCGGGCGGCCAGCAGCCACGGGATCACCAACGCGAAGCTGAGGATCGCATTCCAGGCCGCCATCGACAGGAACAGGATATAGGTCGCCTGATCGCAGCGGACGAGCGGGGGGCCCAGGTCTTCGTTCTGGTTGATCAGGTCGGCGCCCGACAGGCCCAAAAGACCATCGGTGCCGGTGCATTCGGTGATCCCCTGCCACCAATGCTGTTCCACGCCAACATGGAAGACGCCGATGCCGCCGGTGATGATCACCGCCAGCGCCCCCAGCAGCGGCAGCGCCCGGCCGGGCAGCGCCAGCGCGGCCGCCCCCAGCACGATCGCGGCGGCATGGGGATAGCGTTGCCACAGGCACATCTCGCAAGGCGCATAGCCCAGGGCCTGAAACCCGAAGGCGCCCAGCAGCAGGGCCAGCGATCCGCCAGCGGCGGTCAGGAGGAGGTGCGTGCGTTTCATACGAGTTTCAATACTGCAAAACCGCCCAGAAGCAACGCCACGAAGACGATAAAGACCAGGCCCAGGCGCCGCTCGATGAAATCCCGGATCGGCTCTCCGAAGCGATAGAGCAGGGCGGCCACGATGAAAAACCGCAAGCCGCGGGCCGCGATCGAGGCGATGGTAAAGACGACCAGGTTGAGCCCGGTCGTGCCCGACAGAATCGTGATCACCTTGTAGGGGAAGGGTGTCACCCCGGCGATCAGCACCGCCCAGGCGCCCCATTCGTTGTAGGTGGCGCTGAATTCGTCGAAATAGGCATCCTTGCCGTAGAATTCGAGGACCGGACGTCCCACCGTCTCGAACAAGCCGTAACCGATGTAATAGCCGGCCATGCCGCCCAGCACCGACGACGCCGTCGCCACCCCGGCGATCAGAAAGGCGCGGCGGGGGGCGGCCAGGATCATCGGGATCATCAGGATGTCGGGGGGGATCGGAAAGACAGAGCTTTCCACGAAGGCGACCGCCGCCAGCGCCCACAGCGCATAGCGGGTCGCCGCAAGTGCAATTGTCCAGTCATACAATCGTCGGATCATCTGTGCTGCCCCCGGCTGTTTGCGCTTCTTTGGTCATGCCTGCTGCGGCAGGTCAAGCCATCGGGCGCCCGGCGGCAGCTTCCGCGACACCTGGCCTCAATCCTGCCGCAGATCTGTGCGTTTTTTCTGGACGTGCCCGTTGCGCGACTGTAATCCGGGCAACGGTGGCCCGAGTGGCGGAATGGTAGACGCAGCGGATTCAAAATCCGCCGGTAGCAATATCGTGCGAGTTCGAGTCTCGCCTCGGGCACCACTATTGTCCTATAATGTTTTGAAATCATTCGAGTTTCATGAATGGCCGTCTAGCCAATCCACACTGGCGCCCACGCTTGCTCCACCGCTGGTTCGCTGACGTGCCGTAGTTCGTGAAATCGGTTTTCAGCCGAATCTCGGTACCCTCAGTTGCGTTCTGGCTTCCTGGATGCTTCGCCCCCTTCTCGAACCAGCACGTTGACCAAAGCGCGGATTTCGTCTGTCTCACGACTGCGCCCGCCGGGCACAGTGTTCGGAGGCGAATGTCCGGGTATTCCGCAAGCGGTGCCTGAGCCCCACGTTGCGCGTTTTGGGATGATTACGATTTAACGATCCGTGTTGAGCAGGATCGTGAGATGGAACATTTTCCAACAAAGCCACACCATTTGTTTGATGATGCCGGGTGTATAGACCGGCTGGAGGTTCTTGAGGGGCCGTCTGGTCGCCGAACGTGGTCTGACGAGACGACGGCGCGGATCGTGATGGAAAGCTACACGCCCGGAGCAAAGGTTTGCGATGTTGCGCGGCGGCATGGGATGGCTCCGCAACATCTGTCTACGTGGCGCGGTTTGGCTAAAAAGGGCAAATTGGTTCTGCCGATGCCTGATGATGGCGAAGACCTGTTTGCCCCGATTGAGGTTTTGGCGGATGCGGCTTTACCGCCAGTAGAGGCAGCTGGCTGTGGCATGATCGTGATCGAAGCAGGTGGTGCGATCATTCGCGGTCCGCTGAACACGGATGCGGCGCGTGTGGCTGAACTGGCTCTGGCGCGGCAGGCGCAATGACCCCAGGACCGGCTGTCATAGTTGTGGTTGCCACGAAGCCGGTGGCCTTCCGCAAGGGCCATGACGGCTTGGCGGCGGTGGTTCAGAAGCAGCTTGGATTGGACCCGCATTCTGGTGCCGCGGTGGTCTTCAGGTCCAAGCGCGGCGACCGGATCAAGGTGCTCTATTGGGACGGGTCCGGGATCGTTCTGACGTATCAGCGGTTGGAAGATGGCAAGTTCGCGTGGCCTGCCATCAAGGACGGGGTGATGCGCCTGTCACGAGCACAGTTCGAGGCATTGTTTGAAGGTCTGGACCGGCGACGAGTTCACGCGCGTCGGGTGCGCAGGCCCACTGCGGCAGAGTGACTCGGGCCATAGAAACATACCGCCCTGATGCCGATATCTGGTATCTTCCGGGCCATGGATTTGCCCACAAAAGACGTTGATCTGAGCACCTTACCGCCAGACGTCGCCGCTGCGATCAACGGGCTGGTCGAGGGCGCCGAGCGACAAGAGGCACTGATCCAGGAATTGCGTCAGGCGCTTCACGGCAAGAAGTCCGAGAAACTGCCTGAAGATGAGCGCCAGCTGGTCTTTGAGGACCTTGAGATCGCCATATCCGAGGTTGAGACCACGCGTGATGTCGCCCCGATGATGCAGCAGGCAAGCCAAGGGAAACGGGCAACGGCTAAACGTAACATCGGCAATCTGCCGGATCATCTCCCCCGGATCGAAGAGACCATCGAACCCGAAACCCTTGATTGCCCCGGTGGATGCGGAGAGATGCACAGGATCGACGAGGATCGCAGCGAACGGCTGGACATCATCCCGGCGCTGCTGCGCGTGATCGTAACCATACGCTCCAAATACGCCTGCCGAACCTGCACAGACGGTGCAATCCAGATGCCAGCTCCGGCGCATCTGATCGAAGACGCGCTCCCGACAGAAGCGCTCATCGCCCCTCTCGGGACATTTGCTTGGCAAATGCCCTGCCGGGCAAGGCATGTTTTGGTGAGCAAGTATGCCGATCATCTGCCGCTATACCGGCAATCCCAAATCCTGGCTCGATCTGGCATCGATTTGCATCGCTCCACTCTGGCGGCTTGGGTTGGCAAAGCGTCTTTCCATTTGGCCACGGTGGTTGATTGCCTCGCCACGGATTTGAAGCGCTCCACAAAGCTCTTCATGCCCTCTCGGCAGCATGCTTTGCATGCGCCTGCCGGGTAATAGACGAGACCACAGCGCCGGTTCTGGACCCTGGCCGAGGCAAAACAAAACGGGATATCTCTGGGCGCTCACCCGCGATGACCGACGATGGGGAGGCGATGACCCACCCGGTGTGGTGTTCCATTATGCCGGTGGCCGCAGTGGGCAGCATGCGGAAACCTTCCTCACCGGCTTCAACGGAATCCTTCAAGTGGACGGGTACGCCGGATACAACCGGTTGATCCGATCCAGCCGCAAGGATGGCGATCCCGTCATCGTGGCGCAGTGTTGGGCGCACGCGCGACGCAAGCTGCGTGAAGTCCATGACCGTGACGGCTCCGAGATCGCGGCTGAGGGCCTGCGTCAGATCGCCGATCTCTATGCCATTGAGGCCGAAATCGAAGGCATGTGCGCCGGCAATCGGCTGGCCGTGAGAGCCACGCGTAGTGCCTCCTTGGCTGCTGCCTTCGGCGAATGGCTCGCGGCTCAACGGGTTCGGGTCTCCCGGAAATCCCGGCTTGGCGAAAAGCTTACTTACATCGCCAACCACTGGGCAGGACTGCAAACATTCCTGACAGACGGTCGCGTCGAAATGGATAGCAACCCGGTGGAAAACCTGATCCGTCCCATCGCCCTCAACCGCAAAAACGCACTCTTCGCTGGTCATGACGAAGGTGCGACGGCTTGGAGCCGCATCGCGTCCCTGATCGAAACCGCCAAGGTCAACGACGTCGACCCCTTCGAATACCTGAAAACAACCCTCGAACGTATTGCCCAGGGCCACCCCAAGGACCGCCTCCAAAAGTTCCTACCCTGGAACTTCAAAACATCAAGCGTTTAACCGAGTGGGGCTTAGAGCGGTTTCCCAGCGACCTGAATCGATTTGGGATTCCCATCGGACTGGAGTG
>CAYGRI010000208.1:0-9194 GCA_964352155.1 uncultured Maritimibacter sp. | reverse complement strand
TACCGCCTCCACCTCTCGATCCGGCAGGGCAAAGCCCTGGGTCGCCGCATGGGCGGCATCGAAGGCGGCGCGCAGCCCGGCAAGGTCGGTCTGATCCGGGTCGAACGGCACCGCGATCTCAAAGTTTTGCCCGACATAGCGGCATTCGATGGCGCAGTCGAACCGCTGGTCCCGCGGCGCGATCCCTTCGGCCGACAGCCAGGCGGCGCCGCTGTCCCGCATCCCGGCAAAGCTGCGCGACAGGGCATCGGGCGGCGCCGACGCCAGCACCGTCAGCCGGGTTTCCGAAAAGTCGCGGGCGATGTCGCTGACCAGAATGGCCCGCGCGCATAAGGTGCCGGGTGCCACGGGCACCACCATCCGGGCGATGCCTAGGGCTTTGGCGACGCTGGCGCCCAGCAGCGGCCCGGCCCCGCCATAAGCGACCAGACATAGCTGCGCAGGCTCCACCCCGCGGGACAAAGCGGCGGAGCGGATGGTGCGCGCCATGCCGGCGGTTGCAATCTCCAATATGCCTTGCGCGGCCTGCGCGGCGGTCAGGCCCAGCGGCCGGCCCACCGCGCGCATCACCGCATCCGAGGCGGCGGCCCGGTCCAGCGCCATGTCGCCGCCCAGCCCGGCACCGTCGCCGATATGGTTCAGCACCAGCGCCGCGTCGGTCACGGTGGCATCTGTCCCGCCGCGCCCATAGGCGGCCGGGCCGGGATCGGCGCCGGCGCTGTCAGGACCCACGGTCAGCGCGCCGCCGGAGTCCAGCCGAGCGATGGACCCGCCGCCCGCGCCAATCACCTCGATATCGACCATGGGCGCCAGCACCGGATGCCCCGCCACTTCCCGCGCGCGGGCGGTGCGCGCTTGTCCGCCGGGCAGGATGGCGATGTCCGTGCTGGTGCCGCCCACATCGAACGTCACCAGATCCCCCAGATCATGCGCCCGCAGAATGCGCCCGATCCCGCCAACCCCGGCGGCAGGCCCGGACAGCGCCGTCCGCACCGGAACCCGGCGCACGGTGTCGATATCGACCAGCCCGGCATTCGAGGTAACGGTATAAAGCGGCGCGCCGATTCCCAGCGCCTGCAATCCGCTTTCCAGTTCCGCAAAGTACCGGGCGGCGCGGGGGCCGACAAAGGAATTCAGGGCCGCGGTGGCAAACCGCTCATACTCCCGATACTCGGGGGCCACCTCATGCGAGGCGGTGACATAGGTCGCGCCAAGCGCCGCCCTAAAAGCGTCGGCCGCCTGCTTTTCATGCGCGGGTGCCTGGTAGCTGTGCAGAAAGCAGATCGCGACCGCCTCGTATCCGCGCTCTTCCAAGGTTTCGGCCAGTGCGCCAAGGTCGTCCTGAGCGAGCGGGGTGACGACCATTCCATCGGCGCCCACACGCTCTGACAGTTCAAAGCGGTCCTGCCGTGCGGCCAAAGCGGCCGGGCGCCGCACCCGGTAGTCATAGACATGGGGCCGCGCCTGACGGCCCAGATCCAGAATGTCGCGAAAACCCCGGGTCGTGACAAGCGCCAGGCGTGCGCCCTTGCGTTCAAGGATCATGTTGGTGATCACGGTGGTCCCGTGACCGTAGAACGCCACATCCGCCCCGGTCTTCCCGGCGGTTTCCAGCAGGCGGGTGGTGCCGGTCAGGATCGCGCTGGCCGGTTCCTTGGGCGTAGAGCGTTGTTTGTGATGCCACATTCGGCCGGTCAGAGGGTCTGTCGCGACCAGATCGGTGAATGTGCCGCCAACATCGACACCAATCCGCAAGCCGGTCATCTAGGGATGCCAGACGAGGTTTCGGTGACGTTGACGGGCGGGATACGGATCATGCGCAGACAATGACCCTGTACCTGGGCCTTCGCAACCAAGTTTGCGTTTCGCGTCGGCGATCCCGAGATGGGCGCGAAAGCCGATTCGGGGGCGCCGGAACAGCCCGAGCGTCCCGGTTGCCGGGGGCGCCATTCCTAGGCGCTGCGCAGGAGGATCCGGTGCGCCCGTCGCATGGGTCGGCCTCCCTTGCATCCCGGTCCGTTTCGGGGAAGTGTTATCGGCGTCCCAGCTCGGCCGGTTGCAGGTCTGGCACGGGACGCCCTTCGTTCTACCCGTGAGGATCTTTCGTCGCGCTCTGCGGATCGACCGGGTGGAACGGAGACGCGCGGGTGGAATCAGGACAAGGACAAGCCATGAGAACGATCGTGATTGGCGGCGCCCAGATGGGGCCTATCCAGAAGGCGGACAGCCGCGGCTCGGTCGTCGCCCGGATGATCGCGCTGCTGGATCAGGCCAAGGCGGCGCAGTGCGATCTGGTGGTGTTTCCCGAACTGGCGCTGACGACGTTCTTTCCTCGCTGGTACATGGAAGATCAGGCTGAGGTGGACCGGTGGTTCGAAACCGAAATGCCCAATACCGACACGCAACCCCTGTTTGACCGGGCGCGCGACCATGGCATCGCCATCAGCTTTGGGTTTGCGGAAATGACGGCCGAGGGGCGGCATTTCAACACCTCGATCCTAACCGACCGCGCGGGCAACATCGTCGGCAAGTATCGCAAGGTCCATCTGCCGGGCCATTCCGAATTCGACACCGACCGCGCGTTTCAGCATCTGGAGAAACGCTATTTCGAGCCCGGCGACCTGGGCTTTCCTGTCTGGCGCAATCTGGAGGCCTGGATGGGCATGTGCATCTGCAATGACCGGCGCTGGCCCGAAGTCTACCGCGTGATGGGGCTTCAGGGGGCGGAACTGATCATGCTGGGCTACAACACGCCGTCGGTGAACTCTCAGATGAGCGCCGAAGGGCTCGAGCAGCGGCTCTACCATTCGGAATTGTCGATGACGGCGGGGGCTTATCAGAATGCGGCCTGGGTGGTCGGGGTGGCCAAGGCCGGTGACGAAGACGGACATCCGTTGATGGGCGGGTCGGTCATCATCGATCCCAACGGTTTTGTTGTGGCGCGGGCCAGCACCGAGGCGGATGAACTGATCACCCATGCCTGTGACATGGATCTGTGCACTTTCGGCAAGTCCACGATATTCGATTTCGCCCGTCACCGCCGGGTGGAACATTACGGCCGGATCACCGCACAGACGGGTGTGGAATATCCCGAATGACGGGGGGTGTCGAACAGGGCGCGCCGGATGGTTCAGGTCCCAAATAGGAAAGGAGAGACGTGATGATAGACAGACAGTCCAGCGGCGTTTTCATCATTGCGGCGACGCCCTTTGACGAGACCGGCGCGCTTGATCTGGCCAGCACCGACCGCCTTGTGGATTTCTACCTGGACTGCGGCGTCTCTGGCATGACCATCCTTGGCGTCATGGGCGAGGCGCCGAAGCTCGGCGGAGACGAGGCAGAGACCTTTGCTCGCCATGTCCTGCGGCGCGTGGATGGCCGGGTGCCGGTGGTTGTGGGCGTCTCGGCGGCGGGCCTGGACAACATGGCGCGGCTGGCCAGGACGACGATGGAGGCGGGCGCGGGCGGTGTCATGGTCGCGCCGCAACCCGGCATGCTCACCGAGGCCAAGCTGAAGGGCTATCTGGCGCAGGTCTGTGCCGCCCTAGGCGACGATATTCCCGTCTGTTTTCAGGATTATCCGCAAAGCTCCGGGGTTCAGGTCTCGGTTGAGACGATCCTGGCCATGACCGTGGATCATCCGCAGATCGTGATGCTGAAACACGAGGATTGGCCGGGCCTGACCAAGCTCAGCCGTGTGCGGGCGGAAACCGGAACGGGCGATGTGTCCCGGATGTCGATCCTTACCGGGAACTCGGCCCTGTTCCTGCCGCAGGAAATGCAGCGCGGGGCCGATGGCGCGATGACGGGCTTTGCCTATCCCGAGATGCTGGTGCAGGTTGTGGCGCGGCATCAGGCGGGTGACGTGGATGGCGCCGAAGACCTGTTCGATGCGTATCTGCCGCTGGTTCGGTATGAACAGCAATTGGGCTTGGGCCTGGCGATCCGCAAGGAAGTGCTGCGCCGCCGTGGCGTTCTTGCCAGCGCAAAGGTACGCGCGCCGGGGCCTGCGATGACGGCGCGCGATAGCGAAGAATTGACACGGCTGACGACGCGGCTGGAAAAACGGTTGAAGGAGCTAGGCTGATGGATCTGGGACTGGCGGGCAAGCGCGCCCTTGTAATGGCCTCTTCGCAGGGGCTTGGTCTGGGCATTGCCACGGCCCTCGCGGCCGAAGGCTGCAACGTTCTGCTGAGCGGACGCACCGAAGACAAGCTGGCGGCGGCCGCGGCGGCGATCACGGCGAAAGGGGCCGGCAAGGCGGAATATGTGGTGGCGGATCTGACCAGCGCCGGTGCCGTCGACACCCTGGCCTCGGCGGCGGAAACGGTGCTGGGCGGCGTCGACATTCTGGTCACCAACACCGGCGGCCCGCCCCCGGGCAAGATGGTCGATGTCGATGCGGCGGTGCTGGCGGCCCAGTTCGATCCGATGGTGTTAAGCGTGATCGCCCTGACCCAGCGGCTTATGCCAGGCATGCGCGAACGCAAATGGGGGCGCGTCATCGTCGTGGCCTCGTCTGGGGTGATCCAGCCGATCCCGGCGCTTGGCATTTCGAACGCCCTGCGCTCGGCGCTGGTCGGCTGGTCCAAATCCCTGTCCGGCGATGTGGCCAGCGATGGCGTGACGGTGAACATGCTGCTGCCCGGCCGGATCCATACCGAGCGGGTGGACCAGCTGGATGCGGCGGCCTCGGAACGTTCCGGGAAATCCCTGGAGGAGACCCGCGCCGCCTCGCGCGCGACGATCCCCGCCGGACGCTATGGCACGGTCAAGGAATTCGGGGCGGTTGCGGCGTTTCTGGCCTCTGAACAGGCCAGCTATGTCACCGGCAGTCTGGTCCGCTGCGACGGCGGCTCCATCAAGTCGATCTGAGGAGGGTGGCAATGTTCGACCTGGTGATCAAGGGTGGCGATGTGGTCACGGCCTGCGACCGCTTTCGCGCCGATATCGGCATTGCCGACGGCCGGATCGCGGCGCTGGGTATGGGGCTTGACGGGGCGGATGTCATTGACGCCTCGGGCAAGTTGGTGCTGCCCGGCGGGATCGAGGCGCATTGCCACATCGCGCAGGAAAGCGCGACAGGGGGGATGACCTCGGACGACTACCGCTCCGGCAGCATCAGCGCGGCCTTTGGCGGCAATTCCTGCTTTGTGCCCTTCGCCGCGCAGCATCGCGGCATGGGCGTGACAGAGACCCTGGATCTGTACGACAGCCGCGCGCAGGGGGCGTCGGTCATCGATTATGGCTATCACCTGATCGTCGCGGACCCGACCGAGAGGGTCTTGACCAAAGAACTGCCGGCGGCCTTTCAGCGCGGTGTGACCTCTTTCAAGGTCTTCATGACCTACGATCTTATGAAGGTCGACGACCGGCAGTTTCTGGATATCCTCAGCGTGGCCGCGTCGCATGGCGCGCTGACCATGGTGCATGCCGAGAACTCGGGCATGATCTCTTGGATGTCCGACCGGCTGGTCGCCGCAGGCCACACCCAGCCCCGCTATCACGCCATTTCCCATCCCGCGCTGGCGGAATCCGAGGCGATCAACCGGGCGATCTCACTGGCGCGGCTGGCGGATGCGGCCTTGCTGATCGTCCATGTCTCGACGCCCGAGGGCGCGGGGCTGGTCGCGGATGCGCGGCTGGCGGGGGCCAAGATTTTTGGCGAGACCTGTTCGCAATATCTGTTCCTGACACGTGACGATCTGGACCGGCCCGGCATGGAGGGCGCGAAGTTCATGTGCTCTCCGCCGCTGCGGGACGTGCCGACGCAAGAGGCGCTGTGGCGGCATCTTCAGGCCGGGACGTTCAGCGTCTTCTCCTCCGACCACGCGCCCTATCGCTATGACGAGACGGGCAAGCTGGCGAACGGACCGGACGCCACGTTCAAGCAGATCGCCAACGGAATGCCGGGGATTGGGCTGCGCCTGCCGCTGTTGTTCAGCGAGGGCGTCGGGAAGGGGCGGATCACGTTGCAGCAATTCGTGGCGCTGTCCGCGACCAACGCGGCGCGGCTCTATGGGCTGGACCGCAAGGGCAGCATCGCTGTCGGGATGGACGCGGATATCGCGATCTGGGATCCGTCCGAGACGCGTCAGGTCACGGTCGAGGATCAGCACGACAACATGAACTACACGCCCTATGACGGCATGTCGCTGACGGGCTGGCCGACCCTCGTTCTGTCGCGCGGGGTGCGCGTTGTTGCAGATGGCGCGCTGGTGGCAGAACCGGGGCATGGTCAGTTCGTGGCCCGCTCGCGCATTGACCTTACGGGTCACCCCGGCGGCAAGGTGCCAGAGCTGGATCCGGCCACGAATTTCGGCGCCCAGATCGCGCCGTGACCAGGCCGATTGTCGTCATAAATCCCAATTCCAATCAGGCCGTGACCGATGGCCTGGCGGAGGCCCTGTCCGGGTTCAGCTTGCCCGGCGGACCGGAGATTGAATGTGTAACCCTGACCGAAGGCCCGTTCGGCATCGAAACTCAGCTTCATTCGGATCAGGTGGTCGCGCCCTTGGTGGCTATGGTGCAACGGCGTACCGATGCGCTGGCCTTCGTCATCGCCTGCTATTCCGATCCGGGGATCGATGCCTGCCGGTCTGTCTCGCCCGTGCCTGTGTTCGGCATTCAGGAAAGCGGCGTTCTCACCGCGTTGGCGCGGGGGGATCGCATTGGGATCATCGGTCTGTCCAGCGCCTCTGAACGGCGGCACCGCCTGTATATGCGTCGCATGAGCGTTCTGGAAAGGGTGGCCGGCGAGCGCGTGTTGAATATGACCGTCGACGAAAGCGCGCGCGGGGCAGGGACCTTTGACCGGCTGACCGAAGTGGGCCGGGCACTGATCTCCGATGGTGCCGACGCGCTTGTCTTGGGCTGCGCGGGAATGGCAGTGCATCGTGATCGGCTGGAACAGGCGCTTGGCTGCCCGGTGATCGACCCCACGCAGGCGGCGGTCGGCATGGCCATGGGCACGATTTTGGCGCAACGGGCCTGAGCGACGCCCCCTTCGGCCAGGTGCTTTTCGGGTTTGACGTTCGGATCGCGCCTTTGGCGCGCCGTCGACTGAGCGCTTGGCGCCGCTTTAGCCGTCAATCGCCTCGCGCATCCAGCGTTGCAGGTGCATGATCGAATGTTCGGAATTCAGCCCGCAGCCGGGATCGACGACAAGCGGCCCCGGCACATAGCCGCGGGATTTCAGACCGCGCTGAACCGACTCGACCAGGTGGATGTCCTCCTCCACGGTCGTGGCGCGGTCCTGGCTGGCCATCCGGCGCACCGTCTCGTTGTCATAGCCGCCGACGGAGTACCAGCCGCGCCAGACCACGACATGATCGGAGTCAATTGCGCGCCAGTGATAGGTGTTCAGCAGGTTGCCGGGATAGACCTGGAACGAGAACATCGGCCACAGGAACCACGAGGAATACTTGTCATTGTTCGGATAGCCGCTGTCGATGCTGTAGCTCAGCTGATCCAGCGCGGAGCTTTCGGTGGTGTGGCGCAGGCAATATCCTTGGGGCTGGATGTCATAGCTTTCCGGCTTGATGACGCCGGTGGCGAAGGTCGGGTGATTCAGGGTGCAATGGTAGCATTCCGAGTAATTCTCGACCGAGACCTTCCAGTTGCAAGTCTCGGGGATTTCCACCCATTCCAGCGGTTTCAGCTCTGCCCAATGGGGCACGAAGGATTCCAGCTCGGTGCGGGCGCCGGGGAACCATGCGTCCATCGGAGCGGCGGCGGGGTCGAGATTGACGAAGACGAAGCCCAGGAACACCTCTGTGCGCACCTCGGTCAGGCAGACCTTTGTCTTATCGAACCCCGGCACCGATTTGGTGTTGGGCGCCGCGCGCAGCTTGCCGGTCAGCTCGTAGGTCCAGGCGTGGTAGGGGCAGACGACGACCCGCGTGCTGCCCACCCCCTGCACCAACTGGTGGGCGCGATGCTGGCAGACGTTGTAGAAGGTGCGGATCACACCATCCCGGCCCTTGATGCAGAACAGGCTCTCGTCGCCCAGATCGAAGGCATAGTAATCGCCCGGACCCTCCACCTGGCTGGCATGGCAGGCAAACTGCCATGTCCGCGCCAGCAAGCCGGCTTTCTCGGCCACAAAAACGGCCGGATCGGTGTAATAGCGCGCGTCGAGCGAGCGGACCGGTTCTGCGTGGATGTTCATTCCGGGTCCTTCGAATAAAGCCCCAACTCGTGGCGGCGGCGGTGAAACCGCTCCACGCGGTCGACGATCTCGTCCGAGGCCAGCGCGATGACGAAGCTGAGCAGGGTTTCCAGCAAAGCGATGGTCGGGACGGAGGAGGGGAAGAATTGCGGATTGTCCACCGCGACCACAAGGCCATGTTGCGCGGCGCGGATGATCGGGCTGGCTGGGCTGTCGGAAATGCCGATGATCGTCAGGCCCTGTTCGCGCGCCACCTCCAGCGCGGCGACCACCTCGGACCGGTAGGGCCGCATCGACATCGCGATCAGCACGTCGCGCCCGTCCGCCCAGGCCAGATCGTCGACCGGAGTCGATCCGGGGCGCGGGATCGCGTGGAACTGGGTCATGCCGGTGGAGGCGAGATAGGTGAAGTTGCGCGCATTCGCGTAGTTGACACCCACACCCAGGGTAAAGACCTGCCGCGAGGTCCAGATCGCCTCGGCCGCGGCGCGGATCGTTTCGGCGTCGATGGCGGCGAAGGTTTCCTCGATGTTGCGGATCGCGGCTTCGGCCATATCGGCATAAAGCCCGCCCAGGTTGCCCGATTTGCGGATGTCCTGCAGCCAGCGCGCCCGGTCGGGAAAGCTGACAGCGCCGCGCCGGATCGCCTCGCGGAAGGGTTCGCGGAAATCGTCATAGCCCTCGAACCCGACCTGACGGGCCATGCGCACGACGGTGTTGGGCTTCACCTTCGCGGCTTCGGCAATCTCGCGCACGGTGGAAACGCCGACCTCTGTCGGGTTCTCCAGCACATAGCGCGCGGCCTTTTGCGCCTCGGGGGTCAGCGTGTCCCATTCCTTGGTCAGGCGGTCGAGAACTTTGGATGATACGTTTGTGCCATTCATGATTGACATTGGTACACACGTCCACTTAGCCTGTCCATCAGTTTGTGGTCGCCGGACAAAGGATTCCGCCATGTCAGACACAGCCTTTCCCGGCCACGCGCGTGTGGTCATCGTTGGCGGCGGGGTCATGGGGGTGGGGC
>CAYGRI010000207.1:0-9245 GCA_964352155.1 uncultured Maritimibacter sp. | reverse complement strand
TTCGCGTCGTTCGGGTCATCGGTGCGGTCAAGCTCGTCGTTGAGGAGCTGCGGGGGGCCGCCGGGCTGCGGGCGCATGGCTTGCAGCAGTGGGCGCTCGATCAGGTAATCCTCGGTGAACAATTCCGTCTTCAGCGCGTCGCGGTCGGTGCTGCCCGTCGCCTCTGCCGTGCGGATGGCGATCATCTGTTCGGGGAAATTCCACTCGTACACCGCGGAGGAGGCATCCAGCCCCTCATAGCATTGCAGCCGGATCAGGCGGCGGCCCAAAGCGGCGGCGATGGCCTTGGCGATCTCTGTCTTGCCCACGCCCGCCTCGCCTTCCAGAAACAGGGGCCGCCCCAGACGCAAGGCCAGAAAGACCACCGTGGCAAGCGGGCGCCCGCAGACGTAATTCTGCCCGTCCAGCAGCGTCTGAACGGCCTCAATGGATGCGATATCGCGGCTCACCCTGTCCTCCCGTGGTTTGGGCCCCGGTTGACCCCGGCCCGCGACAAAGGGGCCACGGCGCGGCTTCGGGGTCAAGCGCGCATTCTGCCCCCCGCCGGGCGCACAGGCGATGGGGCGGGTGATTGCCCCGGGGGCAGCAATGCACTATGTCCAGCCCACACATCCAACGGAGGCCAGCCCAATGAACGTCACCCAAGCGATTTCTGCCAAGGATGCCCCAGATATGGCGCGGTTCGACTGGGAAGACCCCTTCCTGCTGGAGGATCAGCTGACCGAGGACGAGCGGATGCTGCGCGATGCCGCCCGCGACTTCGCCCAGGCCGAGCTGGCCCCGCGCGCCATCGCCGCCTTCCGCGAAGAGACCGTGGCGCCGGAATTGTTCCCGCTGATGGGTCAGGCCGGGCTGTTGGGCGCGACCCTGCCCGAAGCGTATGGCGGGCTTGGCGCGGGCTATGTCACCTATGGCCTGATCGCGCGCGAGGTGGACCGGGTGGATGCGGGCTATCGCTCGATGATGTCGGTGCAATCGTCGCTGGTGATGTACCCGATCTATGCCTATGGCTCCGAAGAGCAGCGCCAGAAATTCCTGCCCGGCCTGGCGGCGGGCGAGCTGATCGGCTGTTTCGGCCTGACGGAGCCGGATGCCGGCTCGGACCCTGCGGGCATGAAGACGGTCGCGAAGAAGACCGACAGCGGCTATGTGCTGAACGGCGCCAAGATGTGGATCTCGAACGCGCCGATTGCCGATGTCTTCGTGGTCTGGGCCAAATCCGAAGCCCATGGCGGCAAGATCCGCGGCTTTGTTCTGGAAAAGGGTATGGAAGGTCTGTCGGCCCCCAAGATCGGCGGCAAGCTGAGCCTGCGCACCTCGGTCACCGGTGAGATCGTGATGCGGGATGTGACCGTGGGCGAAGACGCCCTGCTGCCAAATGTCGAGGGCCTGAAGGGGCCGTTCGGCTGTCTGAACCGGGCGCGGTTCGGCATCGCCTGGGGCGCCATGGGCACGGCGGAGTTCTGCTGGCATGCGGCGCGGCAATACGGGATGGATCGCAAGCAATTCGGCAAGCCACTGGCGCAGACCCAGCTGTTCCAGAAGAAACTGTCGGACATGATGACAGAGATCACGCTGGGCCTTCAGGGCGCGCTGCGCCTTGGGCGGCTGATGGAAGAAGGCCGCGCCGCGCCCGAGATGATCTCGCTGATGAAGCGCAACAATTGCGGCAAGGCACTGGAGATCGCGCGGATGGCGCGGGACATGCATGGCGGCAACGGGATCCAGGAGGATTATCAGGTGATGCGCCATCTGATGAACCTGGAGACGGTGAACACCTATGAAGGCACCCATGACGTCCACGCGCTGATCCTTGGGCGCGCCCAGACCGGGTTGCAGGCGTTCTTTTAAGGATCCGCGCCCGATCAGGGCCGCGCGCCGGACCAAGACAGGCTTGGCACAGGACAGGCCCGCTCGGTCCGGAGTATGATCTGGCCCGACGGGCTCTGGCGCGTGTTGCTGGGCGTTTTTTTCGTGTCGCCTGCCAGCCTCCCGATCTTTGCAGCATCCTGCTTTCGGGGGCTGGCGCGTAAAATGTGTGCCCGGCCGGACAGGGCCGCGTCGTTTTCGGACCGGCCCTCACGGAAGGCCGTCAGGCCGTATCAGAACACTTGGCGGCGAACCGGCCTTTTTGGGGCCGCTCGCCCGTGTCGTTGCTGGTCCCGATGCTTGGTTGGGCCCAGTGCTTGGTTGGGCCCAGTGCTTGGTTGGGCCCAGTGCTTGGTTGTGCCCGTTGATTGGTTGGGAGCCTCGTCCGGCTGGCCGGGTCGGCGCGCAGGTTCGCCCCATGCCCCCTCGACAGCTACGCTAGCTGGAAATCAGCGTGACGCCGTCCATGCCCGCGATGTCTTCGACATCAGCGTCATACAGGTCCGACACCTGATCGATCAGATCCGGCGACCAGCCCGGCAGGTCGATCTCTTCTTCCATCTCGTCTTCCAGCGCGAATTTGTCGAAGAAAGCCGCGATCACCTTCTGCCGCTGCTCTTCGCTCTCCGGCGGCATCGAGGCCAGGAAAGCTTCCATCTTTTCATAGCCTTCCTCGGTCATGATGCTGCGCACCACGTCGTTGTCGCCCTGAAAGGGATAGCTCGCCTCGGTCCCGGTGATCGCGCGCAGGATCTGCGGCCAGATCAGCGGCGTATCCTCGTTGCACCAGACGGTGATGGGACAGCCGGGGTTGTTCTTCTGGATCCGCTCGACCACCCCTGACCAGCGCATCCGCAGAGGATCGGTGCCGTTGACGAATTTCTCATAGCTTGGCATGGATTTCTGATTGAGCGCGGCCGGCAGATAGGTCGCCGGATTGCGGATCGCCAGAAAGAACTCGCAGGGGTTTTCGGGGAACAGATAGCGCAGCCAGGCGGTGCGGAACCCGGCCTTGGAATATAGCTGCTGCCCCTCGAACACCGCTTGCGGCAGGGTCAGATAATCCTGATCGCCCAGCACCACCCGCTCGGCCGGATAGCCGCGCATCACCTCGTCATAGAACGCCTGCTGCACATCGTCGGGCATCGGGTCGCCCCGGTGTTCGGCCATATGCGTCTTGACGGTCTTGCGGTACCGACGCGGGCGCGGAACGATGACATTGCGTTCCTGCAGCGCCACGCCATCGCGCAAAAGCGAGCGCATGAGCATGTCGTCATCGGTACAATGCACGCCCAGATGATAGACGAAGGTGATCGCCGGATCGCCGAATTTCATGCACCTGCCCTCACTTTGGTTCGCGACTGGTTGTTTTCAAAGGCATAGTCGCGCTTGCCCTTGGACGCAACATGCGGTCAATCCGCCGCGGGTCCTTCGGGCGGGGCTGTGTTGAAAAAGAACGACTCGGGCAGGTCGGGTTCCAGCAGCCGGTCCGGCACGACCGAGGGGCCGTGCAAAAAGACATTCATCCCCAGATGCCGGTGCAGCCGCGACAATCGCTGCATCCGGTCGGACACCAGCAGATCGTAGAACGCGCGCTGGTCGGGCCGCCGCAACAGCTCTGCGATCCGGGCGCGATGGGCGGCGACGCAGGCGGCATGGGCGGCTGCAATCAGAGGGTCGGCTTTGAGTTCCGCAATGTCCCGCGCCAATGCCGCGCTGTGCCGTTGGATACTGCGGTCTTCCTCGGCGTTGTTGTTCATGCGAAACCAATAGCCCTCGCCCTGATCGCGGGTAACATGGTTGACCCGCCCCCGGTCGCGCTTGACCAGAAAGCTCTCGGCATTGCGCACCGCGTAATGGTTCAGCGTCACCAGATCGTAGCCATAGCTGTCGATGCCAGAGCGCCAGCCAGAGGCGACAATGCCGCGCGGCATGGCCCGGCCAGAGCCGTTGACCCAGCGGACCGGCGCACCGGGCGGCGCCCCTTTCGGGCGATGCACGCCCATGTCCGGGAACTGCCCGGTGTTGCGGTACAGGGTCTTGAAGCCCCAGGCCTGATGCGGCCGCCGGATCAGCTTGGGCGCACAGCGGGCGAATTGCTCCGTCACCGGCACATCCTCGAACCCGGCGCGATCCGAATTGCCAAACAACCGCCAGGTCATCGAGATCAGATCCGCCCCCGGCGCGGCGTCCCAAAGATCCGTCAGCCGCCCCTCGCCCACATGGATGTTGACGAATTCATCCACGTCGATGGGCAGAATCCAGCCCGCGTTCTGCACCAGCGGCTCGGCCTGCGCGGCGGCAAGCGCGGCCAGCTGCGGGCGCTGGCCAGTGTCGCGAAACGGGTTGTCACGGCGCTGGAGCAACCCGTAGCTCTGTAACAAATCCAACAATTCTACCGTAAAATCCGCGCAATCATTGGTGAATACGAGCACATCTTTAACACCAATGCGTCTGTGATGCGCCAACCACTCCAGGATGAATGGCCCTTCGTTCTTCATGCAGGTGACGATCACTGTCCGATCCGAGACCGAGGTCGTGCGCACCACCGCGCCTTGAGGCTTGGGCGCGCGCACCGGCTCTGCCCCGAACAGCGCGGACCGCGCCACCAATTGCGGATCCTCCACCAGGCGGCTGCGGGCCACCAGATCCTGCACCGGGCTGTCGGCATAGATCAGGCTCATGCAGCGCTGGAACAGGCCACCGTCTTCGGAGATTTGCTTGCCCGTGATATTGCCGGGCAGCCAGACGCTTTCGGGGCCGCAACGGGCGGGATCGACCGCCCAGCGGCTGGCCAGGGTGGCGGGCGGATCGCGGCGGCAGATATGGTCACCATGGCCCGGCGGCACTTGCTTGCGGCGGCGCCAGGGAAAGATCGCCTCGCCGGTCAGCGGCACCACGCCGTCCCGCGACTGGCGCGCGGCGGTGAAGGCATCGATCTCGCTGGCGACCAGCACATCGCAGACATCCAGCGCAACGACCGCCCCCGCCCGCGCCAGAAACCGCCACTTGAGGATGTCGAACAGCACCGGCTCGGCCAGCGGGGACAGCCAGGCGTCGGGACGCGCCTCGGCGCCGGAGTTGCGGGGGGCGGAGACGGGGTCGCCCAAAGCCGGGCGATCCGGGCGCCCCAGGGGGATCGGCGCCGTCACCACACACAGGCGGCGTATCCCCTTGACCGCGCCCACCGCCTTGGCAAAGGCCGCGCGGTCCGGCCCCGGCGCTCCGCGGTCGACGATCAGCGCGGCATTGGCGCCGTGGTGGCACGCGTGATGCGCCAGCCAGGCGGCCACCGCCTCGGGCGGCTCGCGGTGGCGCAGGGCGCATAAGACGTTCAGCCCGGCGAACAGCTCCGTTTCGGGCGATGCAGGGGTGACCGAGAGCGTTCCGCCGGGCAAGGGCAGCGCCAGCGGGCCCTCCGCCGCCGTCGCGGTGCCGCTGACGATCAGGTTCGGCCCGACCAGCATCGGCGCGCGCAATTGCACGTCGCTGGACCCCACAGGCACAAGCTGCCCGGCCTGCGCCCCGCGCCCGAACCAGAGCCGCAGCGCAGGCCCCAAAGGCGAGTCCCAGCGCAGCGCCTCCAGCAGGCGCAGCCCGCCCAAGGCCTGCCCGCTGAGCGTCCTTTCCAGAACCGGACCGTCAGCCATGGGCGGCCTGGAACCGGGCGATCAGCTCGGCGACATCCTGGGCGGGCAAGGGCGTGCTGTCCGCCGCCAGCAGCAGGCGGCCATAAAGGCGCACCGCCGCTTCGTCCCGCATCGCCGCCTCAAAGCTGGCGTGGTGATGGGCATGGGCGCGGGCATGCCGGTCCGCCACGCCGGGCAACGCCAGGATCTCGTCCAGCGCAACCTCGGTTGCCGGGCGCAGATGCGCGATGGAGCGATCCTCCACCGTGTTGAAATTCCGTTCCACCCAATACATCAGATCGATCGCCTTGCCTTGCCGGTTGGGCAAACCGCGCTGCCCCTTCAACAAGAAGCTTTGAGCGGATCGCAGCGAGTAATGATTTAATTGCACTAGGGCATCCGCAAAATCCAGTGCAAAAAGTGTGATCCTTTGTTCGTTTTGTACAAACCAATCTGGCATCGGCTCGCCCGAGCCATCGACCCACCGCGCTGTCTGGCCCGGCTTGCTCCGGGGGCGGTGGACGCCGATCTGAGCAAAGGGGCCGCCCGCGCGCATCAGGGTCTTGAACTGCCGCCCGCCCGCCGGATAGTCGCAGCCTCTTGGCGCGGCGCGGGTGAACAGCTCGGTCGTCGGGGCATCGCGAAGCCGCCGCTCGCCATTGTGGCCGAACAGCCGCCAGGGCAGCACCACCGCGTCCGCCGCGCCGACCCGCGCCACCAGATCCGCGAGGGTTTTCAGCGGCGCGCGCAGGTTGACGAATTCATCGCAGTCGATCCCAAGGATCCAGTCCGCCGCCTTGCGCATGTCATGGCGCCAGGCCTGTTTCAGGGCGTTCCATTGCAGCGACTTGCCCTTTGGCGGCAGGTTCGGGCAATGCACCACCCCCAGCGGGGCCAGCGCCTGCAGCATCGCGTCGGTTCCGTCGGTGCAATCATTGGTGTAGATCAGGAAATCCGTCACCCCGATCGCCCGGTGATGCGCGACCCATTCCAGCAGATGCGGCCCCTCGTCCCGCATGGCAGAGACCAGAAGTACCCTCATATCGCCGCCCTGACACCGCCGGTTCGCCCCATTTTCGTTGCGTTTTCAGGGCAGGTTTGCAAGCGTTGCGGCGGGACCTTGGCCTTTGGTATCCTCAGGGCGGCACCACGAAGGGAAGACGCGGGCATGCGCGAATATCGGATCGGGGCGTTGTGGATTGGCGGTGCGCTGAGTTTCATGGAGCAGCTGTGCCTCAAGTCCTTTGTCGATGCGGGTCATCACGTTCGTCTGTATACCTATGGCGCGGTCGACCATATCCCCGACGGGATCGAGGTGGCCGATGCCGCCACTGTGTTGTCAATGGACACCGCCATTCGCCACACCCGCACCGGCAGCCCGGCCCCGCAGGCCGACCGCTTTCGCTATCATATGCTGGCGCAGAATGACGACATGATCTGGGCCGACACCGACGCCTATTGCCTGCGCCCCTTCACGACAGAGACGGGACATTTCTACGGCTGGGAATCCGAACATCACGTCAACAACGGCGTTCTGGGCCTGCCGCGCGACAGCGAGACCCTGCGGGAGTTGATCGAGTTCACCTCGGACGAATATGCGATCCCGGAATGGCTGCCCCTCGCCGAACAGGACCGGCTGCGCGCCGCCAAGGCGGCTGGCACGCCGGTCGGCGTGGGCGATCAGGAATGGGGCGCCTGGGGGCCGCGCGCGCTGACGTGGTTTTTGCACAAGACCGGAGAGATCCGCTATGCCCTGCCCCGCGCCGCGCTGTACCCGATCAGCTTCAAGGACCGGCGCAAGCTGGTCCAGCGGGACTCGGATGCCGGGCAGTATCTGACGCCCGACACGGTCTCGATCCATTTCTACGGGCGCCGGATCCGCAAGCGGATCCAAGAGGCCGAGGGCGGCGCGCCGCATCCCGCCAGCCTGATCGGGCGGTTGCTGCTGCGCCACGGGATTGACCCGGCACAGGCCCCCCTGCCCGACCTGCCGCCCAAACCGGTGCCGCTGACGCCCGACCAGCGCCGCGGTCGCGGCGTGCTCAACCTGACCGATCTGGCCGACGCCGCCGGGTCCGACCGGGGCAGCCTTCGCCACCGCTACACCGAACTCTACCAGATGCTGTTTCATCCCTTGCGGATGCGGGCGCAAACCATCGTGTTGCTGGGGCTCGACGGCGGGATCGGGGTTCAGGATCCGGCGCTATGGGCGCCCACCGCCGCGGCCACGTTAAAGATGTGGCTGACCTATTTCCCCAAGGCCAGCTTTGTCGCGCTGGACCGGCCCGACGCGCCGCCCTTTGCCGACGACCGGCTGAGCTATGTGCAATGCGATTTCGACGACCCCGATACGATCGAAGAGGCGGTCACCGGACGCCCGGACATCATCCTCGACGACGCGACCCATGCCAGCCATCACCAGCAGAACGGCTTTCGCGCCCTGTTCCCAAAGCTGGCCGATGGCGGGATCTATGCGGTGGAGGACCTGCGCTCGCAGCCCGCGCCGTTGGAAAAACAAGGTTCGGTCAAAACTGCGGCACTTTTTAACGGCTTTGTAGAGACCGGCCTCTTCGACCATCCGGATGCAGAGGCCGCGGCGGATCTGAACGCGATGCGGACCGATATCTCGGGCTGCTTCCTGTTTCCGGCCCGCTTTATAAAGGGCCGGCGGGACCAACTGCTGGTGGTGCACAAACGTTGAGGCAAGACGGGAACATAGCCATGGCAGAAGCCGTAGCCAACGAAGGCCGCGCCAAGCGCGCCGACGATTTGCTGGACGAACTGAAGGCCGAGATCGGTGCCGAAGGGTTTCAACACCTTCTGGATGACGCCCATTCGGTCAGCTATGTGGCCCGGGGCCCGAAACTGCTTGTGACCTTCGAACGCGTGCAGGACACGCTGGAGAGTTCCGAATGGGGCCTGCCGCTGGGCCTCGACTTTGCCGAGGACAAGAACTGGTCAGTGCTGCATTTCGCTGCCGACGGCAACACCTGGTTCCGCAGCGAGGCCGTGTACCGGTTTCTCGACGAGATGGTCGACGATGCGTTTTTCGAGGATTTCGACCAGGTCACCTTCTTCGGGGCCAATATGGGCGCCTATGCGGCGGCTGCCTTTTCGGTCGTGGCGCCGGGGGCGCGCGTGGTGACGATCTGCCCGCAGGCCACTTTGTCGTCCGAACAGGCGGAATGGGACAGCCGGTTTCCGGTGGCGCGGAGGCTGGATTTCGACAGCCGATATGCCTACGCCCCGGATATGGTCGAGGCCGCCAGCGAGGTCTTTGTTCTATACGATCCGCATGAGGTGATGGACGCGGTCCATGCCAGCCTGTTCCGCTCCGACAATGTCACGCGGTTGAAATGCCGGTTCTTTCAGGCAGAGGTCTCGCAGATTCTGTTACAGATGGATCTGCTGCACCAGATCATAGAAGAGGCGGCCGACGGGCGGCTGGCCCCGCAGCGCTTTTACCAGCTTTTGCGCCGGCGGCGGGGCGAGGATCGGTATCTGCGCAACCTGATGTTTCACCTCGACGATGTCCAGCGTCCCTATCTGACATTGCTGCTGTGCACCCATGTTCTGTCGCATAAATCCGCACCGGCCTTTCTGCGCCGCCTGAAGGCCGCTCGAGCCACCCTGGCCGAACGCGGCCAGCTTCCGGACTGGAGCATGCCGGACTGATCCCCACAAAACGGATCCCTCGTTCCTGACTTCCCCCTTCCTGCTTTCCCCCGGACCGATCCCACCCAGAAG
>CAYGRI010000206.1:0-9250 GCA_964352155.1 uncultured Maritimibacter sp. | reverse complement strand
TCGGTATCCGCATCAGGTCTCGGGCGGGCATTTGCAGCGGGCGATGACGGCAATGGCGATGGCCTGCCGCCCCGACCTCATCGTGTTCGATGAGCCGACGACGGCGCTGGACGTGACCACGCAGATCGAGGTTCTGGCCGCGATCCGCGACATCGTCGAACAATTCGACACGGCGGCGCTGTACATCACCCACGACCTCGCGGTGGTCGCGCAGATGGCGGATACGATCAAGGTGCTGCTCAAGGGCGAAGAGGTCGAAGAGGCCTCGACCGAACAGATGCTGGCCGCGCCCAGGGAGGATTACACCAAATCCCTCTGGGCCGTGCGCAGCTTTACCCGCGAGCAAAAGGCGCGGCCAAAGGATGCGACGCCGCTGGTCTCGGTGAAGGGCGTGGATGCGTCCTATACCGGCGGGGTCAAGGTGCTGGATGACGTCTCCTTCGACATCTACGAAGGCATGACGGTCGCGGTCGTGGGCGAGTCCGGCTCTGGCAAGTCGACGACGGCGCGGGTGATCACCGGGCTGCTGCCGCCGTCCAAGGGCGAGGTGGCGTTCAACGGCGAGGTGCTGCCCCCCAGCTATCTGAATCGTACCAAGGATCAGTTGCGGCAGGCGCAGATGATCTACCAGATGGCGGATACGGCGCTGAACCCGAAGGTGCGGATTTCCGACATCATCGCCCGCCCCGCACAGTTCTATTCCGGCCTGACCGGCACCGCGCTGAAAAGCCGGGTGGACGAATTGCTCGACCTGATCGAGCTTGAGCCGTCCAAGTATTACCATCGCTATCCGCCGGAATTGTCGGGCGGGCAGAAGCAGCGGATCGGTATCGCCCGGGCGCTGGCGGCGGAGCCGTCCTTCATCATCTGCGACGAGGTGACCTCGGCGCTGGACCAGCTGGTGGCCGAGGGGATCCTGCGCTTGCTGGACCGGCTGCAGAAAGAGCTGAACCTGGCCTATATGTTCATCACGCACGACCTGGCCACGGTGCGGTCGATCGCGGACGAAGTGGTGGTGATGCAGCACGGCAAGGTGGTGGAGCAGGGGCCGAAGCTGGAGATGTTCAAGCCGCCGCACCACCCCTATACCGATCTGCTTCTGTCCTCGGTGCCGGAGATGGATCCAAACTGGCTGACCACGCTGCTGGATGAGCGCGGGATCGACAACCTCGGCGAATCCGCCGACGTCTGACGCCTGTCGCGCCGGATCGAATTCGGTTTGGCGCGATACGCTCCAGGGACGCATTCTTCAGGGGCTGAACGTCAAAAAGAAAATCGGGCGCTGCGCAATGCGGCGCCCGATGCGTTTAGGACAATCGTATGGCCCAAGCTCGGTTCAGCGTGCCGCACCGGCTGGCGTGTTTCGGATCATGGCACTGCTTGGCGTGGTCGGGACGATGGCGGCGGCTGGCGCAGATTACAGGGTCGCGCCGCCGGACGCATCAGACCATGACGGCGGCGGTGCCAGCCAGCGTGCCCAGAATGGCGAGGTACATCAGCAGCAGCCCTGGCAAATTGCCACGACGCGTGCGCATTTCGTATTCGCGGATCAGTTGGTCCTTCGTCAACATGGGTCTGCCCTCGCTCGCTCGAGAAAAAATTCGGCTGTATGCCCGCCCGATTCCGCAGGTAGGCGTTCCATTCGAGTCGCGCAAGGCCGGAAATATGTTGATTTGAATGCGGTTTCGCGTCGTGTTGCCCGATCCTTACGCAAATGTTGCATCCGCGACTGTGGCATGTCTGGAAACGGCATCACGGGGGGTAAATCGGGCCGCGCCATGTGAAGCCATCATGGCAGTCATGCAAAAAATGCCGCTTCGAAACGGTGCCGGATGTCTCCAATTCGCAACGCCCGAACCGAGGACGCGCCGAAGCAGAATGCCCGGAAACGGCGCCGCACCGGCAGCAGAGCGGGCAAGGGGGCGTCGTGGCCAATTGGCCAGGGCGCCGATGGGATCAAGGCTCTGATCGTTGCCGCCAGACAGCGCCATGCGGCGGGCAGCCGGACCCCGGCCTATGCCATCGCGCCCGACAGCGATGCGCTCGACAACGCGGCCTATGCCATCGCGCCGGACGGCGCCGCGCTGACAAAGCGGCCGGTGGCGCGGCCCGCGTTCACCGCACACCGGTCCCCTGGCTCCGACTGATCGGCTGGTCCGTCGAGGGCGGCTCCGGGCGCGTCGGTTCGGGCAGGGACCTGCCCGGGAAAGGTCTTGCGCCGCAGGCGCTCCGCTGGATCACGGTTTGGCGGTGCGTCCGGGGCTCAGCCCAGGGGCAGGCGGCGCTCGACCACCCGCGCCAGGATCGATGCACCGACGGGCAGGATCTCTGTCCCCAGCACGAAGGCGGGATTGTGCAGTGCCGCGGTGCCGCTGTGGCCCAGCGTGCAATAGGACCCGGGGACGACCTTCAACATGTCGGAAAAGTCCTCGGACCCCGTGGCGGGCTCGGTGATGAAAGCGGTGTTCTCCGGGCCCAGAATGTCTGCCGCCGCCTCCATATAGGCGTCCGACAGGTCGTTGTCGTTGACCAATACGTCAAAGACATTGCGGCAATCGAGCGTGATCTCCACCCCAAAGCCCAGTTCCGCCCCCTGGCACAGCTCCCGCAGCCGCGTTTCGGCGACCACGCGGGCGCTGTCCTTGAAATAGCGGATCGTGCCGCACAGGGTCGCGGTCTCCGGCAGGACGTTATAGGCGGACCCGGCGTGGATCTGTGTCACCGACAGCACGCAGGTGTCCAGCGGCGGCACGTTGCGGCTGACGATGGATTGCAATTGCCCGACAAGCGAGGCGGCGATCACCACCGTATCGCGAGACTGGTGCGGGCTGGCGGCATGGCTGCCGCGCCCCTTGACAGTGATGTCGAAAAAGCTGGCCCCCGCCATCGCCGCCCCCTTGCAGATGGTCAGCTTGCCCGGTTCGCGGTTGGGGTTGTTGTGCATCCCGTAGATCTCGTCGCAGGGAAACCGCTCGAACAGCCCGTCCTCCAGCATCCGCCGCGCGCCGCCCAGACCTTCCTCGGCGGGTTGAAAGACGATCATGGCGGTGCCGTCGAAATTGCGCGTCTCGGCCAGATAGCGGGCGGCGCCCAGCACCATGGTGGTATGCCCGTCATGGCCGCAGGCATGCATCACCCCGGGCGTTTCCGAGGCATAGGGCACCCCCGAAACCTCGTCGATCGGCAGCGCATCCATATCGGCGCGGATGCCGACGCAGCGGTTGCCGGTGCCCTTGCCCCGGATCAGCGCGACGAGGCCGGTGCCGCCGATGCCCTCATGCACCTCGTCGATGCCATAGCTGCGCAGCTTGTCCGCGACGATCCGGGCGGTGCGGGATTCCTGAAAGCCCAGCTCGGGATGGGCGTGCAAATCCTGGAAGATCTCCACCAGCTCAGCTTCGGTGGCGGCGATTTCGGGCATGATCGTCATTCGGGGCTCCGCTGTGGGGAGGGGGGCGTCGGCCGCGCGATGCCACGACCGGGGCCCCCTCAAGGTCCATATGTCAGGGCAAAGCGTAGCTTGAACACCGGTGGCGCGAAAGGCCCGTGATGGCGATGCCGGGAGGTTCGCGGCGGATGCATTCGCCGCGTTCCCGGGCTAGGCTTGCGGCAAAGGCGCCGGGTCGCGGCCCAAAGGCGCTGCGTCAAAGGAAAGGCAATCGCCATGGTCACAGTGTTCAAGGCTCGCAAGATCCTGACGATGGATCGCAACTGCCCCGTGGCCACTCATGTGGCGGTGCGGGATGGCGTCATTCTGGGGGTTGGCGGGCCAGAGTGCGGCGATGGCTGGGGCGAATTGCGCCGCGAAGACCGCTTTGCCGACAAGGTGGTGATGCCGGGCCTGATAGAGGCGCATGCCCATGTGCTGGCCGGCGGCGTCTGGCGGTTCACCTATTGCGGGCATTACCAGCGGACCGACCCCGATGGCACCGACTGGCCGGGCCTGCGCGATTACGACGCGCTGATCGCCCGGCTGCGCGCGGTGGCGGCCAAAACGCCCGCGGGGCAGCCGGTGGTGGGCTGGGGGTTCGACCCGAACTTCCTCGACGGGCGGCGGCTGGACAAAGGGCATCTGGATCAGGTCTCCACCGCGCATCCGGTGGCGGTGGTGCATTCCAACTTTCACCTGTTGTCCGCCAATTCCCTCGCCCTGGCGCAGGCCGGGATCGACGCGGGCACCAACCTCGAGGGGGTGGTACGGGGCGCCGATGGCAGCCCGGGCGGAGAGCTGCGCGAATTCGCGGCCATGGCGCCGGTGATGGCCGCCACCGGACTGCGTTTCGAGGATCTGGGGGATGCGGCGGCGGTGGCCGCCTATGGCAAGGTGGCGCGCAATTGCGGCGTGACGACGGTGGCGGATCTGCTGTCGGATCTGCACCCGCCCGAGGTCGCGATGCTGGAGCGGATCACCGGCGACCCGGCCTTTCCCGCGCGCTATGTGCCGGTCATGAACGCGATGAAGGGCGCGCCCGAGCAAGAGGCCGCGCGCGCGGTGGCCCTGCGCGCCCGCTCTACCCCCAAGCTGGATCTGGGGCGGGCCAAGCTGTTCACCGACGGCGCCATTCAGGGCGGAACGGCGATGCTGCGCGCGCCCGGCTATTTCCGGATGGAAGATCACGGCATGTGGAACATGGAAGAGGGGCATTTCCGCGCCGCCGTCGCCGCCCTGCACCGGGCCGGGGTCAAGACCCATGTCCACACCAACGGCGATGCGGCGGTGGATCTGGCGCTGTCGGCCTATGCCGAGGCGATGCTGGCCAGCCCCAACCCCGATCTGCGCCACACGCTGGAACATGTGCAATTGTCGGGGATCGACCAGTTCAAGCGGATGCGGGCGCTTGGCCTGACCTGCAACCTCTTTTCCAACCACGTCCACTACTTCGGCGATCAGCACTGGACCCGCACCATCGGCCCCGACCGCGCCCGCCGCATGGATGCCGCCCGTGACGCGTATGAGGTCTTTGGCGGCGATGTCGCGATCCATTCCGACGCGCCGGTCACGCCGATGGCGCCGCTGTTCACCGCCTGGGTCGCCGTCAACCGGCTGACCGAAACGGGGCGGCAACTGGGGGCCTCGCAACAGATCACCGTGGCGCAGGCACTCCATTGCATCACCCTGGGCGCGGCATATGTGCTGAAGATGGATCACCTGGTCGGCTCGATCCAGACCGGCAAATACGCCGATTTCACCGTGTTGGCGGCAGATCCGCTGGAAACCGACCCCACGCTGCTTCGCGATATTCCCGTCGTCGCCACCGTGCTGGGCGGAACGGTCACAGCCTGATCCTCCGGGGCGAGGGGCGAAACGGCGTGCAGGCGATGACGCCGGGGGCTTGGGCCCGTAGGGAGAGGGGGCCAGGGCGCGGCGCGGCGTTTGTCATTGACTCGCGGGCCCGACAGGCAGAGTATAAAGAGGGGACTTTCGATCTTGTCGTCGCCGTGCTGCCGACGCCCAAGAAGCCCTGACCACCCAAGACAGTGGCATTTGCCCCGCACCCCGGTGCGGTTGACTTGGAGTGCCCGATATTCACACCTTTTTCCGCCTCAGCCCCCGAACCCCGCAGGTTGCGCTCGTTCTTGGGGTGATCTTGGCGCTTGCCCCCATCCCCTCGCAGGCGCAGACGACGCCGGTGCCCGAGAATGCCCATTCCCGCAGCTATGGCGACGATTGGGATTGCGACAGCGGGTTTCGGCGCAATGGCGACGCCTGCTTTGAGATCGCGATCCCGCAGAACGCCTTTGCCACCGGCAGTGCCTTTGGCCGGGGCTGGGAATGCGACCATGGCTTCGTGCGCGACGACGAAGGCTGCGTGGCCATCGCGTTGCCCGCCAACGCCTATCTTACGTCCGGCGGCGACCGCTGGGCCTGCGAGCGCGGGTTCGAACTGGCGGGGGGCGGTTGCAAGGCCCTGCCGGTGCCCGCGAATGGCTATCTTACCAGCGGCTATTCCGGCTCGGACTTTGAATGCGACTGGGGCTATCGGAAGACCCGGGGCGAATGCTCCTTTATCGAGGTTCCGGCCAATGCCAGGCTCACGGATCGCTATACCGAGTTCGGCTGGGTGTGCCTGCGCGGGTATCTGGAGCGCTCTGGCGCCTGCCTGCCCGTCCCGGTGCCGGACAACGGCTATCTGAGCGACAATGACTATTCCGGCGGCTGGAACTGCGACCGGGGCTACCAGAAGACGGGTACGACCTGCACCAAGGTCGAGGTTCCCGAGAACGCGCATCTGACGCGCAACGGCGACGATTGGGATTGCAGCCGCCCCTATGCGCGCCAGCGCGGCGCCTGCGTGTTGCGGTGACCGGACCGTGCCGGGGGCGCCGGTCCCGGCACGCTGCCGCTGTCGCAAGGCGGCCGCAGAGCAGATTTTTCACAGCCCGGCGCTAGGCCCGGGCCCGTATCGCGAGGAACACAGATGGTAGCCGTCCACGAAGCAGATCACGGAAGATATCGCATCAAATCCGGAAAACTCAGCGGGTCCTTTGTGGCGCGCGCCTTTCCGGCACCCCCGGCCAAGACGCAAGGCATGATCGCCGAGGCGCAGGGCGCCACCGAAGAGGCCGCCATCGCGGCGCTGAAAGAAGCCATCGCGGCGCGCGACGACCTGCGCGTGTCGGAACGCCGCTGGGAAGAGCGCGCGGGCCTCGCCGTGCCCACCGATGCGGAATATGTCGAGGCACTGCGCCAGGCCCGGCTGTCAAAGCCACAAGTCTCGGTGCTGAAGGCGCTGGCGCTGGCGGGGGATGACGGCATGACCGGCAAGGCACTGGCCCGGGCGGCGGGCTATACCTCCATGCATGCCTTCGACAAGATCTTCCGCAAGGCCGGCGTGACGCTTGGCGATTACATCGGCCTGCGGTCGCCAGAGAAGGACAAGAGCAAGGCGATCGACGGCGAGTTCATCCTCGCGGTGTCGGTCGCGTCGGGCGACGAGGCGACCCCCGCTCTTTGGATCATGCATCCCGAGCTGCGGCCAGCGGTTCAGTCCGTCATCTGATCCTCGCAGGCGTGGCGCGCGGGCCTCAGGCTGGCAGCGCGCGCGCCTCGGAAAAGGACAGAAGCCGGCGGTTCTTTTCGTCCCACAGATGCAGCCCGGCGCAGCGAAAGCTCTCCAGCAGCGTCAGGCGCTGGCTTTGCGCCAGGATGTCATGGTCGCGCAGGACTTCTGACAGACGATAAAAGGGGATCCGGCTGGCCATGTGATGCACATGGTGCACGCCGATATTGGCGGTGAACCAGCGCAGCACGCCCGGCAGCACGTAATGCGAACTGCCATGCAGCGCAGCGTGATGCACGTTCCAGTCCGGGTCGCGGTCCCAGTTGGTCTCTTCGAACTGGTGCTGCACATAGAACAGCCACATTCCGCAGGACGCGGCAACCAGCATCGTCGGCACGAAGACGACGAACAGCAGCGCCCAGCCGCCCAGCCAGACGATCCCGGCCATCAGCACCGCTATCGCCGCGTTGGTGCCCATGGCGCTGATCCAGTAGCGCGGGCCGGACCGCATCAGACCGATCGGCAGCCGGTTTTGCAGAAAGAAGGTGTAGAAGGGCACGACGCCGAACAGGAACAGCGGATGGCGCACCAGCCGGTACAGGAACCGGCCGATCCACGTTTTCTGCCGGTATTCGGCCACCGTCAGCGTCGGCAGGTCGCCGACGCCGCGCTTGTCCAGATTGCCGGTGGTGGAATGGTGGATCGCATGGGTCTTGCGCCAGACGTCATAGGGGGTCAGCGTCAGCACCCCAAGGGCGCGCCCCACATTGTCGCCCAGGGCCCGGCTGCGAAAAAAGGCGCCGTGCCCGCAATCGTGCTGGATCATGAAGACCCGCACCAGGAAGGCGCCGTTGAGCACCGCCAGCGCCAGGGCCAGCCAGGCGCTTACAGACAGGCTCCACCAGGCGAGGGCCCAGATGGCAAGGAACGGGCCAAGCGTCACGGCCAGTTCAAACAGGCTGCGCGCCGCAATGGGCTCGCGGTATTTTGTCAGAATGCGGGTCCATTCCTGCGGCTGCACTCGATGATCCTCATGTTGGGGATGGTATTGTTTTTTTATTGGTTATTGCGTTGTCAGGCGCGTGATGGCCGCGCGCCTGACGGGGATATCTCAGGCGGCCATACGCTGGCCACGGCGCCGCGGCGGGCCGCGCCGCTTGGCGAGCTTGCCGGGTTTCTCCGCCGCCGGGCGGGCCCGGGTGTTGGCCCAGGGCGTGCCGCCGGCCACCGGAATCTCGCCGCCCAGAAGCTTCTGGATCGACCGAAGCTCCGACGCTTCATCCGCCGAGCAGAAGGCGACCGCGGCCCCTTCGGCGCCCGCGCGGGCCGTGCGGCCGATACGGTGCACATAGTTTTCCGGCACATTGGGCAGGTCGAAATTGTAGACGTATTCGACCCCATCGATGTCCAGGCCACGGGCGGCCACGTCGGTGGCGACCAACACATCGCATTCGCCTGATTTGAACGCGGTGATCGCTCGGTCGCGCTGTCCCTGGCTTTTGTTGCCGTGGATCGAGACAGCGGCCAGCCCGGATTTCACCAGGTTCTTCATCAGCCGTTCCGCCCCGTGCTTGGTGCGCGCAAAGACCAGCGCCCGGTCGCCGCGATGCTCGGACAGCATCTTGGTCAGCAGCGCGGTCTTGTCGGCTTGCGGCACGAAGTGGATGGATTGCCGGATCCGTTCCACCGCAAGGCCGGGCCGGGCAACCTCGACCCGCACCGGATCGGTCAGGTAGGTACGCGACAGATCGGCCATCAGCTTGGGCATCGTGGCCGAGAACATCATCGTCTGACGCTCGCGCGGCAGCATCGCGGCGATCCGGCGCAGCGCGTGGATGAAGCCCATGTCAAGCATCTGGTCCGCTTCGTCCAGCACCAGATAGCGGGTTTCGTGGAAATGCACCGCCTTGCGGTCGATCAGGTCAATCAGGCGGCCGGGGGTGGCGACGACGATGTCGATCCCTTTGTGCAGCTGGCTGGCCTGCCGGTTCAGCGAGGCACCGCCGACCACAAGCGCCACATTCATATGCGAGCCGCGCACCAGGTCCACCATTGTTTCCGAGATCTGTTTGGCCAGCTCCCGGGTGGGGGCCAGGATCAGCGCATGGGCGCATTTCGGTGCGGCCTTGCGGCCAAGCCCGGTCAGCGCCTGCACCAGCGGCAGGCCAAAGGCGGCGGTCTTGCCGGTGCCGGTCTGCGCCAGTCCCATGATATCCTTGCCCTCAAGGGCGCGGGGGATGGCTTGTGCC
>CAYGRI010000205.1:0-9261 GCA_964352155.1 uncultured Maritimibacter sp. | reverse complement strand
CAAAATCAGCCTATGTGACTCCCCTTTGATTCAGCTCGACTTCATCTCGCTCTAGGCGGCTTTGATCCGGCGCAAGATGCCTTAACCGGTGCGGGCCTGGGCCTGCAAACGTTCGAACTCACTGGGCGCCAGGGCGTCGCGGGCCCGCGCCAGCGCCTCGGCGGCCAGAACGCGGGCGGGGTCGGCGAAGGCGGCGGGCGACATGCTGGCCAGCGCCTCCAGCGTCTTGTGCAGCCTTATCTGCACCTCCAAAACCGCCAGCCCGTCGCGCATCATCGGGCGAAAGGCATCGCCGATCAGGTCTGCCGAAAGGATTGGCGGCACAAAGACCGAGGCATGGCGGATGTCCGGCGAGGGCGCTTCCTGCCAGCCCGACAGCACCCGCGCCAGCCGCCCCAGAACGCTGATCGCCGTGCCCGGGTCGTTCACCCCCGGCGACAGCGCGCGCGACCCGATCTCTGACAGCACGATCAGCCCGAACCGGGGGTCTTGCTGAAAATCCCGCTCCGGCAGGATCGCAAAGGCCGCCCGCAGTCTGGCAAGCGACTTGTCATCCGTGGTCTCGCGATCCACATGCGCCAGCGGCCGTTGCAGATGGACAAAGCCCCCCGGCAGGGCCGCAAGCCAGATCTTGACTCGCAACTGTTCGGCCAACCGGTTCAGCGTCCCCACATCCACATGCTGGATATAGCCGATCCGGTCCGACAGCACCGGCACACAGGACACAGGCACAGCCCCCAGCAAGGGGCGCCCGCCCAGATAGGGCGTCTCCACCCGCCGGTCCAGCGCCTGTTTCGCCACATGCTCGACCCGGTCGAGCGTGTCTTCCATGCGTCCGAAGGTCATCAGATGGCTGATCCAGCGCAACAGCGCCATCACAACCGCAAGGACGATCAGCCCGGTGACGACGAACAGAACCAGCAGCCCTGTCTTGCTGTAATAGCCCGCCTCCAGCGCGAAGATCCCCACGAGGCTGAACAGAAACGCGCCCAGAAATGTGGCCAGGACATTTTGCGCGGTGGGGTCTTCCTGCAGCAAGGCGGTGGCCCGGGGGGTCGCGGTTCTGGCCGCCGCCGAAAAGGCCGAGGTTGCAATGGCCAGTGAAAAGGTGGTGACCGCCAGCATCGACGAGGCCAGAATGTTCAGCACATCGCCCACCGCATCGGCGCCGACGCTCAGCGACCAGGCGGTGGGGACGAACCGCCCGACAAGCTGCGCGACAATCGCGGTGACGACGGCCAACACGGCAAAAGACACCACCCGCACCCACAGCCGGCGCAGCGTGCGCAAGATGTACCATCCGAGCTTCGGTGTCATCGCGGCCCCCTGCCCCAAATGTCGCGTTGCGGCCTGTCAATTGTCCCGTGCGCCCGGATTCCGCCAGACACAGGACTCCACCCCGGTCAGGAGATTTTGACCGACGCGCCCAGCGTGTCGGCCAGCGACCGGAACCGCGCCTCGGCCACCTCGCCGAACAATTGCCGCGCCCGGTCGCCCAGCGTCAGCTCAAGTACGCTCTTTTTCGGGTTCCAGTCCATTCGCCCGATTGTCGCGTCCAGATCGGCGGTCAGCATGGATCCGAACCGCAGCGCCTTGCCCAGCACCTCGGCCTGCTTCCGATCCTCGGGCGACAACAGGCCCACAAGCTCGGAAAACCGGCCCGTGTCCTTGTTGCGATAGCGGTGCAGCAGCGACAGCCCCAGAAAGATCCGGCTGGTGTGGGTCAGACCGCCCAGGGACGCGCGGGTCACATAGTCAAAGCAGGCCTCGTGGCGGTAGTCCGGATGCGCGCGCCAGCTCACATCGTGCAACAGGCAGGCTGCCTGCACGATCCGCTTGCGCGTCGCGGGCGCCTCGCCGAACAGCGGCTCGAGAAAGCGGTACAGCGCCTGGCCAAAGCCGGGGCGGCGGCTGTCCTTGGTCTCGGCAAAGCGGCAGGCCTCGATCAGCGGATCGCGGCGGCGCAGGGCGCCCGGCATCTGCTGGTACAGCATCCCCTCGCGGATCCCATAGCTGGAGATCGCGATCTCTTTCGGCCCCAGCACCGAGACCAGCTCGCGCAGCACTTCGGAGGCGATCGGCACCAGCGCCATCCGCGACGCAGAGGTGGACGTCAGCGCTGCTAGCTCATCGATATCGCCGCCGTCGATCCAGTCGAGCGTCTCATTCAGCCCGTCCGGGGTCATCCGGTATTCATGCAGCACCCGCAGCGGATAATCGCGCCGCACCATGTCGTGGCGCGCAATCGCCCGCCAGCTGCCGCCGACCAGATACAGGCGATCCTGCCGCGCGCCAAAGCTCTCGACCATGTCGCGAAGGGTCTTGCGGATATGGTCGCGCCGCTCCTTGCGGTTCTTGAGGCCCTGCAATTGCAGCGGCCCCAGCGGCGAGGTCAGACAGGTGCCGATCTCGCCCTGGTCCAGCGCCGCAAGCTCCATCGAAGAGCCGCCGATGTCGCAGACCGTGCCGGTGGCATCGGGCCAGCCCAGCAACACGCCCTGCGCCGACAACCGTGCCTCTTCGGGTCCGTCGATCACCCACAGCCGCAGCCCCGTCTCGCGCAGCACCTCGGCGCAAAAGTCCGGCCCGTCCTCGGCATTGCGCACGGCGGCGGTGGCCACGGCGGCCAGCGGCGGCATCTTGAAATCCTCTGCCAGCAACTGGAACCGCCTCAGCGCCTCCAGCGCTCGTTTGCGCCCCTCGGGGTTCAGGCGGCCAGTTTCAGCATAGCCCGCGCCAAGCCCCGCCATGATCTTTTCGTTATAGAAATAGGCCGGGCTGCGGGCCGCCCCGTCAAATATCACCAGCCGGACAGAGTTGGAGCCGACATCGACCACGCCAACGCGTTTCAGCCAAGCCGCGGAGGGATCGTCAAACAGCGGACGCCCGAAGAAATCGAGATCGTGCACCTGCGTCTCTCCGTTGCCATCCATGTCGGAGGATCCTCCCTCTTTGCGCGCGCCAAAGAACACGAACCCGGGGGTCAGGTCAATCGACCCGCCTGCCGGCTTACGTTAGGTTCCGGCGGCCGTGCGGTGTGGCGATCTCGGCCCGCAGGGCGACGGCGCCCGCCGAGATCGTCACGGGCAGTTGCGCGAAAAAATGCCCCAGCGCCGTGCGCAGGGCATCGGGCTCGGGATGCGAGATCTCAAGCGCGGTCAATCGGCACCCGCTGTCGGGCAGACGTTCGCAAGGATGCCCGCCCGCCTGCCACTGGATCAACGCGGGAAAGGCCTCGCCAAAGGGCAGGCGACCGTCCTGGGGCACCCCCATCCGCCAGCGCAGATCCCCCCGCTGCAGGTCGGTCGCGGCGCCGGTGCCCGGGGGCGCGGCGGCCAGGGCCGCGTCCAGATCGTCGCAGCGGGCCACCCAGTTCGTCAGCCGGGGCGGGCCGGAAAAGTGATCCAGGTCGAACCAGCGCGGACGGCCCGGCGGCGGGGCCGAGGGGTTGATCGCGATGACTTCCAGATAGATCGGCCCCAGCCCAAGCAGGCGGTTGTGCGTCCCCATCAAGGGGTGCTCGCCACCCGGAGACAGGCGCACACCCAGCGCCGATTCCACCACCTCGGCGCCAGCGCCCAGATCCTCGGCAGAGATCGCAAGGTGATCGAGTTCCATGGCGAATATGTCCTAGTGTAAAGAAACCCGCGCAATTCCCCGTAAGTCTCCCCCCGGATTGCGAGGAATCTGCAAGGCGTCAGGCGCGGCCATCACGTCACCCGCAGGATCAGACCCCAGATCAGCGCCAGCGCCGTGGGATAGAAGGTCGCGGCAAATCCGAAGGCGCGCAGCGGCGGAGAGATGTGGTAGCCAGCCCAGAACGCCACCCGCGCGATGGCGAAGCCGACGCTCAGCGTCATCACCACGCCCAGCCCGTCGTCGAGCAGCAGGTAGGACAGCGGCAGCCACAGGCACAGCGCGACGGCGGTCTGCTCGATCGTGTTCTGCAGCACCCGCTGGTCGATGTCGCAGCCGCTGCCCGACACCGGCGCTTGCCCGTCGATCAGCGTCTCGTCAAAGAAGCGCCGCTGGGCGATTCGAGCGATCATCAGCACCAGCACGATCCCCGGTGCCAGCGCGAAGAACGGCGTCACGACGATCCGCGAAAACGCCGGGATCTCGACCATCGTGCTGCCGATCCAGATCAGCGCGACGCTCCATACCAAACCGGCCCCCATGCCGATTGCGATCTTTCCACGTTTGTTCATCGGCCCGGCGGCTCCCACAATTCAACATTGTTGCCCTCGGGATCGACGATCCGGGCAAAGCGGCCGGTCTCGGGCGCGTCCCACTCCTGGGGACGTGTTTCCACCGCGACTCCGGCTGCTTCCAGCTTTTGGATCAAGGCGTCCAGGCCTTCAACCCGCAGATTGAACATCCAGGGCCGATCCGCGGGCCAATAGGTCGTGTCCGCTGAAAACGGGGCAAAGACCGCCTGCCCCGGCGCCTGATCCCAGTAGTCAACCGAGGGCACCCCCAAATGCTCCCGGTACCAGGCAGCCAGCGCCTCCGGGTCACGGGCGCGAAAGAACAGCCCGCCGATCCCGGTGACACGCCCGGTCACGCCGCTGTTTTCCGCGCTGCTCCGATCAGCTCCAGAATGTCGCGCGCCGCCTCGGGGATGTTGGTGCCCGGGCCAAAGATCGCCTTGACCCCCGCCTGCTTGAGGAAGTCGTAGTCCTGATGCGGGATCACCCCGCCGCAGATCACGATGATATCCTCGGCCCCCTGCGCCTTGAGCGCCGCGATCAGCTTGGGCGCAAGTGTCTTGTGCCCCGCCGCCTGGCTGGAGATGCCGACGACATGCACATCGTTGTCCACCGCATCCTGCGCCGCCTCTTCGGGGGTCTGGAACAGCGGTCCCACATCGACATCAAAGCCGATGTCGGCAAAGGCGGTGGCAATCACCTTGGCGCCCCGGTCGTGGCCGTCCTGCCCCATCTTGACCACCAGCATCCGCGGCCGCCGCCCCTCGGCTTCGGCGAAATCCTCCACCGCTTTCTGGATCGCGGCAAAGCCCGCGTCGCCCTCATAGGCCGCGCCATAAACCCCGGCCAATGTCTTTACCTCGGCCCGGTGCCGCCCGAAGGCCTTCTCCATCGCCATCGAAATCTCTCCCACCGTGGCGCGCGCCCGCGCCGCTTCCACCGCCAGTTCCAACAGATTGCCCGCGCCGCTTCGCGCCGCTTCTTCCAGCGCCGCCAGCGTTGCCTCGCAGGCGGCCGGGTCGCGGCTGGCGCGGATCTGGTCCAACCGCGCGATCTGGCTGGCGCGGACGCTGACATTGTCGACGTCGCGGATGTCGAGGTCGTCCTCCTTGTCCAGCCGGAACTTGTTGACGCCGACGATCACCTCGTCGCCCCGGTCCACGGCGGCCTGCCGCCGGGCGGCGGCCTCTTCGATCCGCAGCTTGGGCATGCCGCTAGCCACCGCCTTGGTCATCCCGCCCATCTCGTCGATCTCCTTGATCAGTTTCCAGGCGGCCTCGGCCAGATCGGCGGTCAGCTTTTCGACGTAGTAAGACCCCGCCAGCGGATCGACGACCTTGGTCACCCCGGTCTCGTTCTGCAGGATCAACTGGGTGTTCCGTGCGATCCGCGAGGAGAAATCGGTGGGCAGCGCGATCGCCTCGTCGAAGGAGTTGGTGTGCAGCGATTGCGTGCCGCCCAGAACCGCGCTCATCGCTTCATAGGCAGTGCGCACGATGTTGTTGTAGGGATCCTGTTCCTGGAGCGACACGCCCGAGGTCTGGCAATGGGTCCGCAGCATCAGAGAGCCGGGCTTCTTCGGGTTGAACCCGGTCATGATCCGGTGCCACAGGAAGCGCGCCGCGCGCAGCTTTGCCGCCTCCATGAAGAAGTTCATGCCGATGGCAAAGAAGAACGACAGACGCCCCGCGAAGGCATCCACATCCATCCCGCGCGCCACCGCGGCGGTCACGTATTCCTTACCGTCGGCCAGGGTAAAGGCCAGTTCCTGCACCAGGTTCGCGCCCGCTTCCTGCATGTGATATCCGGAAATCGAGATCGAGTTGAAACGGGGCATATTGTTCGATGTGTATTCGATAATGTCCGAAACGATCCGCATTGAGGGTTCGGGAGGATAGATATATGTATTCCGAACCATGAACTCCTTGAGGATGTCGTTCTGGATCGTGCCCGACAGCGCGGCGGTGTCCACCCCCTGTTCCTGCCCCGCGACGATGAACGAGGCCAGCACCGGAATCACCGCGCCGTTCATCGTCATCGAGACAGAGATCTCGCCCAGCGGGATCCCGTCGAACAGCAGCTTCATATCCTCGACGGAATCGATGGCGACACCGGCCTTGCCCACGTCGCCCTCGACCCGTTCGTGGTCGCTGTCATAGCCGCGATGGGTGGCAAGGTCGAAGGCGACCGACACGCCCTGCTGCCCGGCGGCCAGCGCCTTGCGGTAAAAGGCATTCGATTCCTCGGCGGTCGAGAAGCCGGCATATTGCCGGATCGTCCAGGGCCGGCCCGCATACATCGTGGAACGGGGGCCCCGGGTGAACGGCGCCTCGCCCGGCATCGTGGACATATGATCCATCCCGGCGACATCCTCGGGGCCGTAAACCGGCGCCACGTCGATGCCTTCGGGCGTGTGCCAGGTCAGGGATTCAAGCGGGCGACCGCGGAGTTCCTTTTCGGCGCGGGCTTTCCAGGCGTCCTTGTCGCTCATCGCATCGGCTCCTTTCGGTTCGGTTCCCCGAGGTCGGGGGCGAATTCAGTCTTTGGGTTGTCGGCCGCACGTCCTATATGCAGATCAACAGGAGGAACGATGGCCAGGTACTTGATATCAATCTTCGCGCTCTGCCTCGCAGGCATGGCGTCAGCGCAGCAGGAAAGCGTGTCTGACACTTTCAGCGAGGCGTCCGCCGATTCCGTCGCCGAACCGCCGGCGGAAGAGATCGCGCCGGATCTCCCAGAACTGCGGATCGTCGATGCGGCAGAGGTGACTCTGGACGATTTTCTGTGGCAAAACAGGCTGATCGTCGTCTTTGCCGACACGCCCGCCGATCCCCGGTTCCAAGAGCAGATCGACCTGCTGAACGCTTGGCCGGATGCGCTGATCGAACGCGAGGTTGTGGTCATCGTCGATACCGACCCTTCCGCCAGAACCTCGGTACGGCTGAAACTGCGGCCGCGCGGGTTCCAGTTGGCGCTGCTGGCCAAGGACGGCAAGGTCAACCTGCGCAAGCCGTTCGCCTGGGATGTGCGCGAAATCACCCATGCCATCGACAAATGGCCGCTGCGCCAACAGGAATTGCGCTCGGGCGGATAGGGGCCGCTCATCGCCCCGTTCCTTGGGCAAAGGCAAAGCTGGCGCCCTCCGGCAGATCCTGTTGCCAGGCTGTCAGAGCGTCGAGATAGGGGGCCGCGTCCGCATCCGGGTCGATCAGGAAGAAGTTCACCAGCGTGCCCCCCAGATACAGGGCGGGCACATCGGTTGAGAGTTGCCCCAGCAGCCGCCAATCGGCGCCGACCTCGTCCTTGAACCATTTGTCGTAGATCATCGCAAAGGGCACGTCCTGCGCGGTGGCCAAGGGGCCCAGCCATCCCGGCGGCTGCCCCTCTTCCAGCCGGATCCGCAGCGCCTCGCGGTTGGCCAGGCCCCAGACATCCAGCACGTAGGCGGGGTTGGTCCAGGCGACATAGCCGATGTCGTTCACCGCAACGCGCTGTTTCAGATGCTCTTTGGCAAAGCGCGCCATCTCGCCCTGCTGGACAAGGACCGCCCGTGGCGCCAGCGGGTAGAGCCGCACCGACAGTGGCAGATACAGGCTTAACGCCACCGCCATCGGCAGCAGGACCAACCCGGGCAAAAGTCGGATCCGCGCCGCCGGCGCCACCGCCAAGAGGCCCGCGGCCATGGTCGCGAGGCTGTAGATCTCGTACCGGTCGAGCCAGCCGAAGCGGCCAAAGATCAGATGCGCGCCCCCGGCCCCGATCAGAACCAGCAGCAAGGGCAGCCGGTTGGAGGCGCGAATTCGGGGGATCAAAAGGAACAGAACCGCCACCAGCAGGAAGCCCGCAAGGATCTGTTCGCGGCGATTGGTCACCACGGCGCTCAGCTTGGCGAGCACATATCCAACCGGGCCACCGGCCTGAGCCTCTGGCATGACGGCAAGTTTTGCATAAACCGAACTTGGGATCGGATGGAGACCCATCGACAGCAACATCGCGCAGAACCCCGCCACGGGCAGGATCGCCAGCGCCAGCAACCCCGCGCCCGCAGCGCGCCTCCCCGCGACAAGGACAGCCCCCGCGGCAAGGATGGCCAGCGCCAACCCCTCGAACCGAAGCACCGGCGCAAGTGCGACCCCAAGCACCAACACCGCGCCGATCCGCCCGGTCTCCGCAAAGCGCACAAGCCCCAGCACGATCGCCAGGCTCGCAGCCAGGTGCAGGATGTGCTCCATCCCCAGAAAGGCCAGCCCGTAAAAATTCAGCGCAATCGGCCCCAGCACCGCCAGGACGAGGCCCAGCCGCTGCGCCCCGTAGCCCGCGCGCCACAGGATCCGGCCCCACAAAAGACCGGCAACCAGCAGCCCCACGACGTTCCAAAGCAGCGGCAGATAGCGCTGCACCGGCTCTCCGGCGAAAGGCACCAGCAGCAGCGGAAACAGCGGAGACGACCCGGCCGCCGCGTATTCCTCCGCATTCACGCCATAGCCGCCCGCCGCGATCTGTTCCGCCAACGCCAGGTGGATATACGGGTCGTCGAGCGGATATTCGAACGCCCCGCCCGCCACCATGAACGCCGCGATCTGCAGCGCCAGATGCGCCGCCAGAACCGACAGCGCCGCAACCACAGACAGGCGCCAGGCGGGACCGGGGGTGTCGGTCATTCGAACTCCATGATGATCTCGTCCACCGCGAGGCTGTCGCCCGGTCCGGCGTTGATCTTGCTGATCTTGCCCTTGCGTTCCGCCCGCAGAATATTCTCCATCTTCATCGCTTCGATGGTGCAGAGCGCCTGCCCTTCCTGCACTTCCTGGCCTACCTCGGCGTCGATCTTCACCACCAGCCCCGGCATCGGGCACAGCAGCAGCTTCGACGTGTCCGCGGCCACCTTTTCGGGCATAAGCGCCGCCAGGTTGGCCTGTCGCGGCGTGCGCACATGCACTTTCAGGTCGGCCCCGCGCGCCCGCAGCCGGAAGCCGCCCGGGATCTTGCCGCCCTTCATGATCAGCGGCGCGTCGTCCACCGTCAGCACGGCCAGAGCCTCGCCCGGCGTCCA
>CAYGRI010000204.1:0-9295 GCA_964352155.1 uncultured Maritimibacter sp. | reverse complement strand
CGGCGCGTACAGGTTGTCGACGGAATAGTCGTAGCGCTGGTCGTCGATGGCGATCGGCATGTGATGAAGCTGACGCTTGGCGCTTTGGCCGAGCTGGAGGCCGGGCTGAACGAAGACACGCTGGTCGGGATGATCGAGCGGTTCGAGGCCGGGCGGTTTTCGACCCGCGATGTGCTGGCCCTGATCGTGGCCGGGCTGCGGGGCGGCGGCTGGCGCGGTGCGGCAGAGGATCTGCTGTCGGCCGAGATCCAGGGCGGCCCCGTCGCGGCGGCGCAGGCGGCCGGCCAGTTGCTGGCACGGGCGTTTGCGCTGCCGGAGGTGTCGTGAGTGGGTTTGATTGGCCGCTGTTGATGCGGGCAGGCCTGCGCGGTGCGGGCCTGCACCCCCGGGAGTTCTGGCAACTGACGCCGGCAGAGCTGGTGATCCTGCTGGGGGGCGGTGACGGGGCGGCGCCTCTGACCCGTGACCGGCTGGATGAACTGGCCCGCGCCTTCCCCGATGAAACAGGAGGGAAACATGCAAGAGAGTGATCGGTTCGAGTCCGAAGTGGATGCGGTTGGAGAATCGTTGGGCGATGCCACATCGCTGGCGACGGCGTTCGCCGCGGTCCTCAACGAGGTGAAGGCCGAGTTCGCGGACACCAGCCGCGAGGCTCGGGTGCTGTCCAGCGGCATCAACCGGGGGCTGCGCAATGCCTTCGACGGGCTTGTCTTCGATGGGCTGAAACTGTCGGATGCCCTGACCAACCTGGCCCAATCCATGGTGAACGCGGCCTATAATGCGGCCATGCGGCCGGTGACCAGCCATTTCGGCAATCTGCTGGGCACCGGGATCGAGGGGCTGATCCAGGGGGTCGGATCCTTTGCGCAGGCTGGCACGACGCCCCTGTCCCAGGCCGGAACCCCGCCCAAGAGGGCTGCGGGACCAAGCGGCGTGCTGATGCAATCCGCCAAAGCCGCCGGCACGACCGGGGGCGGTGACCTTTCCCATTCCAGTGTCAGCCGTTTTTCCGGCGGCACGGTCGCGTCCTTTGCAACCGGAGAGGCACTGGGTACGGTCTCGGGGGCGTCGGGGCGCGGGGCGGCACCGGTGGTGGACTCGCCCTTTTTGCGGGCGCTGGAGGGCCGGCAGGCCACCGGGTCCCGGGGCGGCGGAGCCGGCCCGGTCCAGGTGGTGATGAACATCACCACGCCGGATGCCGACAGCTTTCGCCGCAGTCAAAGCCAGATCGCCGCGCAGATGAGCCGGGCGCTGTCGCGCGGCCAGCGCAACCGGTGAGGAGACAGCGATGAGTTTTCATGAGGTACGGTTCCCGGCCAATCTGAGCTTTGGCTCGGTCGGTGGGCCTGAGCGGCGCACCGAGATCGTGACGCTGGCCAGCGGGTTCGAAGAGCGCAACACGCCCTGGTCGCATTCCCGCAGGCGCTATGATGCCGGTCTGGCGATGCGCTCGCTGGACGATCTGGAGACGTTACTGGCGTTCTTCGAGGCCCGGCAAGGGCAGCTGCATGCTTTCCGGTGGAAGGATTGGTCGGATTTCAAGTCCTGCCTGCGTTCGGGCGCTCCAGCCTGGGACGATCAGTTGCTGGGCACCGGCGATGGCGCCACGACGTCGTTTCATCTTTGCAAGCAATATGCCTCGGGGCCGCATGGCTACAGCCGGCCAATCAGCAAACCGGTGGCGGGATCGGTGCTGGTGGGCGTGGCGGGCAGCCAGATGGCCGCGGGCCCGGATTACACCGTGGATCCGACGACCGGCATCATAAGCTTCACCGCGCCGCCGGGTGTGGGCCAGGTCGTGACCGCCGGGTTCGAATTCGATGTTCCGGTACGGTTCGACACCGACCGCGTGCAGGTCTCTGTCGCCAGTTTCAAGGCCGGGGATATTCCGAACGTTCCGATTGTGGAGGTGCGGGTCTGATGGCGATGAATGCGGCGCTGCAGGCGCATCTGGATAGCGGGGTCACGACATTGTGTCGCTGCTGGACGCTGGTGCGGACGGATGGCCTGTCTTACGGGTTCACCGATCACGACCGGGCGCTGTCGTTTGACGGCGTGACCTTCCTGCCCGACAGCGGCATGGCGGCGGTGGCCATTCAATCGGGCACCGGCCTGTCGGTCGACAACACCGAGGCGATCGGCGCGCTGAGCGATGCCGCCTTGACCGAGGCGGACATTCAGGCGGGCCGGTTCGATGGCGCCGAGGTGACGTCCTATCTGGTGAACTGGTCGGATGTGGCGCAACGCACGGTGCTGTTTCGCGGCACAATCGGCGAGGTCCGGCGCGGCGCGGGCGCCTTTCAGGCGGAACTGCGCGGGCTGGCAGAGGCGCTGAACCAGCCGCTGGGGCGGGTCTATCAGGGGCCGTGCTCTGCAGTTCTGGGCGATGCGGCCTGCGGGTTCGATCCGGATCAGCCGGGGTTTCATGTCGAGGTCGCGGTGGGCACGGTCGAAAGCCAGTCCGCCTTTGGCTTTACCGGCATGACGGCTTTCGCGGATCGCTGGTTCGAGAAGGGGCGGCTGCGGGTCCTGACCGGCGAGGCGGCGGGTCTGGTGGCGCTGATCAAGAACGACCGCGAGTCCGGGGCGGCCCGCCGGGTCGAGATCTGGGAACGGCCTGGCGCCGAGATCCGGAGCGGTGATATGGTGCGGCTGGAGGCGGGCTGTGACAAGCGGGCCGAGACCTGCCGTGCGAAGTTCAACAATTTCATCAACTTTCGCGGCTTTCCTCATATCCCGGGCGAAGACTGGATGATGGCCTTCCCGGCGCTTGGCGGGTCCAATTCGGGCGGGAGCCTTCTGGGATGAGCCGGGTTGGCGCGGCGGCTTTGGCCGAGGCTCGGGGGTGGCTGGGCACGCCCTATGTGCACCAGGCCTCCAGCCGTGGCGGGGGGACGGATTGCCTGGGCCTGATCCGCGGGGTCTGGCGCGCGCTGTATGGCGCCGAGCCAGAGGCCGTGCCCGCCTATACGATGGATTGGTCCGAGCCCGCGCGCGCCGAGGATCTGTGGCAGGCCGCGCTGCGGCATCTGACACCTGTCTCCTTGGCGAACACGCCTGCGCCGGGGGATGTGCTGTTGTTCCGGATGCGCGACACGGGTGTCGCCAAGCACCTGGGATTGCAGGGTAACGTGGGGCCAGACCCCACCTTTGTGCATGCCTATTCGGGGCATGCCGTGATGGAAAGCCCATTGTCCACGCCCTGGCGGCGGCGGATCGTGGCGCGGTTTGGGTTTCCGGAAAGGGACTAGCAGATGGCAACCATCGTCTTGTCGGCCGCGGGCCTTGCGGCCGGCCAAGCAATCGGCGGCAGTATTCTTGGCCTCAGCACAGCGGTTCTTGGACGGGCTATCGGGGCCACGCTGGGCCGGGTGATCGACCAGAAGCTGCTGGGGCAGGGGTCAGACCCGGTGGATCAGGGCAAGGTCGACCGTTTTCGCCTGACCGGCGCCAGCGAGGGCGCGGCGGTGGCCCGCATCCACGGTCGGGCGCGTGTGGCGGGGCAAGTGATCTGGGCCACGCAATTTCTGGAACGGGTGAACACCACGGGCGGCGGCAAGGGCGCCCCGCCAACGCCGCAGATCAACGAATATTCCTATTCCGTCAGCCTCGCCGTGGCCCTGTGCGGGGGCGAGATCTCGGGTGTGGGGCGGATCTGGGCCGATGGGCAAGAACTGGCTTGGGACGCGCTGACGATGCGGGTCTATTCGGGCGCCGAGGATCAACTGCCGGATTCCAAGATCGAGGCGGTCGAGGGCCCTGGGATGGCCCCGGCCTATCGCGGGATTGCCTATGTGGTGCTGGAGGATCTCGACCTGGGCCAATTCGGCAACCGGGTGCCACAGTTCAATTTTGAGGTGTTTCGCCCCGCGCCTTTGGGTCAGCCGGGGGTGGCGGAGGATCCGTCGCAGGCGATTCAGGCGGTGGCGCTGATCCCGGGAACCGGGGAATATGCGCTGGCCACGACTCCGGTGCATTTCGAGGATGGTCCGGGCCAGAACCGGTCAGCCAATGTCAATGCGCCTGCGGGCAAGCCGGATTTGATGGTCTCACTGGACGCTTTGCGCGATGAGTTGCCGAATTGCGCCGCGACCTCGCTGGTGGTGTCGTGGTTCGGCGACGATCTGCGCTGCGGCACCTGCCTTTTGCAGCCGAAGGTGGAGCAGACGGAGCAGGACGGGCAGGGGATGCCCTGGGCGGTGTCGTCCGTCTCGCGCGCAACGGCGGGGGAGGTGCCGAAGGATGCGGATGACCGTCCGCTTTATGGTGGCACCCCGACGGACAAATCGGTGATCGAGGCGATTCAGGCCTGTCAGACCGCCGGGCAGGCCGTGACCTTCTATCCTTTCATCCTGATGGAGCAGGTGGCGGGCAACGGGCGCGCGGACCCCTGGACGGGCGCTGCGGACCAGCCGGCCTTGCCGTGGCGCGGGCGGATCACGCTGTCTGCCGCGCCGGGGCAGCCGGGCAGTCCGGACGGGACGGCAGCGGCCGATGCCGAGGTGGCGGCGTTCTTTGGCGCCGCGCAGCCTTCGGATTTCACCCAGACACCGGTGGGGGTCGATTACAGCGGCCCGGCGGAATGGTCGTTCCGGCGCTTTATCCTGCACTACGCTCATCTGTGCGCCGCCGCAGGCGGGGTGGAGGCGTTCTGCATCGGATCAGAGATGCGTGCGCTCACTCAGATCCGTGGCGCTGCCGGATTCCCCGCGGTGCAGGCGCTGAAGACGCTGGCGGGAGAGGTTCGGGCGATCCTTGGGCCCGGCTGCAAGATCAGTTATGCGGCGGATTGGTCGGAATACTTCGGCTATCACCCGCAGGACGGGTCGGGGGATGTATATTTCCACCTCGATCCGCTGTGGGCGGACCCGAACATCGATTTCATCGGCATCGACAATTACATGCCGCTGTCCGATTGGCGGGATGGCGAGGCGCATGCCGATGCGGGCTGGGGCGCGAATTGCAATCTTGACTATCTGCGCGCCAATATCGAGGGCGGCGAGGGCTATGATTGGTACTATGCCAGCCAGGCCGACCGCGACGCGCAAATCCGGACCCCGATCACCGATGGCGCCCATGGCGAGCCCTGGGTCTATCGCTATAAGGATCTGCGCAGCTGGTGGGCCTTGGCGCATCACGAGCGGATTGGCGGGGTGCGGCAGGCCGTTCCGACGGCCTGGGTGCCGCAATCCAAGCCGGTCTGGTTCACCGAATACGGCTGTGCGGCGATCGACAAGGGCCCCAACCAGCCCAACAAGTTCCTGGACCCGAAATCCTCGGAATCCTCGATGCCGTGGTATTCCAGCGGGCGGCGGGACGATTTTCTGCAGATGCAGTATTTGCGGGCGATCACGTCCTATTATGCCGATCCGGCCAACAACCCGGTGTCGAGCGTCTATGCCGCGCCGATGCTGGATATGGCGCGGGCGCATGTCTGGGCTTGGGATGCGCGGCCCTATCCGTTCTTTCCGGGGCGCGATGAGCTGTGGTCGGACGGAGACAATTACGCGCGCGGCCACTGGCTGAACGGGCGCGGCTCTGCCCGGTCGCTGCAGGGGGTGGTGGCAGAGATCTGCCTGGCCAGCGGCGTGACCGATTACGATGTGACCAGGCTGTATGGGCTGTTGCGGGGCTATGCCACGGGCAGCGCCGGGACGGGGCGGGCGGAATTGCAGCCCCTGATGCTGGCCTATGCATTCGACGCGGTGGAGCGTGATGGCATGCTCCGGTTCCAAAGCCGCGATGGGCGCGCGGCGACGGTTGTCGATCCCGAGCGACTGGCGGTCTCGCCGGAAGCAGAGACGGATCTGATGCTGACCCGCGCGCCCGGCGCCGAGACGGCGGGGCGGCTGCGACTGTCCTTTATCGAGGCGGATGCGGATTACGAGACCCGCGCCGAAGAGGCTGTCTTTCCCGACGAGGCGACCCGCAGCGTGGCAGGTTCGGAATTGCCGCTGGTGCTCAGCCGGACCGAGGCGCGCGGCATGGTCGAGCGCTGGCTGGCGGAATCGCGGGTGGCACGGGATACGGCAAAGTTCTCGCTACCCGTGTCGCAGATGGCCTTGGGGGCGGGCGATGTGGTCAGTGTCGCGGGCGGGGCATATCGCATCGACCGGGTGGAACAGGCTGGCTATCAGATGCTGGAGGCTGTGCGGGTCGAGCCGGAGCTGTACAAGCCCTCCGACGCGGTGGAACTGACGGTGCGGCCAAGGCCCTTTTCGGCGCCGATGCCGGTCTATCCGCTGTTCCTCGACCTGCCGCTGCTGCGCGGAGACGAGGTGCCGCATGCGCCCCGGGTCGCGGCCTCTGGCTGGCCCTGGCCCGGCGCGGTGGCGGTCTACGATTCCGCCGCCGATGCGGGCTATGTCCTGAACAAGCTGTTGCCCGCCGCGGCGGTGATCGGCATCACCCAGACGGATCTGCCCCGCGCCGCACCGGCGGTCTTGGACCGGAGCGCGCCGGTCCGGGTAAAGCTGATCTCGGGCGCGCTGGCCTCTGTCAGTCTGACGGAGCTTCTGGCGGGGGGCAATGTGGCGGCCATCGGCGACGGGACGGCGGCCAATTGGGAGGTGTTCCAGTTTGCGCAGGCCACCCTGACCGGCGACCGGACCTATGATCTGGCCACAAGATTGCGCGGGCAGGCGGGCACCGATGCGGTGATGCCCGATGTCTGGCCGGCGGGGAGTGTCTTTGTCCTGCTGAATGCGGCGGCGGCTCAGATCGATCTGGGCCTGTCGAACCGGGGGCTGACGCGGCATTACCGCGTCGGCCCGGCGCGGCGGGGTTATGACGACCCGTCCTATCGCCATCTGGAACAGGCGTTCGACGGGATCGGCCTGCGGCCTCTCGCGCCCTCGCATCTGCGGATGCGCGAGATCCCCGGCTATGGCGAAGGCGGAAGCGTGGTGGACCACGAATTCTCCTGGGTGCGCCGGACCCGGATCGACGGCGACAGCTGGCAATCGACAGACGTCCCGCTGGGCGAAGAATCCGAGACCTATTCGGTCCGGATCTGGCAGGGCGGCACGTTGGTGCGGTCGGGCAACTATGGCTCCCCCGGATATATCTACCCCGCCGAATTGCGCAACGTGGATGGCATCGGCGGCGCCTATGAAATGGAAGTGGCACAAGTCTCGGCTCAGTTTGGGCCAGGCCCTTATCGGAGGATCGTGATCGATGGATGAGACCTTGCAACTGGCGCTGCCGCTGGTTCAGCCCGCACAAGCACAAAAGCATGTCACCGTGAACGAGGCGCTGGTGCGGCTAGACGGTTTGACGCATCTGACCTTGCAGTCGGTGGACACGGGCACGCCGCCGGGCAGCGCCCAGGATGGCGAGACCTACGGGGTGCCATTGGGCGCCACCGGCGACTGGGCCGGCCACGCGGGCGAGGTCGCGATCTGGTCCAACGGAGGCTGGGTCTATGTCCAGCCTCGGACCGGGTGGCGCGGCTGGATCCTGGACCACCACGCGGCGGCGCTGTTCGACGGGGCGGATTGGGTGCAGGGCGGTCTGGCGAGCTCGACCAACCGGGCGGTCTCGGCGCTGAACGTGCTGGAGTTCGACCATGTCCTGGGGGCGGGGGCAACCTCGGCCACGCTGGTCGACATCCCGCAATATGCCATGGTCTTTGCTGTGACCGCGCGGATCAAGACTGCTTTCACCGGCGCGGTCACCAGCTGGGATTTCGGGGTCACCGGGTCGACAAACCGCTATGGATCCGGGCTGGGCCTGGCGCAGGGATCCTGGGTTGCGGGCATCACCGGGCAGCCGGTGACCTACTATGCCGACACGCCGCTTTTGTTGACCGCAAATGGTGGGAACTTTGCTTCGGGCGAGCTGAGAGTGGCGATCCACTACTACTCGGCGTCGCCACCGCAGGTCTAACGCCATGCGAGTGGCGTCGCACGGAGATGTCGTGGCGGCGGCGCGGGCAGTCTATGCGCTGCCCGAGAGCGATCGGCGCGGCGCACTCAACCGCTTGGTGCGGGCTGCGACCTGGGCCAACAAGTTTCGCAAAGAGCATCGGCGGGTGCATCCCTATTGGGGCGATGGCAGTCTGATGGCGGCGGCGCTGGCCGAGGATCCGCCGCCGGAGCCTCAGCTGACCGACCCCGATTACTGCCAATGCCTGGTTCTGGTGCTGCATCGCCTGTCCGAACTGGGGATGCAGGTGGCGTCCTGACGTCCTTGTCCGGGCGCGCAGGCGGCACCGGGCAGGCTCGGGGGCATGTTCCGGTCGCCCCGCCGGGATGCGGGCACCGCCGCGATCTTCCAGCGCAATCGGGCGCATCGCGGGAGCCTGTGCCATGGCCTGCTGCCGCCGCCCTGCGGCAGAGGCGGCTGACCTAGGGCCGGTCCCGCGTCTTCGCCGGTACCGGTCCTGACCGTCTGGACCCTTCGGCCGGGTGTGCAAGCGGCCGTGCAATGTGTCATGCATGGCAGGAATGCACACCATCACCTCTTTGCGTTTGGCGGGTCGCCCTTATCTGGTGTAAGACGTCGCCAAACGGAGGGAAGCATCATGCCCGAAACACGCCCCCAGATCGCCGAGCTTGACCCCGTCTGGAGCCGGATCCGCGCCGAAGCCGAGGAGGCCGTTCAGGCCGAGCCGCTGATGGGCGGGCTGGTGCATTCGTCGATCCTGCACCACGGCTCGCTCGATCGTGCGATGGCCTACCGGATCTCGATGAAGCTCGCCTCGGCGGAGATGTCGGAGCAGATCCTGCGCGAAATCGCGGATGAGGCCTATGCCGCCGATCCGATGCTGGGACAGGCCGCCCGGGCGGACCTGGTTGCCGTGTTCGAACGCGATGCCGCCTGCCACCGATTCATGCAGCCGCTGATGTATTTCAAGGGGTTCCATGCGTTGCAGGCCTTCCGGGTCGGGCATTGGCTGTGGCAGCAGGATCGCAAGGATCTGGCGTATTTCATCCAGATGCGCGTCAGCGAAGTTTTTGGTGTCGACATTCACCCGGCGGCGACGATGGGCCGGGGGATCATGATCGACCATGCCCATTCCATTGTGATCGGCGAGACGGCGCGGGTGGGCGACAACGTCTCGATGCTGCATTCGGTGACGCTGGGCGGGACAGGCAAGGAAGAACAGCAGCGCCACCCGACGATCCAATGCGGCGTTCTGATCGGCGCTGGCGCAAAGGTGCTGGGCAACATCACAGTGGGCTCTTGCAGCAAGATCGCCGCCGGGTCGGTGGTGCTGCATGACGTGCCCCCCAAGAAGACCGTCGCGGGCGTGCCCGCCAAGATCGTGGGCGAGGCCGGGTGCGACCAGCCC
>CAYGRI010000203.1:0-9479 GCA_964352155.1 uncultured Maritimibacter sp. | reverse complement strand
CGAGGTTGACGGCTCCCGCGCCGAGCGTGGGGACTTCCGGCTCGGGAAGACTGGTGTTCTTTTCTGTGACTGTTTCGTCCTTTTGTTTGAGTATTGTGGGAGGCGGCAGCGTCACGAAGCTGGGGCAGAACCCCTTGACGCAGCTCAGATCGACATTGCAAGCGGATTGGTTGATGCGCCGCTTGGGGCCCAGCGCCGTCTCGACCGGTTCCAGCGCAATACAGCCCGATTGCATGGCGCAATCGCCGCAGCCCTCGCAGACCGCTTCGTTGATAAAGGCGCGCTCCTTGGGTTGTGCAAAGGTGCCGATCTTGCGCCGCCGGCGTTTCTCGGCCGCGCAGACCTGATCGTAGATCAGCGCCGTCACGCCCGGAATCGCGCGCAGCTCTGTCTGCACCCGGCCCAACTGGTCGCGGGGATCGAGGCTGACGCCGCCGGGCAAGAGGCCGGTCAGACGATCCGGGTGCTCGGCCACCACGGCGACGCGCGCCAACCCCTCGGCCTGCAATTGCGCCGCCAGCGCAGGCACATCAAGCGCGCCGTCATGGGGCTGGCCGCCGGTCATCGCGACGGCATCGTTGAACAGGATCTTGTAGGTCGCATTCACCCCAGAGGCCGCCGCCGCCCGGATCGCCAGCAGGCCGGAATGGAAATAGGTGCCGTCGCCCATGTTGACGAAGATATGCTCTTCGTCGCTGAACGGCGACAGGCCCAGCCAGGACACACCTTCGCCGCCCATCTGGGTGAAGGTCGTGGTGGCCCGGCCCGGTGCGTCGATCATCATCATATGACAGCCGATGCCAGTAGTGGCCCGGCTGCCCTCTGGCAAGCGGGTCGAGGTGGCATGGGGGCAACCGGCGCAGAAATAGGGATCTCGCCGCAAGCTCGGCAAGTTCGGCGCCAGGCGTTCGGGCGCCGTTGGCAGCGAACGGCCCAGATCATCGGGCAAGACACGGCGCAGGGCGCGGGCGATCAGCATCGGCCCCAGCTCGCCCAGAGCCGGGAAAAGCGTCTTCCCCTCTCGGTCGCATTTGCCCAGAACCGGCGGCCTTTGCGGCAGGTCATAAAGCAGGGAGCGCGCCTGATCCTCCAGGATCGGGCGCTTTTCCTCGACAAAGATCAGCTGCTCGCATCGCGCGGCAAAGGCCTTGAGCCCCTCGGGCTCCATCGGCCAGGTCAGGGCGACTTTGCGCAGCGCGATCCCGTCGGCGGCGGGGTCGATGCCCAGCAGATCCAGCGCCTCCACCAGATCGAGCCAGGCTTTCCCGCTGGCGACGATGCCGATCCGGGCCGGGCCGTCCGCGCCGCTGTCGACATCCAGCACGTTCAGCCGGGCAAAGGCCTGCGCCATCTGCAGTTTCCGGACGATCCGCTCCTCTTGCGCCGGTGGGGTGTCGCCCGCGCGCAGGCCCAAAAGGCCCGCCCCGTCCGGCCAGGTAAAGTCGCGCACAAACGGATCGAGCCTGACGGTCGCCCGGGCTTCGACCACTTCGGTGGGCATCTTGAAACCCACCCAGGCGCCGCTGGCCCGGCTCATATCCCACCCGGCGAGGCCGAAGGGCACAAAATCCTCCAGCCCGGCGGGCGCGAGCACCGGGATCTGCGCGGCGATCATATCGTGTTCGGTCTGGTGGCGCAGGGTCGAGGACACGGCCCCGTGGTCATCCCCCATCAGGGCAAGGACTCCGCCCCGGGGGTCGGTCCCGGCGGCATTGGCGTGGCGAAAGACATCCAGCGTGCGGTCCACGCCCGGCCCCTTGCCGTACCACAGGCCAAAGATACCCTCGACCCGCATCTTGTCAAACAGGCCCGATTGCTGGCTGCCCCAGACGGCGGTCGCTGCCAGATCCTCGTTCAGGGCGGTATGGGCGACGATCCGCGCGGCGCCATAGGCCTCGGCATGCCGCGCAAGAATGCGGTCCAACTGCGCCAGAGGCGACCCGCGATAGCCCGAGATGTAGCCGCCGGTCACCATTCCCCGCGCGGCATCGCGGGCCTGCATCAGCAGCGGCAGTTCAGCGATCAGTTCGGTGCCAGAGAGCAGCCGGGCCGTGTCGGGCGGCGTTGCGATGTCTTTCATGTCGCCACCGGTGGAAGTACGCGGCCCGGGTTGAGGATGCCATGCGGGTCCAGCGCCGCCTTGACCCGGCGCATCGTGGCAATCTCGGCGGCGCTGCGCACCAGCGGCAACATCGCGGCCTTTTCGCGCCCCAGCCCATGTTCGGCAGAAAGCGCGCCCTCGTACCGGCCAATGGCAGCATAGACCACGTCCGAGACGGCGTCGGGCCGCAAGGTCGTCACGATGAAATGGATATTGCCGTCCCCCAGATGCCCAAAGAGCCAAAGGCGCGCCTTGGGGTCGATGGCGATGATCTGCGCCTCGGTCTCGGACAGGAAGGGGCCCAGCCGGGTGGCATCGACGCCGATATCAAAGCCCCAGGTGTCCGACAGGGTGAAGATCATCTGCGAACAGCCGTCACGCAGCGCCCAAAGGTCGTCTTGTTCCCGCGCCGACTTGCCGATCAGGGCGTCGGTGACCAGACCCGCCTCGACCGCGTCGCTCAGCGCCGTTTCGAACGCCTCTACATCCTGCGCGTCGACGCCCTCGATCTCGATCAGGCCGACATCGCTGCCGCTGGGCAGGGGCGTTCGGGCATTGCCCAGTTCCGCCACTGCGGCATAGACCCGACGCTCGATGAATTCGAAGGCGGACAGGCGCTGGCCGATGCGATGGCGCAACCGCCGCAACAGGTCCTGCGCCGCCCCTAGCCCCGGCATCGCCACCAAAGCCAGCGCGGTGACGCCGGGTTGCGGCTGCAGAGCCAGCCGGGCGCGGGTGACAATGCCCAGCGTGCCCTCGGTCCCGCAGAACATCTGTTTCAGGTCGAAGCCGGAATTGTCCTTGGCCAGGGTGCCCAGGCGGCTGATCACGGTGCCATCCGCCAGCACCGCCTCCAGCCCCAGAACCTGATCGCGCATCATGCCATGGCGCATCGCCCGGATGCCGCCCGCGTTGGTGGCGACCATCCCCCCCACGGTGGCCGTGCCGCGCGACCCGAGGTCGACGGGAAACTGAAAGCCCTGATCCGCCGCTGCCGCTTGCAGGGTCGCTAAAGGCACCCCGGCCTCGCACAGGATCGAGGCGGTGTCAGGATCCACCGTGGCGATGCCCCGGAACCGTTCCAGCGACAGCGCAACCTCGCCGTCCACCGGGCTGGCACCACCGGCGAGCCCCGTCAGCCCGCCCTGGGTCACCACCGGCTGGCGCAGAGCATGGCAGAACGCGAGGATCCGCGACACCTCTTCCACGGAACCGGGGCGAAACACGACGCGGGGCCGCACGCCTTTGGTGGTGGACATGTCAGCGGTGTAGCGGTCGCCGATCTCGGCGCCGGTCAGAACAGCGGCGGCGGGCAAATCGGACAGCCGCGCCAGCAGCGCGTCGATATGGTCGCGCGTGCCGATCATGTGGCGATCCCCGGCTGGCGCAGCGGAGTCGCCTCTGAGTCCTCGGCCGCCGGGATCAGGTCGCTGAGGATCTTGCGCAGATCCTGCCAGGATTCGCGCACCATCTTCTCGGTGATGTCATGAGCGTTCTGCACGGCCCCGTCGCGAATCGACGCGATCATGGTCTCGTTCGAGGCGATCAGCATCCGCAGCGTCTCGGGGCGGTGACGGTAGACGAGGTAGCGATAGCGCTGCGCCGACAGATCCAGTTCCGCCAGCAGGCGGCCCAGGACCGGGTTCGGGTTCGACTGATGCAAATGCCCGATCAGATCGAGATTGGCGGCGAAGCAAGCATCGACATCGCCCTGACTTTCCGCCTCGCGCATCCAGTTCAGATGGCCCGCCAAGGTCTGCGCGATCTCCAGCCGGGTTGGCAGCGCCGCAACATTTGCCGCCGCGATCGCCTCCAGCGGAATGCGGCACTGGGCAATATGGTCGAGATTGCCAAGCGACAAGGGCGCCACGCGGACCCCATAACGCGGGCGGCGCACCACCAGCCCCCAGGATTCCAGGGTGCCCAAAGCCTCGCGCAGCGGCGAGCGGGAGACACCGTAACGGTCGCAGATGTCCGTCTCGACCAGCTTCATGCCGGGCGGCATCTCTCCGCGCACGATGGCGCCGCTCAGGATCCGCGCGATGTCGGTGCTCAGCGGCTGACGCGCCAGATCGAGGCGCGCGACAGCGGACCTGTCCCTTGGGCTCCGCACGATCAGAACCTCTCGACCCGAAGGCCCACAAGACGGTCCGCCGCGACGATCACGATCACGCTGAGCAGAATCGAGAAGGTCGACACCGCGGCGGCCTCGGGCGTGAAATTGAACCGCAGATAGTCGTAAAGCTGCACTGGCAGGGGGGCCGTTCCGGGGCCTTTGAGCATGAAGGACACGGCGAAGGCATCAAACGAGATGATGAAGGCGAACAACCCGCCCGAGATGATCCCCGGTTTGGCCAGCGGCAAGGTCACGCGGCGGAACGCCGTCCAGCGGCTGGCGCCCAGTGACCGCGCGGCCAGTTCTGTCACCCCGTCGAGCCCTTGTAGCGAGGTAACCACGTTGAGGAAAACAAAGGGCAGCGTCATCAGCACATGCCCCGTCAGGATGGCGAGGTAATATTGCGTGCCCACGCCGATCTCGTAGAAAAAGAACAGCAGGGCAATCGCCGTCAGGATCTCTGGCAGGATCAGGGGCATCAGAACGCCAAGCTGCACCACCTCGCGATCGCGGCCCGCATGGCGCACGTAATACAGCGCCGCCGCTGTCCCGATCACCAGCGAAATCGCGGTGGAGGACACGGCAAGCACGAAGGAATAGCCAATGGCGCGGCGGAACACCTCGTTGTCGAGGAACACCCAGAACCAGCGCAGCGACAGGCCCTGTGGCGGAAAGGTCAGGAAGTTCCCGGCGTTGAACGAGGCCAGCACCACAACGGCAATCGGCGCCATCAGGAACAATATGACCAGCACCACGAAGGTGGTCATCAGGATTGAGCTGAGCCGGGTCATTGCGTCCACCTCGTGCGGGTCAATCGGCCAAAGACAACGATCATCAGCCCGCCCGCGACCGACAGCGACAGTGCCAGTGCCGATCCGAAGGGCCAGCGGTATTGGTCGATCAGGATGTCCACCGTCATCAGGGTTGCCGTCTGGATCCGCATCCCCCCCATCAGCGCGGGAGTCACATAGGCGCTGACGGCGAGCACAAACACCAGGATTGTTCCCGACCGGATCCCCGGCATCGCCAGCGGCAGGGTCACGCGGCGAAAGATCGTCACCGGCCGCGCACCCAGTGACCGGGCCGCCGCCGATACCGCCGGATCTATCGCTTGCAGGGACGACAGGATCGGCAGCACCATGAACGGCAGGAACACATGGGTCAGGCCGATGACGATGCCCAATTCGTTGTACATCAAGGGCAACGGTCGGTTGATCAGACCCAGATTGCGCAGGGTGGAATTGACGATACCGGCATTGCCCAAAAGGATCGTCCACCCATAGGACCGCACCACGATCCCGACCAGCAGCGGCGACAGAACCAGCGCAATCAGCAGCCCGCGCGTGCGACGCCCTGCCCGGTTGATCCGCACCGCCAGCGGCAGGCCAAGGCCCAGCGTCGTCACGCTGGTCACGATGCCCAGCCACAGGGTCTTGAGAAGCGCGTCGTAGTAATAGGAATCGGTCAGGATGGTGACATAGCTTTGCAGCGTGTAGCCCTCGCCATAGGGGTTGCCCTGGGCGGGGGTGCGAAAGCTCATGACGATGATGTTGAGGTAGGGCAGAACGACGAACAGGAACAGCAGAACCGCGGCTGGAAGCACCAGCATCCGGGGCGATGACAGCCCCTTGCCGGCGATCATGCCGCCGGCTCCATCGGCCACAGCCGGGAGGCATCGAACCGCAGGCCGACGGGGGTGCCGGGGGCGAAGACCTGGGCGGTCGAGGCATGGACGGCGATGTCGCCCGCCTCGGTCGTCACGCGGTAATCCACATGGCTACCGTTGAAATAGGAATGCACCACGCGCCCGGTCATCTCTGCCTGGGTCGCGTCCGACAGCAGCGTGATCTGCTCGGGCCGCGCCATCAGCCGGACCGGCCCGGGCGGCAATTGCGGCATCCCTACCGGCACGGCCCCGCCGGGCAGATGAACCGCGCCGTCGCGCACGTCGCCCGACAGGATATTGGCATTTCCGACGAACCGCGCCACCGCCTCGCTGACCGGGCGGTCATAGACATCCTGCGGCGGGGCGGCCTGGGCGATACGGCCATCGAACATCACGACCACAAGGTCGGACATGGTCATCGCCTCGCTCTGGTCGTGGGTGACGTACAGCGTAGTAATGCCCACGCGCTGTTGCAGATCGCGGATGAACATCCGCATCTCGTCACGCAGCTTGGCATCAAGGTTGGCCAGAGGCTCATCCAGCAACAAGATCCGCGGCTCGATCACCAGCGCCCGCGCCAGGGCGACCCGCTGCTGCTGCCCGCCGGACAGGGCCCGGGGATAGCGGTCGGCATAGGGCGCCAGTTGCACCATATCGAGCGCCTTTGCCACACGCTCCTTGATCTCGGCAGGCCGGATTTTGCGCATCTCCAGCCCGAAGGCCAGGTTGCCCGCCACCGTCAGATGCGGAAACAGGGCATAGGATTGGAACACCATGCCGATATCGCGGTTCTCGGGCAGTTCCCGGCTGACGTCCTTGCCATCAAACAGGATACGCCCGCCCGAGACATCCTCGAACCCGGCGATGCATTTCAGCGTCGTGGTCTTGCCGCAGCCCGACGGCCCAAGGAGCGACACGAACTGCCCGTCCTCAACCTGAAGCGACAGGCGATCAACCGCCGTGGCCGTGCCGTAGCGTTTCGTCAGGCCATCGATCAGAACCTGCGTCATGGGGTGGATATTCCGTTCAGTCTTGGCAAGGATGGGCGTGGCTGTGGGCGCCACGCCCCGTTTTGAAGGCCGGGCCCGTTAGGCGCCGAACACCTCGTTCCAACGACGGGTCAGCTCCTCGGCATTGGCGTTGACCCATTCCCAATCCCAGTCGACAAAGCTGTCCATCGCGGCGCCGGTCACGGGCACATCCACCGCCAGCTCGGCCGGAACCTCGACCTTCGTGTTGACGGGCGAGACGAAGAACTCGCGCATCATCAGATCCTGCGCCTCGGGGCTGAGGATGTAGTTCACATAGGCATAGGCGTCGTCGACATTGGACAGGTTCTTGGCGATCGAGAAGGTCTGATCCCACATCATCATGCCCTCTTCGGGGATGATGCAATCGACCGGCAGACCCTGGTTGCGCAGCCGGGCGATTTCGCCGAAATCGAAGGGCGCGATAGCGATTTCACCGGCGGCAAAGGCCGTCGACATGTTGAAATCGGTCTGGTAGACGCGGCCCAGTTCCGCCAGCTTGGCAAAGCCGGTGTCGATGTCATAGATGTCGTCGCCAAAGATCTTGGACGTCAGCATCAGGAACATCTTGCCCGCTGAATTGACGATATTGTACAGGCCGAGTTGGCCCTGGAACTCTTCGACCTCCCACAGATCCTTCCACGAGGTGGGCTTCGTCGACAGCATATCGGTCCGGTAGCCGATCCCGATCGGAGAAACCATGCCAACCGCCCCGAAGGCGCCTGCCTTGCGGGTCGCGACGGGGTACAGATCGGCATAGTTTGGAACCTTGCTCAGGTCCCATTCCTCGAAATACCCCTCATCGCGCAGTACGGTCGAGAAGATCTCGTTCGTCATCACGACACTGTAGGGCGGGTTTTCGACGCCCGCCGCGCGCATGTTGGTGGTGTAGACACGGCCCAACCCGGTATCGACCCGCGGCGCAAGGCCAGTCTTGGCGGTGAGATCGGGAATCAGCGTGTCGCGCCAGAATTGCTCCCAGCTGCCGCCATAGGTCGTGACGACCAGGTCCTCGGTCGCAGCATAAACGGCCGGCACCCGCAAGACGGATGCACCGCCAACGGCGACAAGGGCTTGGAGAACGCGACGTCTCGTCAAAGTGTTCATTGGTCAACCTCCATCTGTCAGTCACCCGGCATTTTCCGCCGAGCCATTTTTCCGGGTGCACTCATGGACTCATCGCCCTGACCCTGGGGGGGAGCCTGCCCCGATGAAAGTATTTTGTATACAGAATTCCGTAGCCCTAGTGAAGACTCGGGCCCCGTTCGCCGGGAAACTGACCATTGCGGTTAAAAGACGGGCCGCTCCGCCGCGAGAATGCTTGATCTTGTGGCACGCAACGAAGCTTCGCCCTGGCATTGCCTGGCGGTTTGGGCCGTGAGGCACCCGCCACGCGCGCCTGCGGCAGCGTTCTACCGATCCGGTGGTGGTCAGACGTTTCCGCTGTGCCGAAGGGCTCCGCTGTCAGGCGGTGAGATCAGGCGCACGGTGAAACATCGACCGCCTGATGTTCGGCAAACGACTCTCCGCCGTGCTGTCAGTACCAGGGTGCCAGGGTGCCAGGCCCGAAAGATCGGAGGTATCCAAGTGCAAAGTGGACCCGTTGGCGAACCGGTACTGTGAGGCATCGGCGGAGTCTTATGGCAGTATCATGAAGAGAGATCACATCAGTAGATAATCCAACTGTCACCTGTCTTGTTGAGAGCTGAAATCGTGTCTGGCGAAATAGAGCCATCAAAAGACAAGCCGACTTCCCCGTCACGCTCCCAGGTGACTTTTGCGCTCACCTTGTGATCCAGTATCTGCAGCGTTACTTCCTCCCCTTTGACCAGCGGATTTGAACACTGAATCATTGCCCCATCCGAGTTCAGGTCGGCCATCAACACGTAACCCTCTGTAGAGTTTGCCTCCATGACAACCATTTGCTTGGTTGCGAACCTCGGTTTTCGGGAGCTGTATACCATCGCAAACTGCTTCTCTTGTTAAAGTGTTTTGTCGGGCCTAACCAGGTTTGATTACCTTTCTATTAACGGCAGAACTGAGACGGGCCTACCGGATGACATGTCGTCGATCTGAAACCGCGCCGAAGTGCTTGGGGACGCTGCGGTTTCCCGGTCGGCCGCCCCAGCGGCGCGGCGGGATACTGGCCAAAGCTCCTGCAACAAAGGTAAACCGTTTTTCGGCACATGGACCCGCGCCGGGTTCACCGGAGGCTGCAACTCCTGATTGGGTTGAGGCATCATGAACACGCCCAAAAACAGGTTCTCCCCTGTAGCGCGAGCCCGCCGCGACGGAGCGGGCCGCACGGGTCTCGCTGGCAGGCGATCCCGTCGATTGCGTCAAGGATTGGCCAAGCACCTCGGCGCCGGAACCAAGTCTCGCCAGTCATCGGGCGAAGCTGGCGCAATGGCGACCCGATCCGGCAGTCTGCAAGCTGGGTCGCAAGACCGTCTTCGGGCCGTGGATCTGAACGCCCGAGAGAGTTGCCGCCCCAGTGGCTGGTCCCAGTGACTGTCCGCAGTCAAGAGTTTGCACGGTTTTGAATTTCTATTGGTTGCCTTGGCTGAA
>CAYGRI010000202.1:3846-9499 GCA_964352155.1 uncultured Maritimibacter sp. | reverse complement strand
CGCCTTGCAGAATTCCATGATGTTGATGCCGCGCTGACCCAGCGCCGGACCCACCGGCGGGGACGGGTTGGCCTGACCGGCCTTCACCTGCAGCTTCATAGAGCCGATTTTCTTCTTGGCCATCTGGCCGCTCCTTTCTCAACGCCCGGGGGTCGCGACCGCCGGGCTTCGGTTGATGTGGTCCGGTCCGGACGACGCGTCGCCCTCGCCTCCCACACTGATCAGGGCCAGATATACGGCCCCGGATACGCTACATCTGCTTGGAGACCTGCGTATATTCCAGCTCGACCGGGGTGGCCCGGCCAAAAATCGACACCGACACCTTGAGGCGCTGGTTGTCGTCGTCCACTTCCTCGACCATGCCGTCGAACCCCTCGAACGGGCCTTCGGCGACCGACACTTTCTCGCCGATCTCGAAATGGATCAGGGTGCGCGGCGCCTCCTGCCCTTCGTCGACACGGTTGAGGATCGCATTCACCTCTTCGTCGCGCATCGGCATCGGCTTGCCCTGCGGGCCAAGAAACCCGGTCACGCGGTTGATCGAGGTGATCAGGTGGTAGCCCGGATCGGTCATTTCCATGCGCACCAGCACATAGCCGGGCATGAACCGCCGTTCCGTCGTCACCTTCTTGCCGCGCCGCACCTCGATCACCTCTTCGGTGGGCACCAGCACTTCTTCAATCTCGTCTTCCAGACCCGCATCGATGACCGCGTGGCGGATCTGCTCTTGAACCCGCTTCTCGAAATTCGAGAGCACGCTAACCGAGTACCACCGTTTGGCCATTGTCTGGTCTGCCTTTCCTGTGCGGGCAACGCCGCCCGCCAATTCCGTTTTCCCAAAAGACAGGAACCGCGCAGGATCTGCTTCAGCTTGTCATGTCAGGGAGTCTGCGCGCCATAACGCGCAATCGACGCGGGATCAAGCCCCGGCCTAGCCTCCGACCGCGTTCAGAACGAATTGCAGACCGCTGCGGATGCCCCAGTCGACAAAGAAAAAGAAGATCGCCGTGAGCGTGGCCATCACAAAGACCATGGCCGTGGTCAGCAGAACTTCGCGCCGCGAGGGCCAGACGACCTTTGCGATTTCGGCGCGGACCTGCTGGGCGAACTGGAACGGATTGGTGCGGGCGGCCATGGCTTTTCCTTCAGACTGTCCGAGCGCAGATACGGGCTTTTGCAGCCGGTTTCAAGCGGTGCGGCCCATCACTTCCAATCAAAGAACCCCGGGCCGGCCCGCTGCAGCAACACAGCGGCCATCGCACGGCCCATTTCGGCCCCGTCTTCGGCCGCGCCGGACTGGTCCTCCGACAGCGCCTCGCTGCCATCGGTCCGCAGGATTTCGCCGCGCAGCCGGATCGACCCGCCATCAAGCTCGGCCAGCCCCGCAATCGGCGTTTCGCACGATCCGTCCAGCGCCGCGAGAAACGCGCGCTCCGCCGCCAGACGGATGCCGGTAACAGAATCATGGATTGCTTCGAGCAGCGCGGCGGTGGCGCTGTCGTCCAGGCGCCGTTCGATCCCGATCGCGCCCTGGGCGACGGCGGGCAGCATCTCTTCGGGGTCGATGGCGGCGCCCGGCACATCCGACCGGCCCAGCCGGTTCAGCCCCGCCTTGGCCAGAAAGGTCGCTTCCGCCACGCCATCGGCCAGCTTCTTCAACCGCGTCTGCACATTGCCGCGAAACTCGACCACCTGCAGATCCGGGCGCCGATGCAGCAATTGGGCCTTGCGCCGCAGGCTGGAGGTACCGACTACGGCGCCCTGCCCCAGATCCGCGATCCCGGTCAGCGCGGGCGACACGAAGGCGTCGCGCACATCCTCCCGCGGGAGATAGCAATCGAGGGTCAGCCCGCCGGGCTGTTCCACCGGCATATCCTTCATCGAATGCACCGCGATGTCGATGCTGCCATCCAGCAGCGCCTCTTCGATCTCGCGGGTGAACAGACCCTTGCCGCCGATGTCTTTCAGCGGGCGGTCTTGAATCGCGTCGCCGGTGACCTTGATCACGACGATCTCGAACGCCTCGGACGGAAGGTCATGCGCGGCAGCCAGGCGGGCACGGGTTTCATGCGCCTGCGCCAGCGCCAAAGGCGAGCCGCGGGTGCCGATCTTGAGCGGGGTGTCGGGCGTTGGTCCTGTCATGACAATTTGCTTAGACGATGTTTTCGGGAAGGGAAACGGTCAGTTGACACCCGGCGGTGAAGATTTATGCAGCCCGAACGCCAAGGAACAGCAGGCGTTCGGTCGGCGATGTGTCACTTTTACTTGACACCGCCCGCGCCGCGCGGGACCAAACCCGGGACAGGGAGACGAAGCATGACAAAGACGATCCTGAAGGCGCTTGCGGGCGAAACACAGGCGGTTCCGCCGGTTTGGATGATGCGCCAGGCCGGGCGATACCTGCCGGAATACAAGGCAACACGCGCCCAGGCCGGGGATTTCCTGTCGCTGTGCTACAACCCCGAACTGGCCGCCGAGGTCACGCTGCAGCCGATCCGCCGCTATGGCTTCGACGCGGCTATCCTGTTCGCCGACATCCTGCTGGTGCCGCAGGCTTTGGGCGCGGATCTGTGGTTTGTGACCGGCGAGGGGCCGCGGCTGTCGACGATCACCGCGCAAGCCGGGGTCGATGCGCTCAAGCCGGTGGACGAAATCCACGAGACCCTGTCGCCGATCTACGAAACCGTGAAGATCCTGGCGCGGGAGCTGCCTTCGGAAACCACGCTGATCGGCTTTGCCGGGGCGCCCTGGACGGTGGCGACCTATATGATCGCCGGGCAAGGCACCCCGGATCAGGCCCCGGCCCATGCGCTGCGGCAAGAGGCGCCAGAGGTGCTCGACGCGCTGATGGAGCGGATCACGCAAGCGACGATCCTGTATCTGTCCGCGCAGATCGAAGCGGGCGCCGAGGTGGTCAAGATCTTTGACAGCTGGGCCGGATCGCTGAAGGGCGAGGCCTTCACCCGCTATGCGCTGGAGCCCTGCAAACGCATCATCGCCGCGCTCAAGGCCAGGCATCCCGGCATTCCGATCATCGCTTTCCCGCGCGAGGCGGGCGAGGCCTATGTCGGCTTTGCCAAGGCGACCGGCGCCGATTGCGTGGCCGTCGATTCGTCGGTGGATGCCGAATGGGCGGCGCAGCATGTGCAGGTCGACGGCTGCATCCAGGGCAATCTGGACCAGAAGCTGCTGGTCTCTGGCGGGGCGCCCTTGGTGTCCGAAACCCGGCGCGTGGTGAAGGCCTTTTCCAAAGGCCCGCATATCTTCAACCTCGGCCACGGGATCACGCCCGATGCGGATCCCGACAACGTGACCCGGATGCTCGAAGCGATCCGCGACCCCGCCAGCTAGGGTCCGTCGCGCGCAATCAGGGTCAGGAGGCCCGCCCGCGCCCCGAGACGGTCTCGCGGGCCCAGGCCCCATGCGGAGCAGACCTCGTGCGGAACAGACCCCGTGCGGAACAGGCCCCTTGCGGAACAGGTTCCGGGGCGATGTGGCGATTTTTGGTTTTCGAGGGGGAACGGGCGGGCGCCCGGTCTTCCGGTCAGCGGCCATCGCCTGCGGGGTCAGCCGTGGGTGGGCCAGACCCGATGCTCGTCATCGATCACATAGACATGCCGGTGAACCCAACCTTTGCTGGTGCGGCGGGCGTTCTTCAGATGCGGATGGCCGGGGGGCAGATCGTCATGCACATGTTCCAGCGGCTGTTTCGTGTAGCCGGGCCAGACAAGCGCCGCCAGAAGGACCGCCGCCAGACCGGCCACCCCCAGCACCAGCATGGCGAAGGACACGCCCAGCGTGCTGCTGCCCAAAAAGCCCGCGGCGGGATAGGCGACCAGCCAGCAGGCATGGCTTAACGCGAATTGCGCGGCAAAGACCGCCGGGCGATCCTCGGCCCGGGCAGAGCGTCGCAGCAGCCGGCCCGAGGGCGTCATGATCGCGGCAAGCGCCGCCCCGATCACCGCCCATATGGCGATCAGGACCGCCCAGGCGGGCCAGCCGCCCAGCAGGACCCAAAGGCCCAGCGCCAGCATCGCGCCGCTGCCCAGCGTGCCCCCGGCCAGCATCACCGGGCGGTCGGGCCAGCGCTCCAACAGCCGGGGCAGCGCAAGGGCGATCGCCATGGAGCCCGCCCCATAGGCGCCCAGCAGCACCGCCAGATCCCGCTCTGCCCCGCCATAGACGGCGCGGGCCAGGACGACGGACAGAATCAGCACCACCGCCCCCACCGCCGAGACCGCCAGGTTCAGCGCCAACAGCCCCCGCAGGCGCGGCGTTGCCAGATAGATGCGGCTGCCCCGGGTCAACCGCTCGCGGAATGGCCGGTCCGCCTGGGCGCCGGATCGCGGCAGACGGCAGGACCAGACCAAAGCGGCAGAGCCTAGGAACCCCAGAACCGTGCCGGAGAACAACCAGTTGGGGGCGATCAGGCTAAGCAGGAGGGCGGCCAGCAGCGGGCTTGCCAGATTTTCCAGATCATAGGCCAGCCGCGACAGGGACAGGGCGCGGGTATAGGCGCCCTCGTCCGGCAAGACGTCCGGCAGAACGGCCTGATAGGTCGGCGTGAAGGTGGCGGAGGCGGCCTGCAACACAAACACCGCAAGATAGATCTGCCAGGCCGCATCGATGAACGGCAGGCTCAGCGCGGCCCCGGCCCGCAGCAGATCCGCCCCGATCAGCACCTTGTGCCGGTCCATGCGGGCCACAAGCGCCGTGGCCACCGGCGACAGACCGACATAAGCGACCATCTTGATCGTCAGGGCGAGCCCCAGGACCTGACCGGCCTGGTCTCCGGCCAGATCGAAGGCCAGAAGCCCCAGCGCGATTGTCAACAGCCCGGTGCCCAGCAGCGCCACCACCTGCGCCAGAAACAGCCGCGCATAGGTTCGGTTCCGAAAGATCTCCAGCATCCGTGGCCTGTCCTTTCCCCCCCGATGATCATGCGATCCTGGCAGATGGCAAGGGGTTTGGCGAATCGGGGAAAAACGTCCGGCCACCAGGGGGCGCAAAGGACAGGTCCGCCTGCACCGCCAACCCTGCGCCTTGCCGTTTCAGGCGTCGCGCAGGGTGCCGTTCAGATGCTGCGCCCGGGCGTCACGCCGCGGCGCGCGCCGCCAGTCACCGCACCCAGGCCAAACGCCCGACACCCCCACGATGACCCCGGCCGCGTCACGTCCATTTCGCGACGGGCGGCAAGCTCATCAGGACGGCGTTGGCATCATGCCCCGTTGCCAGCCCGAACTTGGTCCCGCGGTCGTAGACAAGGTTATATTCCGCATACAGCCCCCGGTGGACAAGCTGGGTTTCCTTGTCCGCTTCTGTCCAGGGGGTGTCGCGGCGACGCTCGGTCACCGACACGAAGGCGGGAAGAAAGGCGCGGCCGACATCCTGGGTGAAGGCGAAATCCGCCTCCCAGTCGCCGGTGTTGCGATCATCATAGAAGATCCCGCCCACGCCGCGCGCGCGGCCGCGATGGGGCACATAGAAATATTCATCGGCCCAGGCCTTGAACCGGTCATAAAGATCGGCGCCATGCGGGTCGCAATGCGCCTTGAGCACGGCGTGGAATCCCTCTGTATCCTCGGGATATTCGATGCAGGGGTTCAGGTCGGACCCGCCGCCGAACCACCAGGCATGGGGCGTCCAGAACATC
>CAYGRI010000202.1:0-3836 GCA_964352155.1 uncultured Maritimibacter sp. | reverse complement strand
TTCATATGGACAGCGGGGGCATGCGGGTTTTGCATATGCGCCACCAGGCTGATGCCAGAGGCCCAGAAGCGCGGATCCTCCTCCATCCCTGGCACGCCACGCGCCGCCATCGCCTTTTGCGCCGCCGCGCCCAGATTGCCGTGCACGGTCGAGACGTTCACGCCCACTTTCTCGAACACACGCCCGCCGCGCATGACGCTCATCAGGCCGCCGCCGGCATCCGCCTCGCCCTCGCTGGCGCGGCGAGTCTCCGTGACCTCGAATCGTCCGGCTGGCAAACCGCCGAAGGGTCCGGAGGTCTGCGTATCCTCCAGCCCCTCGAACGCGGCGACAATCTTGTCGCGCAGCTGGCGGAACCAGGCAGAGGCGCGTGCCTTTTCTTCTGCGAATGGGTCTGACATGCGGCGGTTCCTCCCTCGTTTTGCGATTGATGGGCGGAGAGGGCGGCGGCGTCAACCACCCGGTGCCCCCAAGGCGCGCAGCGTGTCAGTGCGCCGCCATCGCCACATTGTCGACCAGCGAGCGGCCGCCATCCACGGTCAGGATCTGCCCGGTCATGAACCCCGACCCGTCCGAGGCCAGGAATCGCGTCGCATCCGCCACTTCGCCGGCGCTCGCGATGCGGGCCAGCGGCGTGTGCCGGATGATGTCGTCACGGCACAGGTCGTTTTCCTTCAGCGTGTCCTTGAGGCTGGCGCTCATCACGCTGCCAAAGGCCACGGCGTTGACGCGGATCCGGTGCGGCGCCAGCGCCACGGCCATCGCCCGCGTCATCTGATCCAGCGCCGCCGAGCTGATCGAATAGGCCAGCAGATCGGGATGGGTGCGCTGCGCCGCGATCGAGGACAGGTTGACGATCGACCCGGCGGGGCCGTCGCTTTCCTGGGATTGCTTGATCATCCGCTTGGCCACAAGCTGGGTCAGGCGCAGCGAGGTCATCAGGTTTTGTTGCAACAGCATCTCGACCGCGTCATCGTCGGGGTTCAGCGGATCGGACGCGGTGACCTGGCGGCTGGCATTGATCAGAATGTCGACCCGGTCAAACGCGTCCAGCGTGGCCGACAGCAGATTTGCCACCGTCAGCTTTTCGCGCAGATCCCCGGCAAAATAGCGGGCGCGGGAATCGTCCTTTGCCGCCTCTTCGCCGATCTCGCGGACCAGCCCCTCTTCGTCCATGTCGGCAAAGACGACATTGGCGTCCAGTTCCAGAAAGTTGCGGGCGATGGCCAGGCCGACTCCGTTTGCCGCACCTGTGATGATGGCGGTCTTGCCAGCGATGGAGAATGACATGGCGTTTGCCTCAGTTGTGCGGCCGTCGGCGCGGCCCGATGGGGCGCGCGGCGGCAAGTATCTTGAAACGAGAGGTCCCGCCCTGTTCCTGAACCTCATGGAAATGCGCGCGGGTTTCGGCTTCGTAGGGCAGATGGCGGTTGGCTACAAGCCACAGCCGCCCCGAGGTCTTGAGCAGCCGCGCCGCCGCCGCGATAAAGCTGCGCCCCAGCCCCGGATCCGCCGCCCGGCTGGTGTGGAAGGGCGGATTGGTCACGATGGCATCAAAGGGCGGATCGGCGGTGAAACTCAGCGCATCGGCCCAATGGAATTGCGCGCGGGGGTCGGTGACATTGTGCCGGGCACAGTCCAGCGCAGCATGTTCCGCCTCGATCAGATGCAGCTCTGCCACCCCCTTGCGCCGCAGGATCTCGGCCGACAGGAATCCCCAGCCCGCCCCCAGATCCGCGATCCGCTTGGGCAGGCTGTCGGGCAGCGCGGCGGCCAGCGCGGCAGAGCCTTCGTCGACCGCGCCCGCCGAAAACACCCCCGGCGTCGTGACGAAATCGCCCACGGCGCCCGGCTCTGGCACCCAGCCCGAGAAATCTCCGCCCGTCACCACGAACAGCTTGCCATGGGCCTTCGAGATCGGCTCCGACACCTCGCCCAGCTTCCGGCAATCGCGCAGCAACCCCTCGACGCCATCCTCTTTCTGGCCATCCACGATCACCGGCCCGCCGCCCGTGCGGGCCATCGCCTCGGCCACCAGCGCCCGCGCCTCGGCCTTGGCGCGGGGCACGCAGACAACGGCGGCGGCATAGGCGCCCTCAGCGGCCACGGCAGTGGCGTATCCCTGGGCAGAAAACGCCTGATTGTCAGGGTAAAAACCCTGGATCACCTGAACATCGGCCTTCGGCAAGGCCGACAGATCGCCCCCCCCGCGCGGGCGAAACACAGCGATACGGCCAGCCGGAAACGCAAATCCGCGTTCCAGTGCAAGGGGCAAACGAGAGGACATGGGCGGGCCCTGCCCTACTCCTTTTCCATGGTGCATTGCAGCGGATGCTGGTGGCGGCGGGCGAAATCCATCACCTGGCCCACTTTCGTCTCGGCAATCTCATGGCTGAACACGCCCACAACGGCGACACCCTTCTTATGCACGATCAGCATCAGCTCGAACGCCTGCGCGTGATTCATGCCAAAAAACCGCTCCAGCACATGCACAACGAATTCCATCGGCGTGAAGTCGTCGTTCAGCAACAGGACCTTGTACAGCGGCGGCCGCTTGGTCTTTGTACGCGTTTCAACAACGACATCGGCGTCGCCATTCTGGTCGTCCGGTTTCTTGGTCATAAGCGGCTGAAATGGCGACACGCGGCTTCACTCCGGTCAGGCTCTGTGTTTGCTTCGTCGGGACTATATAGGAAGGTGCTTCCCGGTGAAAAGGGTCAAGGTCGCTCCGGACTGGCTCTGGCGCAACGGTAAGGAGGGGAAATGTCCAAAACATTAACCACCATCGGCTTCGATGCGGACGACACGCTGTGGCACAACGAACAATTCTACCAGATCACGCAAGAGCGATTCTCTGACCTGCTCGCCGACTTTGCCGACCCCGATCACCTGGACACCCGCCTGCTGGAGGCAGAACGGCGCAATATCGGGCACTACGGCTTCGGCATCAAAGGGTTCGTCCTGTCGATGATCGAGACAGCGATAGAGGTCACGGATCAGCGCGTCCCGGCCTCTGTCATCGCGCAGATCATCGACGCCGGGCAAGAGCTGCTGCGCCACCCGATGGAGCTGCTGCCCCACGCCCGCGCCGCGGTCGAAGCGGTCGCCGAAGACTATCGTGTGCTGCTCATCACCAAGGGCGACCTGCTGGACCAGGAACGCAAGCTGGCCCAATCCGGGCTGGGGCCGCTGTTTCACGGGATAGAGATCGTGTCGGACAAGACGGCTAAGGTCTATGCCCGGATCTTTGCGGATCATGGCGACGGGGCGGAACGTGCGATGATGGTGGGCAATTCGATGAAATCCGATGTCGTGCCCGCCATCGAGGCCGGCGGCTGGGGCGTCTTCGTGCCGCACGGCCAGGGCTGGGCGCTGGAACATCAGGCCGCGCCTGAGGGGCACCCCCGATTCTTCGAACTCTCCGATCTGGCCGGATTGCCGCCGCTCCTTGTGGAATTTTCGTGACGCTCCGCGCCTTATTCCTGCCACATTGAAACATCTTGCGGTCCGGGATGCTGCAGGCGCAACATCTACCACATTTGTTGAGCTTCTTTTTCAAAGCCATTGAAACTTCTTTGTTTTCTGACAGCCCCAGCTTGTGGTAACCTGTAGGTAACGAAGGTGACCGGACGGCAGATCCGGCATCATGAGGCAGACAGTAAGGTGGACGTGATGACGCGTCTGGGGCAGCGGGTCCGTTTAGGGCTATTTTCCCTTTTGATTGCAATTTCTTGGGGCACGCAGTTGACGGCGGCGCCCTATGCTGCGGTGGTGATGGATGCGCGGTCGGGCGAGATCCTGCATTCCCGGAACGCCGACACCCGGCTGCATCCGGC
>CAYGRI010000201.1:0-9534 GCA_964352155.1 uncultured Maritimibacter sp. | reverse complement strand
GTCTTGCGATGCTGGCCAAGCCGACCCCGCCGATCTTTCTGGCCTTTTCCTTCATCGCCGTCTTGATGCGCGGCGGGGCGGGCGGGCGCCTGCAAGCGTTGGGGCAGGTCGTGCTGGCGGTTGCCTTGGCCCTCGCGGCTGCCGGGTAATGGCTGGGTCGCCAGAGGCCTTGCGCGACGGGCTGGTCCTGCTTGCCTGGGAGGGGCCAGAGGGGCGTTGGCTGCATGATCACGGGATCGGCGGCGGCCATATCCCGGCTGTGCCGGGGCGCATCCGGCTGGAAGTGGTGGAGCATTTTGCGATGCTGCCCACGGCGCCTGTGAGCCTGTACCGCCTGCAGGCCAGCTACCACAACCGGGTGACGGGCGAGGCTGAGCCGCTCGAAGTTCTTCCGGTGACGATTGACCTGCGCGCCGATGTGCCCGCCAAACCGGTGCCGAAGCTGGATCTGCTGACGCTGTTCCGGCAGTTCACGACCGCCTTGCCTCAAGGCCCCGCCGCCTTCGAGGCGACGTTCGAAGGGGTCGCCCGGGTGAGCATGTATGACCCGGATCAGGATTATTTCTGTCAGGTCGAGCTGGCGGCGCGGCTGCGCCAAAGCGATGGAACAGAGGCGCTGCCAAAGGCCTACGAGCAACTGCTCGCCCTGGCCCTGCAACGCGATGCGCGGGGCGCGATTCCGGTGGCCGAGCGCCTTCTTGCGTTGCACCCGGGCAATGCCATTGCCCATTCCTATCTGGCGCTGTTTCACCTCTATCTGTTCTCGCCGGGCCAGGCAGAGGCGCCCCTGACGCGGGTCCGTGCGCTGGCTCCGGACTCGGTCGAGATCCGGACCTTGGCGGGGGGCGCCGCCTTGATGCAGGGCCGCCTTGGCACCGTCTGGCGCAGCTATCAGGACCTCAGGGCGCGGGGCGTTTTCTAGGCGCCCCTCAAGGGGTTCAAAGCTGGCAGTCCAGCGTTAGGTCGTCCCATGGACCTCTCCGGTGTCGAGCGGCGGCGCGGCGTCACGGCCATCGGCGCCCGGCATCACGGCCACCGGGCTTTTCCTTGGCGCGGTTTCCAAGGCGAGCTGGCCAAGTTCGCGCTGGTGAAACGCGTGCTCGCTCTCTCCGTCATGGGGTCCTCTGGACAGGGCGCGGGCGAGATCGAAGAAGCCCTTGCCGGGCAAAGCCTCTGTCCCCCGGTTGACGGCGCGCGCGGCGATAAAGGGGCGCCCGGCGGACGCATCCTGGCGCATCGTGGTTTCCAGCGCGCGGGTCACCTGGCGAATGGATCCAGGTGCCCAAAGCCCAAGCGCGCGGGCGAGAGCGCCATAGGTGACGGGCGCCTCGCTGTCCGAAAGGGCACCGAGATGGGCGCGCAGGCGGTCGGCCATGTCCTGTTCGCGCAGGGCGGCGCTGCCGATCTCGCGCGGGGGCGGTATTTCCCGGGCCGATCCGTCGGGCAAGACCTCGGCCGCCCAGGCGCGGGTTGCGCTGCGCAGCACGATCCGGGTCTTGCCCGCATCCATGCCTTCGCCGGTTTCCGTCACGCCAACGACATCGCCGGTTTGCAGACCGTCGCGCAGCGTCTGCGGGGTCAAGCCCAGACGCGGCGCGATGTGGTCGGCATCGATATGGATCTGCCCCTCCTCCCACCCGATGGCGCCGGGCGGAAGTGGTCGGTTCAACACCGGTGACGGCCCATTGTTCCGCGCATAGAACGGAGTGCTCCCCGCCGCGTGATCGGTCACGTCCACGATCTGCGCGATCTGGGGCAGGGCGGCGCGCAGCATCCGTTCGACCCCGTCGCGCAACGTGGCAGAGGAGGCGGCGCAGCCCTGACACCCTCCTGACATGCGCAGATAGACACTGCCACCCACCACCCGGTCAGCGGCGATATGTCCGCCGTGGGACGCGACCGAGGGGTTGATCTGCCCGTCCAGCAAAGCCTCTACCGCGCGCAAAAGCGCCGTGTCGGGGTCATGGTCCGCATCGTCGTTGCCCAGCGGTGTGTCGGTGGCGTCCAGCACCTGCCGGAGCGCGGCGGCGATGGCGGGCTTCATCTCTGCCCAGGCGGCGTCAGTCTGTTTCTGCACCCAGATTGTCGCCCCGCTCACCTCGACCCGTTCCACGCCCGAGATGGCAAACAGCGCCTGGGCCAGCGGCGCATCACCGGGCTGATCGTACCGCGCGGACCGCCCCGGCTGCACCGGCTGTTCCAGAACGAAGCCCATCACATTGGCATCGCTGGCCGAGGCCTGAGCCTGAATCCGGCGGCGGGGCGGGGTATCAGACATCCTCGATCTCCGTGCTTTGCAGCGCGCGCAGGGATTTGAACGTGTAGATCCCGCTGTCGTGCCCGTCGCTGAACGCCATCGCGACCGCGTAGTTGCCAACACTCCGGATCCGTGTGATCCGGATATCGAGCGGAACGCTTTGCGGCACAAGGATCGCGGCGCCCGTCATCTCATCGCTGCATTTCGCGCAGCCGCAGGCCAGGCGCAGATCGCGGTGAGGCAGCCGTTGCACCTGCCCGTCGCCCCAGCGCAACAGCAGGCCCGACGCGTCGTTGTCGAGCGCGCTCAGGCGATCGGGTAGCCCGTCTTGCGTGGCGGGGGCGGGCTTGCCCGTGCCATCCTCCAGAGTCCAGGCGAAGGGGGTCGCGATGCCGCCTGCCATGCTGGCCCCGCCCGCAAGCGCCTGTGCGATCTCGCGATAGGCCATCGCGGCGGCGCTGTCGGGGGCAGTCACGATCAGCGGACGGCCGTCATCGCCGCAATCGACAACCGCCGGGTCCAGCGGCACCTTGCCCAGAAACGGCACCCCAAGCTCTGTCGCGATCGCCGCGCCGCCGCCCTGGTGAAAGATATGCGTCAGGGTTCCGCAGGAGGGGCAGGTGAACCCGCTCATATTCTCGACAATGCCAAGGATCGGCACCTTCACCTGTTCCATCATCCGCAGCCCGCGCCGCGCGATCTTCAGGCTGACATCCTGCGGCGTGCTGACGACCACGGCGCCATCCAGCGGAAAGGCCTGCGCCAGCGTCAACTGGATGTCGCCCGTGCCTGGCGGCAGGTCCAGCAGCAGCACGTCGAGCTTGCCCCATTCCACCTGCCGGACAAACATCTGCAAATACTTCGTCACCATCGGCCCGCGCATGATCGCCGGTTTGTCATCGTCGGTCAGCATCGCCATAGAGATCACCTTGACCCCATGCGCCCTCGCCGGGATCACTTTTCCCCCTGGCGCCATGGCGGGCTTGTCCCCCGCGATCCCCAGCATCCCGGGAATGGAGGGGCCGTAGATATCGGCATCCACGATCCCCACGGACAGGCCCCCCTCGGCCATGGCAACGGCAATATTCGCCGTGACGGTGGATTTGCCGACGCCGCCCTTGCCGCTGCTGATCGCGATCATGCGGGGCCCAGCGGTGCTGTCATGCCCGGTCATCGTGGTCTCCTTCGGTCTGACTTTCGTGCGACGCGCTGTGGTGGCTGGCGCAGAGCTTGTCGATCTCTTCTATCGACAGGGTCTCGGCCATGCAGGCGCAATATCCGTGGTCGCCCTTGGGCGTGAAATGGCTGCAATCGCGGCAGGTCCCAAAGGCGGGCACATTGCGCAGGCCCGACAGCACAGAGGCCAGCCGTGACAGGGTGCTCAGGAACGGCGCGCGTTCTGTCCAGTCCAGCCGGTCGATGGCGTGGATCAGGTCGCCCAGCGGATCGCGTTGCAGGGTCGCGCGGCCAGTCTCTGTCAGGTCAAATCGGACGCTGCGCCGATCCCGGACCGACCGGTGCCGCTGGATCAGGCCGCGGCGTTCCAGCGACTTGATGATCTGCGAGGCGGTGCCGCGGGTCGTCGCCTGAAAGCAGGCAAAGCCCGAAGGGGTGCGCGTGCTGCCATTGGCCGCCGCAAAGAACCGCAAACAGGCCCATTGCGTCGCCGTCAGGTCAGAGCGGGACTCCTCGCTGCGAGCCGCGCGACCGACATGGACGAGCAGGTCTGCGATGCGGTCTGGGGTTTTGCAAGCCATCGGTTATTTGGTAGCGAATCGAAACCAGGTTGGCAAGGTCGCCGGTGTCTGGCGCGTCTGGCCTCTGATCTGGGGGCCCACCCGGCGCCAAAGCGCCATGCCGCCTTGCCCGCGGTGCTGCCGGCGCCTAGGCTCGGCAGAGGTCAAAGGGGTGCGGCATGAACCACGCGAGAAGCCTTGAGGGTCTGCTGGACAAGGCCGAGATCACCGATGTGATCCACAGCTATTGCTATCATTTCGATCGGGCCGAGGCGGATGAGGTTCTGGCCCTGTTCACCGAGGATGCTGTGGTCGACTATGGGCCGGACGTGCCGACCATGACGGGTGTCGCAGAAATCGGGCCGATGGTTGCGAACGGGCTGTCCCGCTTCTTTGCGGCGACGAGTCACCACATCTCGAACGTCACGATCCGGTTCGACGGGCCGGAAGCCGCGCGCAGCATATCCTACCTGTACGCCTGGCATCGGTACCAGGATGGCCGACCGAACAGCGAGCTATGGGGCCAGTATCACCACGACTTCCAGCGCACCCCCGAGGGTTGGAAGATCACGCGCCTTGTCCTGCGTGCGGCCGGGTCCGACAGGTTCCATCGCGACTCGATGCATCCGATCGGGCGCCGGGGCTAGGCCGGATCTTCCGACAGGCACAGTTGCACCTGACGGCATGCCCCAGGGCGACCGCCCGTCACCGTTGGCGTGTCAGGGCCGCAGGTTGAGCAGAACCCGCGCATGGGCGCCGCTTCCAGAGCTTGGATCCAGAAACTCGGCGTGACCGTCGTAGGAATCGGCGATCTTCTTCAGGATCGCCAGCCCCATCCCCGTGGTCTCGTGGGTGTCGCGGGAATGCAGGCGCACCATTGCGCGGAACACCGCCTGCCGCAGGGCGGGCTGAATACCAAGCCCGTTGTCGATCACGTCCAGTTGCCAGGTACCGTCTTTGCCGCGCTGCCCGATGAATTCGACCTTCGGGCTCTCTGACGTGTTGAACCGCAGGGCATTCGACAGAAGAATGGCAAAGATGCGGTGCATGTCGACGTCACCGATCTCGATCTCGCCAGGATCGACCCGCCGCACGATGTCGGCGTTGGACTCCGGGGCGAGATCCTCGATCACCGTTTCCAGAGCCTCGGCCGGGTTCACCGGACCGATCACCTGAAGCCGTCCGACTCTGGAGTATTCCAGCAAACCGTTCAGCATCCCGTCCATGCGGCAGGCATGGGTGTCGATCAGATCCAGTTGTTGCAGGCTCGCGTCGGGCAGGGCGATACCTGCGTCATGCAGATCCTCCGCGATCCATGCCGGAAGCTCCTGCAGCGCGCGGACGGACGTCCGAAGCTCGTGCGAGATCCGATGGATGACGTGGTCGAGCTCGCTGGTGTCGGGCCGCAGGCGGTTCATTGGCTTCATGGGAAAGACAAAGGTCATTGTCGGGTCCTGTTGGAGGTATCATTTGGCCTGCCTGTCGTCCGGATTGCGTCCGCGTCTATGTTTTTTGGATCAGAGTTGCCGCACATCGCGCCGAAAGGCTGTGCCGCGCGGCGAGGATTGGGCCAAGACCGACCCGGCGGGGAAGGCAAAGCGTATTGCCGTTCTACGCAAGTGATGAAGATCCTGCCGACAGGTGGCCGCGGGAACCGGGACATCATCGGGATGTGTCAGCAGCTGAAATCGCATCGGGAACTCCTCGATCCCGAGAAAAATATCCTGACGGCCATTAACCCTCGGTAAATGTGTAAGATTGCATTGTTTCCAAGTATCCGCAGTTGCTGCTTGTAATCATTCGCCTCAACCCGTTCTTGACCGTCTCTTCTGCCCGCGTCCATCAGGTTGGGGCAATTGGCCAAGGATGTGCCTTTTGGCGGGGCGCTGTTCTTACGATATCATAGGGAAGGTCGGGTCTGCCGTTGGTGCGGAACGTGCCCCCGACGTTGCGCGAGCGCTTGCCGTGGATTGCTATCCCGCGCTGCTGGGAAAAAGGAAAGCTGAGATGCGAAGCGAGGCAGAGGTGGCGTTTCTTCTGGTCGATGACGATGAGGTCAACGTCATTGCCATGCGGCGCGCGCTGCTCAAACTCAAACTCACGAATTCCGTTGTTGTTGCAAAGAATGGCGTTGAAGGTCTTGCCGCGCTGCAAGACGCCGAAGCGGTGCGGTACATCGTTCTGCTGGACTTTCACATGCCCGGAATGGATGGGCAGGAATTCCTTGAACAGCTGGAGGGCAATCGCGCGCTACAGGCGTCGCTTGTCACCGTCTTGACCACCTCGGAAGTGTTCGAGGAACAGGGAAAGCCGCTGCCAGACCTGGTGGCGGGTCATGTCGGGAAGCATGACGTCTATGGGACGCTCAAGGCGGCGCTGGACCAGGCGGGCCTGCATTGGCGCATCGTGCCCGCCCCGGGCAAAGCCACGGTCGCCGCCGGCGGGGGCGGGCGCTGAGTCCGCCTCTGGGCCGGCTTGCGCGGGCGGCCGAACGCGCGCTTCGAACCATGGATGTGGCAATCGCGGGGCTGGGCGCGGTCTGTGGCCCCGCCCTGAGCGTTTGAACCAGCCTGTCCCAGCCGCGCCCAGCGCCGGGAACGGCCCGGAAACGTAAAATCCCGCTTCGGCATACACCGCTTCTTAACGCCGATATCTGATGAAAGTGCGGAAACTGGCTGCGACGGACGCTGCGATGGAAAAGGGCGCCGGGGTGCGCAGCCAGACGAACCGATGGGTTTTGTGGTGCAGGGGCTGGGCGGATTGAATGGAAACGCAGTGCTGTCGGCGATCCGCATACGAACTGGCCCTGCATCGTCTCCGGGGCATTGCAAACCTGGCGATACCGTTGCCCCGACGTCGAAATGCCCCACCACACCCTCAAGACATTGACGGGGCGTTCCTTGCATCGGGCTTTGGGCTGACCACATCGCGCCACGTCGCAAGCCTTGACCGGGGCCTTGACCGGGGCCTTGATCGGGGACACAACCGCCTGGACGTGGCATGTATGAGCGTCGCATGAGCCAGGCTCCGCCCAAGTCATTCCGCCGGACCCTGGCAGAGGCGACGGCGCCAGAACACGAGGCGCTGCACACCCACCCGTGGATCTCCCGTCTGGCGGAACCGGACCTGGCGCGCCCCAGCTATGAGGTGATCCTTGGCGGGTATCGCGAATTCCTCACCTGCGCCGAGACCGTGCGCCAAACGCTTGATGTGTACGCGGAATTCTCGCTGGCGGATCCGCTCTCTGCGCTGGACGAGGACCTGGCCCACTGGAAACCGGACCCGACGGTTCCGCCCCGCCCCTGTCTCGGGTTCGCCGACAGCGGCACAGCAATGCTGGGCGTGCTCTATGTGCTGCACGGTTCCGGGTTCGGTGCGTCGATCCTGGCGCGACAGGTCCGGCAGGCATTGCCGGGCATCTCAACGGCCTTTCTTGGTGCAGGTACACCGACCGGGCTGTGGCGCGCGCTCGTCCAGGCGTTTGAGGAACAGGCAAGGGACCCATCCGATCAGAGGGCAATCATTAGCGCGGCCCGGTCCACGTTCTGCCGTTTCGGGTCCCACATGTCGGAGTATTGCGAGTGGTATGCGGTCCGAAATCACTTGCCCAGCCTGCGCGTCCGCCGCGTTCATGGTGCTCTGCGCCCCGCATGACGGGCGCCCGGTCTCAAACCGAATGCCCGTGGCGCCACAGATGAGAGTCCTGCCAAGTTGGCACCGCGCCCGGAGTCTCGATGGCGGGTCGGGATGCCAGCTCCGGCAGGCCACCTTTCCGCGAGATCCTGACGGCGACCGCGATCGGTTCGGGTCCCTCTCGGCTGGCGCCCTGCGGGAACAGCCACGCCCCGGACACAGGGTGGACCCGAAATAAAATCTTGCCCGACTGGCTCCCTTAGGTTGTAATATTTACCATGCTCTTGCCGGGATCGCAGTTCGCTGGGATCCGACATTGATTCTGGTACTTACAAGAGGGGCCAGACACATGCCGTTTCACACGCCTCGGTTTTGTCGCGGCGCCTTGGGTCTCGTGGCCGGGGGTGTCTGCATCGCGGGCACGTCTTCGGCCGACACGGTCTATTCCGACGATGTCATCGTGCAGAGAAGCCTGTGCGTCGGGCGGGAATGCGTTGATATGGAGGGGTTCGGCGACGAAGTCGTGCGGCTCAAACAACTGACGCTCCGGCTGAAATTTCAGGATACCTCCTCTCCAGGTTACCCGTCGAACGATTGGCAGATCACCGTCAATGATGCGAACCAGGGGGGCGCCAACTACTTTGCGATTGAGGATCTGGATGGCGAAAACCTCCCGTTCATCATTCAGGCGGGGGCTCCCGAAAATGCGCTTGTCGTGGCCGATTCCGGTTTTGTCGGGATTGGAACCAATGACCCGCAGGTTGATCTGCATATCCTGGGCGGCAATTCTCCGGCGCTGCGGTTGGAGCAGAACCTGTCCCAGAATTTCACCCCCTGGATCTGGGATATTGTCGGCAACGAATACAGTTTTTTCGTCCGCGACGGGTCCAGCAATGGCAGCATGCTGATCCCGTTCCGGATCGAGGCGGGGGCGCCCGAGGATTCCTTTTTCCTCAGTGATGCAGGGCGGGTTGGCATCGGCACCAAAACGCCGCTTGGCTCGTTGCACATCCTGCGGAGCGACGGCACGGCCAAGCTGCGGGTCGAAGAGACCAGCGCGACGGCGGCCCCCCGGTTTGTCGCGGAGTATCGCAACAACGGCGCCGCCGCCGTGCAGATGATCGACACCAGTCAAGGCGGGGCCTATTGGGCGTTTCAAAGCATTGCGGGGCCTTTCCCTGGGGCCGGCAGTTTCATGTTGACCAGCGCCTTTGGCCCCGGGGACGAGCTTGTTTTACAGGAGGATGGCGATCTCTTCATCACCGGCGCCTTGACGCAGGGCTCCGACAGGAACGCAAAGATCCGGATCGAGCCCGTCGACGTGGCGGATATCCTTGAAAAGGTCAGGACCCTGCCGGTGGCAGCCTGGACCTACCGCAACGATGCGTCGGGTGCGCGCCATCTCGGTCCGATGGCGCAGGATTTCCACGCGACCTTCGGCCTGGGCGAGAAAGAAACCGGGATCTCCTCTTTGGATTCCTCTGGCGTGGCCCTGGCTGCGATCAAGGCGTTGGCCGAGAGGAACAAGCAGCTGGCCGCGGCGAACGCCGATCTCAGTCAGTTGGTCGCGGATCTCGCCGCGCGGATCGACGCGCTCGAGAGAGCAGCGCGCGACTGATATCCAACCCTTGTACGGACGGTCACAAGGTCATCGATTGCTGTCCTCGCTCCGATCCCCTATCCGATCGATTGCCTATCCGGGGGGGGCGACGGTGGCTCGCGTTCCGTTGCCGATGGCGTCTGAGCACCGATAATGCGGGCTGCGGCGCGTCCCCCGCCCGAACCAGCCCGCCAACACGATGATAGTGGCATCGAGACCAAAGTCTCCCTTGCGCGAGTTGCGACGGCTTGTTTAAAGCATTTCGCCATTAACCTGAGACATATCCGGCAGCCTTGAAGTAGTTCCAG
>CAYGRI010000200.1:0-9576 GCA_964352155.1 uncultured Maritimibacter sp. | reverse complement strand
GAATCTCACGCGTTCCACCTGCCGGTCATTGATCAGCGGGCCAATGACATTGGCCTTGTCGGCGGTGTCGCCGGTTTTCAGCTTGGCCGCGCGGGCCACGAATTGCCGCAGGAACGCGGGGTAGACGCTTTCATGGACCAGCACCTTTTCCACCGACATGCAGATCTGTCCCTGATGCATGAAGGCGCCAAAGCTGGCCGCCGAGGTCGCCCGGTCCATATCCGCGTCATCCAGCACGATCAGGCTGTCCTTGCCGCCCAATTCCACGCAGGCCTTTTTCAGATGCGCTCCGGCCTTGGCCGCGATCTGCCGCCCCACCGGGGTCGAGCCGGTGAAGGACACGCCCTTGACCAGCGGGTTCTCGACCAGCTCGTCGCCCATCTCGGCCACCCGGTCGCGCGAACAGGTGATGACGTTGAACACGCCCTTCGGAACGCCCGCCTCTTCCAGCACCTCGGCAAAGAACAGACCGCCCGCATAGGGCGTGTCCTCAGAGGGTTTCAGGACGATGGTATTGCCCGCCGCCAGCGGAAAGGCGAACCCGCGCGCGGTCAGGATCCCGGGCATGTTCCAGGGGCTGATGACAGCCACGACCCCCATCGGCACACGCTCGACCATCGAGACCTTGCCGTGCTGCGAGGGCAGCATCTCGCCCACCGCATTGTAGCACATGGCGGCGGCGGCGCGGAACACTTCGGGCACATAGCCCGCCTCGAACATGCCCTTGCCGAACCAGCCGCCGCCTTCGGCCTGCGCGGCGGCGACATAGTCCATCTTGCGCCGCTCCCAGATCGTGGCGGCGTCCAGCAACAGCTTGGCCCGCTGTTGAAAATGCAAGGCCGACCAGGCGGGAAAGGCGGCCTGGGCGGCGTCGATGGCCGCCCGCGTCTCGGCCCGGCCACCATCGGGCACCTGCGCCCAGACAGCGCCGGTCGAGGGGTTGATATCGTCAAAAGTCCGCGCGGCGGGGTTCCATTCGCCGCCGATGAACATGCCCTTGATCAGGCCGGATCCGTTGTGCGTGTCTAGCATCTTATGTCCTCTCAAAGCCTTTGCCGTCGGGCTGGCGGCGATACACCTCGACGCGGGGGGCGCGGTAGACCTCGATCACCGGCGGGGCCTTGTCCGGCCCGGTCGCCGGGGGCGGTGCCGTCTGGGATGCCCCCCGGGGAGACGTCGTCGCCCCCGTCAACGGGGGCGTCGCCCGCTGCACGGGCGCCGTGGTTTTGGGGCGGTTGCGGGCGGCGCTGGCCGCGCGTTCGATCTGCGCCAGGGTGGCCGACAGGCGGTCAGCCCGCACCTCTGCCGCCTGCCGGGGCGGGCCGGGGCGAGTCCGGGCCGCAGCCTCTAGGCTTTGCGCGCTGGCGGCGGCGACCAGATCGTCGATGGACCGGCCCAGGATCGCATCCGCCGATTGCGTCTGACGGCTGCGGGGGCGCAGCTGAAACGCCTCTGCCACCGTCTCGGGCATCTCCTGCGGTGGGTCGTCCGTGGTATGTGGCGCCGCCGCGCCGCCGCCCGCGCCCAGATAGGCGGCCTGCACGGCGGGGTCGTTCATCAGGGCGGAGGCCGCGTCTTCATGCACAACCTGGGCGTTCTCGATCAGATAGCCCCGGTCGGCGATGGCCAGCGATTGCTTGGCGTTCTGTTCCACCATCAGCACGCCGATCCCCAGATCTCGCACCCGGCCCAGGTTCTGGAACAGCTCCTTGGACAGCAACGGAGACAGCCCCAGCGACGGCTCGTCCAGCGTCAGGATCGTCGGGTTCGACATCATCGCCCGCCCGATCGCGACCATCTGCTGTTCGCCCCCCGACATGGTGCGCACGATCTGCCTGCCGCGCTCGCGCAGCTTGGGAAACAGGCCGTAGACGCGATCCAGCGTGGCCTGTTCCTCGTCCCGCGCGCGGTCGGAATAGGCACCCAGGATCAGGTTCTCGCGTACCGACAGATCGGGGAAGACACCCCGCCCCTCGGGCACCAGCGCCAGCCCCGCATCCACGATCTTGTTGGCTGGCAATCCGGCCAGATCGGCGCCGTCCAGCCGGATGCTGCCCTGCACGACCCCCTCGCAAATGCCGCTGGCCGCCTTCAGCAGCGTCGATTTCCCCGCGCCGTTGGCACCGAGGATCACCACGATCTCGCCCTTGGCCACCTTGACCGAGGCCCCCTCCAGCGCCCGGTGCTGGCCGTAGCGGACGGTGACATCGGTCAGCTCAAGCATCGTCGTCTCCCAGATAGGCGCGGATGACCTCCTTGTCCGACAGCACCTCGGTCGGGGTGCCCTCGGCGATCTTGCTGCCCGCCGCCATCACCACGCAGCGGTCACACAGCGAGCGGATCGCGTCCATCACATGTTCGACCAGGATCACCGTGCGCCCCTCGTCCCGCAGCGAGCGGATCAGCGAAATGCCAATCTGCAACTCGGTCGGGTTCAGACCGGCCAGCCATTCATCCAGCAACAGCACGGTGGGATCGCTGGCCAGCGTGCGCGCCAGTTCCACCCGCTTGGTGTCGATATAGGTCAGCTGCCCCACTGCCATGTCGCCCTTGCCGCCTAGCCCCACCTGCTCCAGCAGGCGCTCGGCATGGGCCTGCGCGTCGGCCCCCCAGCGGCGGCGGTGGCCAAAGACCGCCCCGGCGACCACATTCTCGCGCACATTCATCGAGGGCAGCAGGCGCACCAGCTGAAACGTGCGGCTGACGCCCTTGCGGGTGATGGTCTGCGCCGGCAGGCCGGAAATCCGGCTGCCGCGCAGCATCACGCTGCCCGCGGTCAAGGGCAGCGCGCCCGACACGAGGTTGAGCGTCGTGGACTTGCCCGACCCGTTCGGCCCCAGCAGCCCGACAACCTCATGCTCGGCCACGTCGAATTCCATCGCATTCACCGCCACAAGGCCGCCGAAGCGTTTGGTGACCCCCCGCAGGGACAGGACCGGATTTGCCATGCTACACCCCCCCGTCGCGCCGGTTCAACCGGGCAAGGGCCGCGTCGAACAGGCCGACGAAGCCCCGTGGCAGGAAATAGACGATGACCAGAAACGCAATGCCGATGACCAGCGTGGTCTGGTTGGGAAAGTTCGAGGAGATGACTTCGAGCAGGAAGGTAAAGGGGATCACCCCGACCAGCGGCCCCCACAACCGCGACGCGCCCCCTAGCAGCGCCATGATCACCACCTGAAACGACAGGATCGGCGCGAAGGCGAGCGACGGTTCGATATAGACATAGCGCGGTGCCAGAATCGCGCCGGTCATCGCCGCCACGGCCCCCGGCACCATGAACAGCAGCACCTTGGCCAGCGCCGTGTTGATCCCGGAATGGGCGGCCACCGTCTCGTCATCGCCAATGATCCGCAACGCGAAGCCCAGGCGCGACCGGCCGATCAGCCAACCCGCCAGGAACACGGCGGTGGCAAGGCCCAGCAGCCACCAATAGATCCCGGCCTCGTCCAGATCGGTCAGCACGTAAAGGCCCTTCTGGCCGGAATTGTTCTGCACCCAGGTGATGACCTGGCGCACAAGCTCTGCCAGGCCCAGGGTGAAGATCACGAAATAGACGCCCGATAGGCGTAGCGTCGCCAGCCCCACCAGCGCCGCCAGCACCGCGCCGATCCCCCCTGACAGGCCGACCAGCGCCCAGAACGGCAGGCTGTCGATGCCCAGGCCGGTCACATAAGTCCCCACGCCAAAGAACGCTGCCGTCGCCAGGCTGATGTAATGGGTGGGCCCGGAAAACAGCGCCCAGGAGGTCGCCAGCACCGTGAACATGGCGATGGTCACGCCCAGCCCCAGCCAGTAGCCATTGTCGCCCAAGGGCAGCAAGGCACACACGCCCAGCGCCAGCGCCGACAGGAACAGGTTGCGAATATCGGGTCCGGTCAGGCTCACGTCGTCTTCTTTCCGAACAGGCCCTGCGGGCGGAACAGCAGGATACCAAGGAACATCACATAGGCGGCGGCCAGCGTCAGGCCCGGGTCGACCAGGCTGGCCACCAGCGTCTCGACCACGCCCAGCAGCAGCGCCGCCGCGATGGTGCCGCGCACGTCGCCGACCCCGCCCATGATCACGATGATCAGCGCCTTGAGGGTAAAGACCACCCCGGTGGACGCATCCAGCGTCAGGTAGGTCGAGATCAGCGCCCCGCCCACAGCCGTCACCGCGCCGCCAAGGGCGAAGGCCAGCGCGGACAGATGCTTGACATCGATCCCCACCAGCCGGGCCGAGGCGGGCGCCGTTGCGATTGCGCGGATCGACAGGCCCGGCCGGGAATGCTGCAACCACACATACAGAGCGCCGCAGATCAGCAGGGCCATCACAAAGGAAATCACCCGGTTGGCGCCATAGGTGCTGCCCAGCAACTCGACCGGGACGGCCATGAAACTGTAGGAAAAGTAGTCGCCGCCGAAGAAGCCCAGCATCAGACCGACGCCGATGAAGGACAGGCCGAAGGTGGCCAGGATGCTGTCGGTTTCCAACTGGCCCCGCGTTTTCGCCCGGTTCACCAGCGGCAGCAGCATGATCCGGTAGATCAGCCAGTTCAGGACAAAGGCCAGCGGCGCGACCAGAAAGATCGTCAGCAGCGGGCTCAACTGGGTCGATGTATAGGCGATGAAGGCAAAGTACCCGCCGGCGACCAGAATCTCGCCATTGGCAAGGTTCATGATCCGCGCCACACCGTATTGCAGGTTCAGCCCCATCGCGATCAGCGCATAGGTGCCGCCCAGCAAGATCCCCGTGATCAGAATGTCCATTCCGACGCTGTTCCTTGTCTTCGGCCGTGTCTTCGCAAAGGTCGGGGCGACGGTGAAACGCCGCCCCGGTGGCGAGAGGGTTACTCCCAGCCGTCTTTCAGGATCACCGGCACGGTGCCGTCGCGACCGCGCGAGGCGACGCCCTTGAACACACCACCCTGCCACTGGCCCACGGTCCAGAACGCGGCGTTCGAGTTGTTCTCGTCAAAGCTGATCGGCCCCAGAATGGTGTCGAAGGTGCTTTCCTTGAGATGCGCCGACACCGCCTCGCGGTCGAGGCCCACCGCCTCGATCGCCTGGCCCAGGATCTCCAGCGAGGCATAGGTGGTCGCCGAGGCCCAGAAGTCGGGCTTGGCGCCGGTCACTTCCTCGTGCGCCGCGGCATATTCCAGGAAGGCCGGGCTGGCGGGGTTCACGCCGCCTGCGCCAAGCACGCCCTCGGCGGCGGCGCCAAAGCGGGCCCCATAGCCGGGGAACGGCGTCGCCACGGCGGTGTAGAACGCCTTGACATCCAGGTTCTCGATCATCGCCTGTTCGGTCAGACCGAAGGTGTCAGGCGGGTAGGACCAGGCGACGAAGGCATCGGGTTCCGCGGCGGCGGCGCCCTTGATCACCGGCGACAGATCCTGCGTTCCCAGCGGGTAGGACGTCTCATACACGATGTCGAACCCGGCCTCTTCGAACAGCGGGCGGGCGGCGGTCGCCAGCTCGATCCCGAAGGCATCCGCCACGTTGACCATGGCGATTTTGTCGCCCAGCTGGCCCGCCTCGCGCATGTCGGACAGCACCTCGACCACATCGGCGGCCAGGGCGGTCGTCGTGCCCAGGGTGAAGAACATGTTGGGGAATTTCGCGGCCAGATCCGGCTGCTGGTCGGTGATCGCCGACACCGCGATCTGCGGATATCCGTAACGGTCAAACAGCGGCGCCGCCGCCAGGTTCAGACCGGTGCCATAGGGCGCGATGATGAAATGCGCGTCGTCCTGGGTGGCGAGGCGCTGCACGGCCTTGATGGTTTCGCCCGGGTTGGTCTGATCGTCATATTCGATCAGCTCGATCATCATTTTCTCGCCATCGACCATCAGGCCGCCGGCCTCGTTCACCTGATGCACCCAAAGCTGGATCGAGGGCCATTGGGTCACGGTCGCACCACCGGCCAACGGGCCGGTCTTGGGGGCCACGGCACCGATGCGGATCGTGTCAGCCGCGGCGGCGCTTGCGGCCAGGGCACCGGCGACGGTCAGGGCGCTCACGAGTTTCAGGAATGGTCTGCGTTGCATTGCGTTTCCTCCATTGGCAATTTCGTTGGTGCGGGCCTGCGCCCGGCATCGTTCAAGGCGGTGGCGTGGTCCCGTCCGGGTGGCTGGCGATCCAGCGCAGTTCCGTGAATTCATGGATCATGCTGTCCCCGCCAAACCGGCCATAGCCGCTAAGCTTCATGCCCCCGAAGGGCATCGCGGGATCGTCGTGAACGGTGGGGCCGTTGATCTGCACCACGCCGTACTCCAGCCGGTCGGCGATGGCATGGGCCCGCGCAAGGTCGCGGGTGAAGACCGCGGCGTTCAGCCCGAAATCGGAATCGTTGGCGATCGACACCGCCTCTTCGGCGTCGTGGACCCGCATCACGCTGGCGAGGGGGCCAAAGGTTTCCTCGTGGAACACCCGCATGTTGGACGAGATCCCGTCCAGCAAGGCGGGCTGCATCACCGCGCCGTCGACCGCGCCGCCAACCAGCAGGCGCGCGCCCTTCGACACCGCATCCTCGACCAGCCCGCGCACACGCTCTGCCGCCTCCGGAGAGATCATCCGCCCCAAGGCCGTCGCCCCGCCCGACATCTGCCCGGCGGACAGGTGCCGCGCCCGGGCCTCCAACCTGCGCACGAAATCATCCGCAACCTGCCGGACCACGATGATCCATTCCGTCGACATGCAGATCTGGCCCTGGTTGAAGAAGGCGCCAAAGCACGCCGCCTCCACCGCCGCGTCCAGATCCGCGTCTTCCAGCACGATCAGGGGGGCCTTGCCGGACAATTCCAGCAGCACGGGTTTGAGATGCCGCGCCGCCTCCATCGCGACCTCGCGCCCGACGCGGGTGGAGCCGGTAAAGTTGACGCGGCGCACGCAGGGATGCCCGATCAGCTTGACCATCGCGTCATGGGAGTCCTCGGGCTGGTTCACCACGCAGGTCAGCACCCCGTCCGGCAGGCCCGCGCTGTTGAGCACATCGACCAGATGCAGATGGGTTCGGGGGCACAGCTCTGACCCTTTCATCACCACCGTATTGCCGCACATCAACGGGCCCGCGACGGCCCGGACGCCCAGGGTGATCGGCGCGTTCCACGGCACCATGCCCAGCACGACCCCCGCCGCCTGCCGCCGCACCAGCGAGCGGGTGCCGGTATCGGGGCGCGTCACGACCCGGTCCCGCAGGGCGGGGGCAAGACTGGCCACATGCGTCAGAATCCCCTTGGCAAGGTCGATGTTGAACGTGACCCAGTCGCGCGAGGCACCCACTTCGTCAGCGGCAAGGTCGAACAGTTCGGCATGCGCCTCGTCCAGCCGCGCGACCATCTTGCGCAGGACCTCGGCCCGGTCTGCGGCAGGCCAATGCGACCAATCGGCAAAGGCCGCCGCCGCCCGGTTCGCGGCGCTGTGCGCCACCAGCGACACCGGATCGGCGGCCTGCGCACGCGTTCCGGACGCCCCGTTAAACTCGGGCCTCGCCATCTGCAACCTATTCCCTCCCGTCCCCGCTGTGACACGGGTGCAACCGTTGTCCGGCCGCTCGTTCCTTTTCCTCGTGCTCAACCTAGGCATCGGCGGACGAAGAAAAATGTTGATATCCGGGGAATTCATGTCACTCCTTGGCCATGCCCATGCGATCCAGCGCGTTTCCGATCTCGTCGCCCCAGCAGACCACCGTCCATGCCGAAACCTTCGGCAGCGGGCTTTATGATCGTATCCTGGGCGGGCTGGTCGATTTTCCGGGGCGCACCTGGCAATGCGTCATGGTCACATCCGGCAGCCTCGTGCGCCTGACATCGGAGCAGGAAGATCGGGTCACCGCACCCGCCATCCTGTGGGAGCCGAAATCCCCCGACGTCCGGATCCGCGCCAAGGCGGGCAGCGACGGGGTCATCATGACGCTGGGAGAGATGACGCTGGCCAATGCGATCGGCCACAAGCCCGAGGCCGCCGCACTGCGCCTGATGAGCGCGCGGCGCTTCGGGCTGGACCTGTCGGCCAAACCGGACATCCGCGACAGCCTGACCGCCTGTTTCGCCGCGATCTTTCAGGAACTGGACGCCAGCCGCACCGGCATGGAGACGGTGATCGAGGCGCAGATCCGGATCATGCTGGTCTCGCTTTGGCGGGCCGGGATCGACGACATGACGCAGGATGCCGCCTATACCCAGGCGAACCTGACGCTGGAACGGTTCCGCCACCTGCTGGAGGCGCATCTGCGCGAACGCTGGCCGGTTCAGCGCTTTGCGGCAGAGCTTGGGATCTCGGCGGACCGGCTGCACGACATCTGCACACGCACGCTGGCCACCCCGCCGCAGCGGCTGATCCAGAGGCGCCTGACCTACGAGGCAGAGGCCTTGCTGCACCGGTCCCATCTGACGCTGGACCAGCTCGCGGATTATCTGGGCTTTCGCAGCACGCCCCAGTTCAGCGCCTTTTTCAAGGCCCAGACAGGCTTTCCCCCGGGCGCGTTTCGCAAGGCGATCCGTCAGAAAGACAAAGCGGCAGAGCTGGTTCAGGTTCAGACCTATGCCGACTGGCCCTAGCGCGGCTGCCGGCATCGCTCCGATGCCCCTGATCGGGGCGGGCCGCCGTGCCGCGTGCGCGTCGCCGACCACCGGATCACCGTGCAACCGGTTGCGACCCAGTGGACCCTGGCGCCTGGTGCCCGCCGTTGAGTTCCACCCGCCCGGGACGCTTTAAACCGGACAATGCGGCCCCGCTGTGCCGAGGCGGCGGAACCCATGGCCCTGGCTCTGTCTTGCGGTTGCCGGGATGGCCCGCTTCACGCTCAGGAAAACCGCAGGGAATTGTCGTGCCGGACATCCCGGCGGCCCGCAGCCCATGGCTCCCTGAAACACCAGCGGCGATGTCGATGAGCGAATTGTCCGGGCCGCGATCGCTTGAGAACGCGAAGGAATGGTTGCTGTCCAAGCTGGGGGCACGGGTGCATCCGCTGACCCTGACCGATGTGGAGACGACCCGTAAGGGTATCCATGGCCTGGCCGGGCTGGATGGCGCGAATTGGGCCGCCGCCTGGGTCGCGCAGGGCGATGCATTTGCCGCGCAGGCACAGGCCACCGAGACCAAAGGCGACACCGGCGCAGCGCGGGACAATTGGTATCAGGCCGATAAGTTCTAATTTCTGGGCCGGTTCCCCTGCCCCAACCATCCCGCAGAGCTTTCCAGCTGCGACTAGGAAGTCGCCGCCTACCAGAGCATTGGCAAATACGCCGATCCGGTGATCGAGGTCGCCACCCTGCCCTTTGACGGGTGCGCGGGCGAAGGCACAGAGATCCCGTTTTACGTCCGCCGCCCGCCGGGGGTGGATCGCCCGCCAGTGATCGTGATGTGGGGCGGCGGGGATTGCCGTAGGGGGTGCAACCAGGATTTCGACCGGGGCGTTCTGCCCTTCGTGCCGATGGACCTGATGAAGGTCGGCGCGCTGATCGCGTTCCCCTGGCTGGCGCCGTGGCTGCCCCCCAGATGTGACCCCGACCGTGCGGTTCCGGATGGAGGCTTGAGCCCCCGGGCCAGCCAGGGCGGGCGGGGCGTCAATGGCCGTCAAAAGGCGCTATGT
>CAYGRI010000199.1:0-9634 GCA_964352155.1 uncultured Maritimibacter sp. | reverse complement strand
GCCCCGTCCCTGGCCCCGTCCCTGGCCCCGTCCCTGGCCCGGCAAAGGAGTCTCTGGCACCCTGTGTCCCGGCAAAGACAGATTGTACCCTCAGTGACGCGAAGCTATACCCCGCCCCGAGACTTTCAGACCTGGTCCTTTCCGTCTCCTGACAGTCTCATCCTCTGCCTCAAGGAGCTTTTCGCCATGTCCGACGAACCGGAACTTGTAAAGGTCGGGGGCTTGTGGGTTCCGGCGCAAGAAGTGGTGCGCTTTGAAAACCTCCCTTTGGTCAAGGGTCTGCCGGATATTGACCTGACCAAGATGAACAATGCCATCAGATATACCGCCAAGTCTCTCGCCGCGCTTGGCAAGGCGCCGCCGCGCTATCGGCGAGCGCTGGATGTGGGCGCGCATATCGGGGCGGTGTCACTGTACTTGGCCCGGTTTTTTGACAGGGTCGACGCCTTCGAGGCGATCCCCTACACCTACAAGGTGCTGGAACGGAACACCGCCGCCTCGGACAAGATCTTTGCCCATAACCTTGCCATCGCCGAGACGGCGAAACAGATGTATTTCGAGTTTGTCGCCCTGCATTCCCAGATCACCCATGCCGTGCAGGAGGGGGAAAGCCGCTTCTGGGAAGGCAAGGACGAATCGAACGCGGAAATCTCCGATATGGTTGGCCCCATCGAGGCGCGCCCCATCGATTCCTTTGACTATGACGATGTCGACATGATCAAGATCGATGTCGAGGGCAGCGAGTTGCAGGTGCTTGAGGGCGCGCGCGAGACCCTGCTGCGCTGCAAGCCGGCCGTTCTTATGGAACAGAACGGCAACGAAGAAAGATTTCACGGCGCGCCGCGCAACGAAGCCTCTGGCTTTATTGAGAGCCTGGGGATGCAGGCCATCGAGGTCTTCGGCATGCGGCATCGGAAAGACCGGCTGTTCATATGGGTTTAGCCCGGCCCGGCCGTCTTGCAAACAGGGGTTGCATCGTGCCAAGACCGCACCGGCAGATTCAACGCCCCCTTTCCAGAATCGACCCCGGGAAGGGCTTGTGCTTTTGACCCGTACGTTGTTTTGACATCCTGAGGATACAGGACATGACCGGACCAAAAGCGCTGCCATCGGATCTTTCACATCTTGCAGGACAGGAATGTCCGGGCGTCTGGCGAGAGACCCCCGCCCGGTGCGATCTGGCCGGGTGCCTGAGCAGATGCCTGAGCAGATGCCTGAGCAGATGCCTGGGCGGACGCCTGTCCTGGGCAGCGGACATTGGCGCGGGAAGGGCGATCCATGCATGACGACAGCTCCATGAATGCCGTGACCGGAACGGATGTACAGGCCGTGGAAGCCAGCCATTTCATGGCCATCCGCTTTGACGATCTGTGCCTTCTGGCCTCGGTGCGCGCTCCGGACAAGCAGGGCTACCGGCAGATCGCGGTCACCGCCCCCGGCGGCTTGACCGTCACGGCAACCGCGGAAACGAAATGGGGCGTGTTTCAGGCCAATACCGGCAATGCCGCCACGGACGAAGACGTTCAGGGCCGGATCAACCATCTGCAGCGCTTCGTCTTTCCGGAAACGGATCTGCTATGTGTCTTTCCCGCGGCCGACTGGCCAGAGGACGCCTCCCTGGCGATGGACCTTACCCTGGACGATGACACCCCCATGGTGACAATCCACCTGCGCCCGCAGCAGGTGGATGTGCTGGCCGGGCCCGTGATCGGCATGCAAGTGCATGTGATCCGCAAGGGGCCCGCGCCCTCGGCGACCGCTCCGGATACCGCCGCAAACACGGCTCCGGACACCGCCGGCATCACGCTCGTCCTCAATGGCAAGCCCGTGCCGCTGGTGCCGGAGGAACGCGTCTTTCCCGGATCCGAGCGGATCGTTCACCTGAGCGCACGCTTGCCCGCCCGGATCTACGATCGCAACAAGCATCGTTTCAGGCTGAGCTCTGGCGAGGGCGCCTTGCGGTTCCTGCCCGAGGCCTGGGTCTGGCGGTGCCCCAGCATGTTCAACCAGACCGCCCTGGCGGACAGCACGAAACAGCGGCCGCTTCTGCCCTCTCTGCCGCCGGCGGATGTGCAGCGGACACATGCGCACCGGCTGTCCAACTGGCTGTCCCCCGAAGAGCGGAACCGGCGCATCGCCAAAACGCTCGAGATGCTGCGGAGCCCGGTCGTTTCGGGGGCGGACCGCGTGGCGGCCTATATCTTTGCGCCGAATCTTGCCGCCGCCCTGGCAACCCCCGCCCTTCTGCAACTGGCCGACTGGTATGGCGCCGACATGGCGCCGCATCTTGTGCTGCCATCGACCGAAGCGGCGGAATACGGCCTGGCCATCGACCCGGGGACAGGGATCGAACAGCTGATACCGATCCTGCCGGGCCGTCAGGTGCTGGAACATATCCGGCAGCAGCCACCGGGGATGGCGACCATCGCCCTGCCCGCCGGCACAGAGCTGGACGCCGACGCCCGGAGCATGATCGACGCGGTGCTCGATGGCCGCACGGCCGGCTGCGCCGCGCATCCCGCGCTGCATCTGAGCTTTGGCGCCGCCACGATCCGGATCGTCGAGGCCAACAACCCCGTCGCCCTGACGGTCACGCCCGACACGGCCGCCGCGATCTATTCGCAACGCTACGCCCTGCGCTCCCTGCACGAAACCGTGCATGTCTTTCATCAGCTGCCGCTGCCCACGCTTGAGATCATCGGCCTGCTCGAGGCCCCCTTCGCCCGCCACATCTGTTCCGCCGACAGCATCGACCTGCCCGAACGCCCGCTGCATCTTGTGCTGGACGAATACGATCTGCACAGCTCGGACGAGATCGAGCGGCTGGAACAATGCCTGTCTGATCTGGAAAAGGCCGGCTGCGATGCCACGATCCTGTGCTCGCACAAGGCCTATAACACGCTGCGCAAGGACGAACGGGTCCGCCGCAGATCCTTCATCGCCACCCATGCGCCGGATGCCGGAACAGACACCGGAACAGGGGCCAGGACAAGGACCGGAACACGGATTGACGACATCGGCCGGCTGCTGCCCGGCGACTGCCCGGTGCTCTCGTTGACGGGCCCCGATCTTCTGACGCTGCACGGCAATCTGGGGGCGGATGGCCTGATCCAGGCGTTCCGGGCCACGGCTTTCTTTACCGAAGTCTCGTCGACCGTTACGTTGCACGCCGAAAACGATGACAGCCAGGCCGTCTACGCCTGCGAAACCAGACGCGTCCTGCTGCACCCGAATGCCGCGCAGTGACACCACAGACGTATTTGTCCGGCCGAACACAACAAGCGCCGCGAAACAGAAGGCTCGCCATGACGTATCCCTACCAGCCCACCGTCTTCCAAGAGAACCCCTATCAAGCGGCCTGGCTTGAGACGGATTATCTCTATACCGGCAAAGGCCCGCGCACCGCCCCCAACCATCATTGCAAACTGACCTTCGAGGCGTCGAAGCCCTTTCTGCAGGCGCCGGGGATCGCGATCGACATCGGCTGCCGGGACGGGGAATACACGCGGTATCTGCAAGACGGGTTCGAACATACCTATGCCTTCGACCCGCGCCAGCGGCTCAAGACCTTTCCGTTCAACGTCGATCTCGCCAAGGTGACCCATTTCGGCTGCGCCCTGGGCGACGAGACCGCAACGATCGAGATGTATGGCGGCACGCATGACCCCGCCAATGGCAAGCCGCATTCCGTCGCCTGCTTCCGGCTGGACGATTTCGGGTTCACCAACGTGTCCTACATCAAGCTGGACGTGGAAGGCTTCGAGACCAAGGCTCTGGCCGGCGCCGAGCAGATCATCGCCCGAGACCAGCCGCTGATCGTGGTGGCGCAGGATGCCGCGGTCCTGACGGGCAAGAAGCCCTTCGATGCCAAAGCCTGGCTCGAGGCGCATGGCTATATCCATATGGCCACCTGCCCGCGGGGCGTCGATTTCGTGATGCAGCACAAGGACAAGATTCCGCGTGAATACCCCGAGGCCATCGACGTCGGCCTGATCCAGATCGGCGGTCTCTACATGCCGGAAACCGACACCCGTTTCACCAAGCTGGGCCCCGATGTGCGCGACTATCAGCGCCCGCAGCGGGACGAGGCCTTCAAGCATCTCAAGACCCGGCGGCGCGCCCTGGATATCGGCGCCAATATCGGCATCTTCACCCGCCATTTCGCCGAGACCTTCGACGCTGTCATGGCGATCGAGCCGCTGACGGTGAACATCGAATGCCTCAAGCGCAACGTGCAGGACAATGTCGAGATCCTGCCCGTGGCGGTCGGCGACACCATGGGCACGGTCAAGATCTACCAGACGCCGAAGACCCTGGGGAATGCCTTTATCGCGAACCACAACGACGTGCTGGTCCCGCAGATGAAGCGATATGACGAAAGCCGCCTGCAAGACACCGACATGATCACCATCGACAGCCTCGGGCTTGAGGATGTCGACCTGATGAAGCTGGACATCCAGGGGGCGGAGCTGATTGCGCTCAAGGGCGCCGAACAGACCATCCGCCGCTGCCAGCCGGTGGTCCTGGTCGAGGAAAAGGCGATCGGCGAGGCCGTCGAGCATATCGGGCAGGTCCGGGCCTTGCTGGAATCCTTCGGCATGGTCGCGAAGGAACGGGTGGGTGCCGACCGCATCTTCGTGTTCGAATAACGGTCTTCGGAAAGCCCTGACATGATGACGTTCGACTTCGCGCTGCCAAATAACGACAGAGAATTGCGCCGGCCCCGCGCGCTGGAACAATTCGTCGACCAGGGGGCGCTTGCCGCCGCCGCCGCCAGCTGCCGGAAACGGCGCCGTGCGGTCGATGTGGCCGCGCATGTGGGCGCCCATAGCAGAGCGCTGTTGTCACGCTTCAACCAGATCGAGGCGTTCGAGCCGCAACCCGATTGCCATGACTGTCTTGTCAGGAATACCGGCGCGACCCGGGTCACGCCCTATCGGATCGGGATCGCGGCGAAACGCGGGGTCGGCCATATCAACGCCCGTGTCTTCAAGGACAGCTCTCAGGGTCAGTTCGAGACCAAGGGATTTTCCGATTCCCTTCCCGTCGCGGCCACCACGCTGGACGATTTCGGCTGGGACGATGTCGATCTGATCCGGCTGGGACCCAGCGCGGACGGGCTGGCCGTTCTGGCCGGGGCAAAGGCCCTGCTGCAGCACACGCGGCCGGTGATCTGGATCACGGTCGGCCATCCCGACCGGGGCGGAACCGAGCGCACCCTGGCCACCATGGCCCGGATGCTCGGGAGCCTTGCGGCAAGCGGATACAAATGTCTCTACGCCACGGAAACGGATTTCGTCCTGGCCGCCGACCCGCCGCTGCAAGAGGTCCCCGCCCCCCTGCCCGCCTGTTCGGTGATCTACAGCAATGCGCTGCGCCAGCGCTTCGTGCTGGTCGCAGCCGAATCCGACCTTGCCGCGGCCCAGATGACGGCCTCCGCGATGGGCCTGATCCGCCAGGACCTGTGGCCGGTGCACCCCCGCACGATCCGCAGCGATCGCGGCCCCGCTCAACTGATGCGCATCGATGTCAGCCGCAAATACGGCGTCCCCGAAACGCTTTCCACGGTCCTGCCCGGCCTCGGCGCGCAAAGCTCTGTCCGCCAGGACGAGCCGACCGACCTTGCGGATCTGTTCGCCCGGATCGAGATGACCATCGTCGCCGGCGGCCTCGACATCTCGCTGCCGGTCGAGGTGGCCGCGATCTTTGACGAGCTCTCGGTGGCGGGCACGCGCAGCAGACGCTGGCCCGGCCAGACCACGACCAAGACCACGCTTTATTACAAGGCGATGACCGATATCGACAATGTCAGCCGCATCCGCGTGCGTCTGCCACGGGACGAAATACGCATCGGCAGGCTGACCTATACCTTGCGGCTGATGGGCGGCGGCAAGGTCGGCCACAAGCAATCGATCGAGGTCGATCTGACCCGGCATCATATCGCCGCAGACACTGTGATCTGCTATGGCAATCGCGGCGGCGGCGGAAACGACGCGATCAAGGCGATGGCAAAGTCTTTGGGCGCCCCGATCTTTCATGCCGAGGACGGCTGGGTGCCCGGTGTCTCGGTCGTCTGGGGGGTGCTGCGTGGCAGCAAGGCGATCATCAACACCACCGCCGCGCAGGGCGGGCTGTTCTACTACATCGATCATGCCTATTTCGACCGGGGCCACCGCAAAAGCTATCGCATCACGCGCAACCGGTTCGAGGCCGGCCCGGTCCGCGAGGTCCCGCGTGACCGGATCGACCGGCAGAACATCACAGCCGCGCCATGGCGGACCGGCGGGCGAGAGATCATCGTCTGCCCCCCGACCGAATATTTCAAGAAAGCGCATGATTGCCACGACTGGCTGGAAAAGACCCTGGCGCATTTGCGCAAGCACAGCGACCGGCCGATCGTCCTGCGCGAGAAACCGCAGCCCGGCGAACAGGCGATCCCCCTGCCCGAGGCGCTGCAGACCGCCCATGCGCTGGTCGCCCATTCCTCGAATGTCGCCATCGAGGCCGCGATCCTGGGAACCCCGGTATTCGTATCGCCAAGCAGCGCCGCGGCGCCGGTCGGCCTGACCGACCTGTCGCGGATCGAAAGCCCCGTTTTCCCCGACCGCGATCCCTGGCTGGCCCATCTGGCCTATTCGCAATTCTCCTTCGAAGAGATGCAGTCCGGAGAGGCCTGGGACATTCTGGCAACCTACGAAGACAGGCCACTTGTCGACATGGCGGTCCCCTCCGAGACGGCGCCGCAACAGGAAGAGACGACCGAATGAAACGCAGAATGTCCTATGTCAGCACCTGCGCGGAAGATGGCTGGGCGGAATACGGCGAGGCCTTCGTCAAATCCTTCATCAAGTATTTCCCCGACGACGTGGTTTTGTATTTCTACAAGGACTTCAAGGTCTCGGTGCACCATCCGCGGGTGATCTACCGCGACATCAGCGACTGCCCCGGGCTGGACCGGTTCCAGACCCATGCCAACCGCCTGTCCTTTGCCAATGGCACCCGTGTCGTGCATGACCGGCACGCCGCCGCCCACGACCCCAAGGTCATCTGGAATGCGCGGAAATTCTCGTTCAAGGTGTTCTGCGTCGAACATGCCGTGACCAATTCCGACGACGATGTGGTCACCTGGCTCGACGCCGATACGGTCGCCTTCCGCCGGGTGCCCCGGCAAGAGATCGAAGCCTTCATCCCGCCCTATTGCATGCTCAGCTATCTCGGCCGCGCCGGGCTGTATTCGGAATGCGGCTATGTCAGCTACAATCGCCAGCACCCCATGACCGACAGCTTCGTCCGCCAGTTCGCCGATCTGTTTCGCGACGGCATCGTCTTTGGCATGAAGGAATGGCACGACAGCTATATCTTCGACGCGTTGCGCACTGCCTTCGAAAATCGCCATGGCGTGGCGAATTTCAACATCTCCTATGAGGAGATGGCCGCGAGCCATGTCTTTATCAACTCGCGGATCGGCCTGTACCTCGACCATATGAAGGGCAAGCGGAAATCCGCTGGCAAAAGCAGCGCCAGCGACCTGGTGGTCAATCACAAGATTGACTACTGGAAGAAATAGTACAAGAGCCTTCAGCAACCTCCGGCCGAGTTCGGGCGCGCGGGATCGCTATAAGGGCCTCACCTCTTTGTTCAGCTATGAACAGACATCATCTGCAAGCCTTTTTCGAGGGTTTTGTCCATAGCGGCAAAGTGTTTTTTTCGTCTTGATCACTTTTTCTCAGACAAAATCATCACTCTCGATCCACTATTGCAATTCCGTAAAAAAATCCCCACAAGGCTTTGGAATCTAAAGTAACCGCAAGACGTCTGCTCTATGGATGACTGCTGTTAACGATTTTAGACCAGTAATATGTCGGAACAAACGGCGAAGCACGCCAAGAGGACAGCCATGACCGATATCCAAACGATCGATGCCGACACCGGCAACGAGATCCTGACACTGGCGGCAGAAATTGTTGCCGCCTATGCGACCCGCAACCAGATGGCCCAGGGCGAATTGCCTGCGCTGATCCAGAATGTTCACGCAACGCTGACCGGCCTCGCCGTTGGCGAGACGCCCGAGGCGCCCGAACCGGCCGCAGAGGCGGCGCCGGTCCCGGCCGTTCCGATCGACGCCTCCGTCAAGAAGGACGCCATCACCTGCCTGGAATGCGGCAAGACCTTCAAGACGCTGAAGCGTCACCTGTCCACGGAACACCAATTGTCCCCGGTCGACTACAAGGCGCGGTGGCAGCTGTCCAAGGATTATCCCCTGGTCGCCCCGTCCTATTCCAAGCGCCGGGCCGATACCGCCAAAAAGATCGGCCTGGGTCGCAAACCGAAAGACTGATCCGGGCGCCGCATCGCGCGGCTCCCGAGATGAAAACAGCCGCGCATCGCCGGGGCTGTTTTCATATCTGCGTGCCTGTTGCTGGTGTTTCGCACGCGAAACCCAGAGACGATACCGGAACCAGGACAGCGTACTGCGCAGATTCCGACCCTCAGGCCTCCCTGCCGCGACCGGGGGGCTAGCGCTGGCTGCGGATCCAGTCGCACAAAGCCTCCCGGAACGGCTCTGACAACCCCGGCCCCGACAAGGTCAGGCTATGGCCATTCCACTTCACCGCCACCCCCGGCGCCACCTCGTCACTGGCTTGCGGCTTTGCCCCCTGGCGCGTCGCAGAGGGCTCCGACGGGGGCTCCGACGGGGGCACAAGAAAGGCCTGCAGCAGAGCCTGTTCCGCCTCAACCGTCTCTGCCGGGCGATCCGCCAAAGTCTTGCGCAGAGCCTCGCGGCCCCCCTCATCCTCCGCCAAAGCCTTGGCGAGAGCCAGCCCCAACCGCTCTCCAATCCCCGAGGGAAAGCGCAACAGATCATCCGCCGCATGATACAACGTCAGGAAAGACCCGATCTTCGAACGTTTGGGCCGGCTCGCCGCGGCATATAGGGTCTGTAGCGCGCTCCGTTCCGTCTCGAACACGCCATGTTCGACAGCTTTGGCCGCAACCCGCGCACGTTCGTAATAAGACAACCCGACCCGGATCTCATTCTCTTCGACCATCGCGACATAGGCATCGGCAGAGCTTTCGGGCCGGCGCAGGATCGCCTTGATCAGCCCAAAGCGCGGATCCCCCGTCTCTGCCAGAAGCCGCCGCAAGGCCGTCAATCGCCGCCAACCGGAAATCAGCCCAAACCGCCCATCGGCCAGGGCAACGACCTCGATCGGGGTCTGCTGCCCCCGGGCACGCAGGGAGTCCACAAGCGCTTGCAGCTCTTCATCATCGGCAACCAGCCGGTCGCGCACCAGATAGCCCGCATCGATCTGGGCCTCGTCCAGCGCCTGGATCAGACGGCCCTCTTCGCGCGCCAGCTTCAACTCCCCTGCCAACTCCTGCAACGCCGCGCTGGTCGCGGCCTCACCGGCCACCTGGGCAATCGGCGCAGGCCCCAGCGGCATGGGCCGCGGATCGGCCCCCACGGGCTCCGGGGCCAGGTAATCGGTCTGGGCCGGACTCAACCGTCTGCGTTTTGCCATGTCACTCTCCCGCTGCCCCTTGTTCCGGCCGCTTCTTCTGGCCAGAAATACTCCGGGGGGCGCGCCTTTGGCGACGGGGGCAGCGCCCCCCTGCGGCCCCCCCCAAAGGC
>CAYGRI010000198.1:0-9638 GCA_964352155.1 uncultured Maritimibacter sp. | reverse complement strand
TTCCTTTGCCCCGCCCTTCTGTTTCCGGCCCGGCTGCGGTATCGCGGGGCAAAGGAATGTGTCATGAGATCCTCGCCGCCCGTCGCCTACATCCAGCGGACCCGCGCCTATTATCAGGCGCTGGGATATGGGGCGCCCTATGTCTGGGCGCAGTTTGCACCGCCGCCCTTGGCCGCCCTGTCGGCCCCGCTTGGCAGGACTCGCGTGGCCATCGTCACGACAGCGGCGCCTTATCAGCCCGGCAAAGGCGATCAGGGTCCCGGCGCGCCCTACAACGGCGCCGCGAAGTTCCATGCAGTTTATGACGCGCCCACCGAGCCGATGCCGGATCTGCGGATCTCTCACATCGCGATCGACCGGGACCATACGACCGCCGAAGACATCGGCACCTATTTCCCCCTCGCCGCCCTCAAGCGCGCGGCGCAGGCCGGGCGGATCGGCCAGGCCACGCCCAGGTTCTACGGCTTTCCCACGAACCGCTCGCAGCGGCGGAATATCGAGATCGACGCGCCGGAGCTGCTGACACGCTGCCAGCGCGATGGGGTCGGGGCGGCGATTCTGGTGCCCAATTGCCCGGTCTGCCACCAATCCGTCACGCTGGCCGCCCGCACGCTGGAAATGGCCGGGATCCCTACTGTCGTGCTGGCCTGCGCCCGCGACATCGTCGAACAGACCGGGGTGCCGCGCGCTGTGTTTTCGGATTTTCCGCTGGGCAATGCGGCAGGCCGGCCCGGCGACACCGACAGCCAGGACCTGACGCTGTCGCTGGCGCTGGACCTGCTGGAAACGGCACGACACCCGGGGCAGATTGTTGCCTCTCCTTTGGTCTGGCCCGGCGATCCGGGCTGGAAAGCGGATTATTCCAACCCCGACAGGCTGACCCCCGCGGAGATAGCCCAGCGCCGCGCCGCCTTTGATGCGGCAAAGGTGGCCGCAAAGTCGGGCCGTGACGGATGAGACTCCGCGCCAGCGGTTGCATTCGGCCCCGGCCCTTTGTAGCAGGTGCAGGCCCAGCCGGAGAGCGCAGATGGACGACCTGAGAGACAAATACCTAAGCGCAATTGCCGCCGCCGCAGAGGAGGCCGCGCTGGAAGATCTGCGCCTGCAGGCCGTCGGCAAGAAGGGCGAGATCAGCCTGAAGATGCGCGAGCTGGGCAAGATGACCGCCGAAGAGCGTCAGATCGCCGGCCCCGCGCTGAACGCCCTGAAGGACGAGATAAATTCCGCCCTGGCCGCCAAGAAATCCGCTCTCGCCGATGCCGCGCTGGATGAGCGTCTGCGCACGGAATGGCTGGACGTCACGCTGCCGGGCCGCCCGCGCAGGCAAGGCTCGGTTCATCCCGTCAGCCAGGTCACCGAGGAGGTCACGACGATCTTCGCCGATATGGGCTTTGCCGTCGCCGAGGGGCCGCAGATCGAATCGGACTGGTACAATTTCGACGCGCTGAACATCCCGGCCGAACATCCGACCCGCACCGAGATGGACACGTTCTATATGCACCGCGACGCGGGCGACAACCGCCCGCCGCATGTGCTGCGGACCCATACCTCGCCGGTGCAGATCCGCGCGATGCAGGCCCAGGGCGCGCCGATTCGCGTGATCGCGCCGGGCCGCGTCTACCGCGCCGATTACGACCAGACCCACACGCCGATGTTCCACCAGATCGAGGGGCTAGCGATTGACCGCGACATCTCGATGGCCAATCTGAAATGGTGCCTGGAGGAATTCTTCCGCGCGTTCTTTGAGGTCGACAAGGTCGAGCTGCGGTTCCGTGCCTCGCATTTCCCGTTCACCGAACCCTCGGCCGAGGTCGATCTGCGCTGCTCCTGGCAGGGCGGCACGCTGAAGGTCGGCGAGGGCGACGACTGGATGGAGGTTCTGGGCTCTGGCATGGTGCATCCGACGGTGCTGCGGGCGGGCAACATCGACCCGGACCAGTGGCAGGGCTTTGCCTTCGGCATCGGGATCGACCGGCTGGCGATGCTGAAATACGGCATCCCCGACCTGCGCGCCTTCTTCGACAGTGATCTGCGCTGGCTGCGGCATTATGGCTTTTCGGCTCTGGACGTCCCGTCGCTGATGGGTGGCCTCAGCCGCTGACGGCACCACCTGGGCGCGGCGCGCGCGATCCGTGGCCGCCGCGATCCGGCAAAGACGTGCTGGATGACCTTTAGCCTGTTGCGCCAATGTTGGAGCATCGGGCGGCAAGCGTGCCCCGCACTTTACAACGCATCGGGAATCGGGCCTGTGGGTGGGGCAACTTCATGGAAAGGTTCCCGAATGCGCTTGTTGCTTGCCGCTGCCCTGACCCTCGCCGCCCCTGCCGTGCTGGCCGACGAGGTCTGGTCGACCCCCATGGGCGACATCGTCTACGAGGCCGAACGCGATGGCGACGCAATCTTGTCGTTCATCTACCTTGACGACCACCGCGCGACGCTGGTGATCCCCGGGTTGGCGGGCAATTACGACTTCCGCGGCACGCATGAGGCATTCTGGATCAGCGAAGGCGGCGGCGCCTGCAAAAGCACCATGACCTATGACACGATGTCGAGCACGACCTGGGGCCGGGCGCTGCTGGTGTTCGACAAACCAGAATATCCGACCTCGCTGACACTGGTTCTGGGCGAGTGCTTTGGCCCGCTGACCGACAACCTCCGCGGCACCTCGCTGGCCGAGTAACCGGCGCCCCCGCCGGACCAGACAGGAGAGCCCGATGCCGTTGTTTCACCATGAGAACCGCGATGTGAACGACCACACCCGCCGGGTCTATGCGGCGTTCGAGCTGGTGCATACGCTGGTCGAATTCTCGGCCGCGATCTGTTTCCTGATCGGCTCGGTGATGTTCTTCTGGGGCAGTCTGGCATATCCCGCGATCTGGTTTTTCGTGATCGGCTCTGTCCTGTTTGCGGCCAAGCCGACGCTGTGGCTGGCGCGCGAGACGAGGTTGCTGCAATTGGGCCGGCTGGAGCAGTTGGCGCAGCGCGGCTACGCGGACTAGCTCGGCTGGCGTCGCGCCCCCTTCCGGTCCGCCGCCCTTTTGGGTAAGGACTGCGCGACCGGAAATTCCCCAGGGGCCGCCGCTATGAAATTCACGATGTCCTGGCTCAAAGAGCACCTTGAGACCACCGCCTCGGTGGCCGAAATCGCCGAGACCTTGACTGATCTGGGTCTGGAGGTCGAAGAGGTGGCAAACCCGCTCGATACCCTCGCCGGGTTCACGGTGGGCTTTGTGAAGCAGGCCGAACAGCACCCCGACGCCGACCGTCTGCGCGTCTGCCTGGTCGAGACGGATGAAGGCGACAAGCAGATCATCTGCGGCGCGCCGAATGCGCGCGCGGGGATTCGCGTGGTGGTGGCGAAGCCGGGGCAATATGTGCCGGGCATCGACACGACGATTCAGGTGGGTAAGATCCGGGGAGTCGAAAGCCACGGGATGATGTGTTCCGAGCGCGAGATGGAATTGTCCGAGGAGCACGACGGGATCATCGAATTGCCGGGCGAGCCCGCGGTGGGGATGGAATTCGCCGACTGGCTGGCCGCGCATGACCCCGCCAAGGTCGACCCGATGATCGAGATTGCGATCACCCCGAACCGGCAAGACGCACTGGGCGTGCGCGGGATCGCCCGCGATCTGGCCGCGCGCGGGCTTGGCACCCTGAAACCGGCAGGGGTGACGCCCGTCGCCGGGACCTTCCCCAGCCCGATCAAGGTGACCATCGCCGAGGATGTGAAGGCCAAGGGCTGCCCGCATTTCACGGGTCGTCTGATCAAGGGTGTCAAGAACGGGCCCAGCCCCGCCTGGCTGCAAGCGCGGCTGCGGGCCATCGGGTTACGCCCGATCTCTGCCCTGGTCGATATCACCAACTTCTTCACCTACGACCAGAACCGCCCGCTGCATGTCTTTGACGCGGACATCGTGCAGGGCCATCTTCAGGTCCGTTGGGTCGATGCCGAGACGCCCTTCAAGGGGCTGGATGACAAGGAATATGTCGTGGGGTCCGGTGTCATGGGCATTTATGATGACGCCGGGCTGGAAAGCATCGGCGGTTGTCTGGGCGGCGCGCAGTCCGGCTGCACCGAGGCCACCTTGAATGTCTTTCTGGAAAGCGCCTATTGGGATCCGGTGACGATTGCCGCGACGGGTCGGCGGCTCAAGCTGAATTCGGACGCGAAATACCGGTTCGAGCGGGGGGTGGACCCCGATTTCACCCTGCCCGGGCTGGAGGCGGCGACGCAGATGATACTCGATCTCTGCGGCGGCGAGGCGTCCGAAGTGGTGTCGGACGGCGCCCCCCTGGTGACAGACCGCGCCTACCGTCTGGACACCGACCGCATCGCCTCGCTGGTGGGAATGGACATCCCGGCTGAGACGCAGCGGCAGACGCTGACCGCGCTGGGCTTCCGGCTGGACGGCGATCTGGCGCACCCCCCTTCGTGGCGGCCCGACGTGCGCGGAGAGGCGGATCTGGTCGAGGAGGTGGCCCGCATCGCCTCGCTGACGAAGCTGGAAGGCAAGCCGATGCGCCGCCCGCAAGACGGTGTGCCGCGCCCGATCCGGACCCCGATGCAGCGGCGCGAGGCGGATGCCCGGCGGACCTGCGCGGCGCTTGGGTACAACGAATGCGTCTCTTACTCTTTCATCGACGCCGCCGCCGCTGCCTTGTTCGGCGGTGGAGGAGATGCAACGCGGCTGGAAAACCCGATCTCCAGCGAGATGAGCCATATGCGCCCTGCCCTGCTGCCGGGCCTCTTGCAGGCGGCGGCGCGCAATCAGGCGCGCGGGTTCATGGACCTTGCCCTGTTCGAGGTCGGCGCGGCGTTTCAGGGCGGCGAGCCCGAGCAGCAGCATCTGCAGGTCGCGGGCCTGCTGATCGGGCATTCCGGTCCCAAAGACGTGCACGGCGCACGGCGCGCGGTCGATCTGTACGATGTAAAGGCGGATGCCGAGGCGGTGCTGGCCGCCATCGGGGCGCCCGCCAAGGTCCAGATCCTGCGGGACGGCGACGGCTGGTGGCATCCGGGCCGGCATGGGCGGATCTGCCTTGGCCCCAAGAAGACGCTGGGTATCTTCGGCGAGCTGCATCCCAAGGTGCTGCGCGCGCTCGATGTGAAAGGCCCGGCGGTGGCCTTCACGATCTGGCCCGAAGAGGTCCCCGCCCGCCGCGCCACCAGCGCCACGCGGGCCGCGCTGGACATCAGCGATCTGCAGGCGGTCGAGCGGGACTTTGCCTTTGTCGTGGATGCCGGGGTCGAGGCGCTGACGCTGATCAACGCCGCCGTCGGGGCGGACAAGGCGCTGATCGAAGATGTCCGGGTGTTCGATGAATTTATCGGCGGGGCGCTGGGCGAGGGCAAGAAATCGCTCGCCATCACGGTGCGGTTGCAGCCGCGCGGCACCACGCTGACCGATGCCGAGATCGAAGCGGTCGGGACGAAGATTGTCGAAAAAGTCGCCAAGGCCACCGGCGGTGTGTTGCGCGGGTAACGCCCGCGCGACGCCTGAAGAAAACATTTGCCACGGGGCGTCCGGATCGGGTATTCGGGCGCCCCAGCCTTTTGGGATCCGGCTTTGCAGGTCCGGCTATTTCTGGGACGGAGAATGGAATGAATTTCAGCAAGTCTGGTCCCCACGGACCCTGCCCCCAACCCTGATCTTCGCCCCCGGGTCTGCTCCGCGGGCGTGTTGCACGTTTGCGGAAAAGACCGATGTTACCCTCCGAAATCGACTTCATCCGGCAGTGTCTGCCGACCCCTCTGGCGTTTCCTTACTTCGACGACCGGGAAAGCCCCTGGCTGCTGGCGCATAGCCTGACCGCGCCCGCGCGGGTGGCCGACCTGCGGCGCGGGCCTTTGGGCCGGTTCCTGGACCGTCCCGCGGTGCGTCCTGTCGTTGCCGCCTGTGGCGGGCGCCTATGCCCCTCGGATCTGCGGCTGGTCGCCGCGGGTGGGGACGCCAGCGGCGCCCCCACCCGCGCAGCGACGGCCGGGCTGGAGGCCGCCTATGCCCATCCCTGGCATGATTTCGAGCTGACATTCGCGGATTGGGGCCTGGACGACCCCTATCTGGGCAGCGCCTACAGCATGTCGCAGATCAGCCGACCGGGCGGCAACCTTGTGCTGCAAATGGGCTTCCCCTCGGATCACGCTGCGCTGATGGGACGCTATACGGGCCGTAACGGCCGCAAGGATTTCGAATACGCAAGGCACCCGATCCGCGAAACCGGGCGGCCGACGCTGGCCTGGGCGCGGCTGGACATTGACCTCGAAAACGGCGTCGCGCTGATCGAGGAAGTGCAAAGCGACTGGCTCCGCTATGCGCGCGAAGAAGTGGGGGTTCTCGAACGGCTTGTGCCCCGGTCGCGGGAACTGCGGGTGGCGCGGACCTATGACGCCCAGCTGCGCGACCGCTACGGCCGGTTGTGGCCGAAAGCCGTGCTGCTGGCGGTTCTGCGGGTGTTGGTCGAGGATCTGGGCTGCCGCGACGTCTGGATGCACCAGCCGGAGCCGGGCGCCATCCTCAAGGGCATCTACGGTAGAATGCCGCCACGGTCGTTATACAGCAAGCTGCCCAAGGCCTTTGGCTTTGCCCCCACCCAAGACATGCCGGCGCTGCTGACCCAGTCCAGAAAGCACAAACCCGACCGCGCCCGGATGCTCAAGCTGGATCGCGTGCGCCGTGCCGGAGAGCCGCTGTTCTGGCGGTTGCAACTCCCGCCGACCCTGTGACATCACGGCCCCTAGTGCGGCCACTACCCGCCCGACAGGGAGAGAGGAACGACATGACGTTGAAAGTATACCTATCCGGAGAGATCCACACCGACTGGCGCGACCAGATTGTGGCGGGCGCGACCGGGCTGGATGTCGCCTTTGACGGGCCAGTGACGGACCATCCGGCCAGCGACGATTGCGGCGTGGCGATCCTGGGGGCCGAGCCGAACAAATACTGGCACGACCACAAGGGCGCTATGGTGAACGCGATCCGCACGCGCAAGGGAATCTCGGACGCCGATGTCGTCGTCGTGCGGTTCGGCGACAAGTACAAGCAGTGGAACGCCGCCTTCGATGCCGGATATGCCGCCGCGCTGGGAAAGTCCCTGATCATCATGCACGGCGCCGATCACCAGCATGCGCTGAAAGAAGTCGATGCCGCCGCCCTTGCCGTCTGCGAGACGCCGCAGCAGGTGGTCGATCTCTTGCGCTACGTCCTGACCGGGACTTTGCCCTAGACCTGCGACTCACCGGATGCCGTATTGATCGGCGCCCGGGGACAGCCATGCAGATTTGACACAATTGTTTCCACAGGTCCGAAGCTATCCACAGAACTCTTCGCATTTGACGGATTTTGCGGAATAATGGTCGTGTCAAAAACTGCCAGTTGGGAGGCTCCCCAATGACACGTGCTTTTCTAACCGCGCTTATCGTGCTGCCGCTTGCCGGATGCGCGGAGCTTACGGTGTCGCGGAACATCAGCCCAAAGAACGATGTGAGCCTCGGGCTGGGCTATCGCGGTTCGGATGATCCCTGCCGCCGGGTCGGGGTGACGGATCTGACCGAACCCTACTACAATATCGAAGAAGACCTGGTGGGCTGCCCGATCGATTTCGACGGGCGCCCGATGTTTCAGATCAAGACCGGCGGGCGCGAAGTGACCCGTACCGAGGAATGGGTGATCTACCGGGTACCGCTGCTCGGCTAACCTATCTGGCAATCGCAAACGACGCCAGCGTGCCCGCCCGGGCCGCTGGCGTTTTGCGTAAATCTCGAATGCCCGCTTCTGGATGCTTGCGCGATTGCGCGGGTCCGGTCTATCATCCATTCGCAGGGTTTGTGCAATCGCGGCGGCAATGGCTGTCATGGCGGGCGCGAATCGTTGACATGGCCTTGACCTTCCTCGGTCAAGCTTTTATTTGGCAGTGTCTCGACAGAGAATCGGCTGCAGCACAGGGTCGCACCCTGCCCTCAGTTTCGAGCTTACCCATCGGCCCGTCGGCGTGCATGCCTGCGGGCCCGCGTTGTGAAAAAAGGTTCCGGGACGACGGAACCGCAACTGAAAAGGACGACCCACGTGGCACGAATCGCCGGTGTAAACATCCCCACCGCCAAGCGCGTTCCCATCGCGCTGACCTATATTCACGGAATTGGCCCCGCGATCGCACGCGAGATTTGCGATTCGGTCGGCATCGACTACGCCCGCCGCGTCAATGAGCTGTCGGATTCCGAAGTGCTGCAGATCCGCGAGCATATCGACGCAAACGTGACCGTCGAAGGCGACCTGCGCCGCGAAGTGCAGATGAACGTCAAGCGCCTGATGGATCTTGGCTGCTACCGCGGCCTGCGTCATCGCCGCAACCTGCCCGTCCGCGGCCAGCGGACCCATACGAACGCCCGCACCCGTAAGGGCCCGGCAAAAGCCATTGCCGGCAAGAAGAAATAAGGGAGGGCAAGAGATATGGCACGTGATCGTCGCGCACCCAAGCGCAAGGTTTCCAAGAACATCGCCGCCGGTGTGGCGCATGTTAACTCGTCCTTCAACAACACCAAGATCCTGATTTCCGACGTGCAGGGCAATGCGATCGCATGGTCGTCCGCCGGGACGATGGGCTTCAAGGGATCGCGCAAATCGACCCCCTACGCCGCGCAGATGGCCGCCGAGGATGCGGGCCGCAAGGCACAGGAACACGGCGTCAAGACGCTTGAGGTCGAAGTTCAGGGTCCTGGTTCGGGCCGTGAATCGGCGCTGCGCGCCCTGGCGGCGGCCGGGTTCAACATCACGTCGATCCGCGACGTGACGCCGATTGCGCATAACGGCTGCCGCCCGCCCAAGAGGCGCCGGGTCTGAGCTGCGATCTTTACAATTCGCGGGCTGCGCGTCCTTCGCGCGGCCCGTCTCGCCATTGAAAACCTCGGGAGTTCCCCGCCAAGGGTCCGGGCGCGGAACAAGAATGGAGGCCAAATAGCATGATCCACAAGAATTGGCAGGAGCTGATCAAACCGACACAGCTTGACGTCAAGGCCGGGAACGACCCGGCACGTCAGGCAACGGTTGTCGCTGAACCGCTGGAGCGTGGCTTTGGCCTGACGCTTGGCAATGCGCTGCGGCGGGTGCTGCTGAGCTCGCTGCAGGGTGCGGCGATCACCAGCGTTCAAATCGACAATGTCCTGCACGAGTTTTCGTCCATCGCCGGGGTCCGCGAGGATGTGACCGACGTTGTACTGAACCTCAAAGGCGTTGCGATCCGCATGGAAGTCGAAGGGCCCAAGCGGCTGTCGATCTCGGCCAAGGGGCCGATGGTTGTCACCGCCGGCGACATCTCGGAATCCTCGGGGATCGAGATCCTGAACAAGGATCACGTGATCTGTCACCTGGACGACGGCGCCAACCTGTTCATGGAACTGACCGTGAGCACCGGCAAGGGCTATGTCTCGGCCGACAAGAACCGACCCGAGGATGCGCCGATCGGCCTGATGCCCATCGACGCGATCTATTCGCCGGTCCGCCGGGTCAGCTATGAGGTTCAGCCCACCCGTGAGGGACAGGTGCTGGATTACGACAAGCTGACGCTGAAACTGGAAACCGATGGCTCTATCTCTCCGGATGACGCGGTGGCCTATGCGGCGCGCATTCTGCAGGATCAGC